>JAIXWZ010000065.1 GCA_027491035.1 Comamonadaceae bacterium | reverse complement strand
GACCCGCAAGGCCGCGAGCGCACACCCGATTGGGCGCAGGTGCTGGCCTTGAGCGGCACGCATCTGCACCTGTACGGCAAGACCCAGGCGCGCAAGGGCCGCAAGATGGGGCATCTGACGATCACCGGCGAGCACCTGGCCGAGGTGCAGGCCGTGGCACGCCGCTGCGCCGCTGTGCTGGGCCTGCCCGGGCTGGACGCATGATCCTTCCTGGCAGCGACCCGGCTGCCATCGCCCAGGCGGTGCAGGCGCTGCGCGCCGGCGAGCTGGTGGGCCTGCCAACCGAGACGGTCTACGGCCTGGCGGCCGATGCCGACAACGCGGCGGCCGTGGCCCAAATTTATGCGGCCAAGGGCCGGCCGAGCGATCACCCGCTGATCGTGCATGTGGCCAGCAGCGCGCAGGTGGCGCGCTATGCGGCGCAGGTCCCCGACTTCGCCCAGCGCCTGATCGACGCCTTCTGGCCCGGCCCGCTCACGCTCATCTTGCCGCGCCGCCCAGGCGTGGCGACGGCCGCCGCTGGCGGGCAAGACTCAATCGGCCTGCGCTGCCCCTCGCACCCGGTGGCCCAGGCCGTGCTGCGCGCCTGCGGTCTGGGGCTGGCGGCACCGAGCGCCAACCGCTTTGGCCGGGTCAGCCCAAGCACTGCGGCTCATGTGCAAGACGAATTCGGCGATGCCCTGATGGTGCTCGACGGCGGGCCTTGCGAGGTCGGCATTGAATCGACCATCGTCGACTGCAGCCGCGGCGTGCCCGTGTTGCTGCGGCCCGGCTGCATCACGCCGGAGCAGATCGAGGCGGCTTGCGGCCAGGTGCTGGTGCCAGCGAGCGCCCTGGCGCAGGCGGCGCCGCGCGCCTCGGGCACGCTGGCTTCGCACTACGCACCCCAGGCCAAGCTGGAGCTGGTGGACGCAGGGCAAATTCAAGAGCGGCTCAACGTCGCGGTGGCAGGTGAGCGCATCGGCCTGTGGAGCCGGCAGCAGGCCCGCCCGAGCAGTGCGCTGGTCTGGCGCCCCATGCCGCTGGACGCCGCCAGCGCCGCCCACCAGCTGTTTGCGGTGCTGCGCGAGCTCGACGCCATGGGTGTGGCGCGCATCTGGGTTGAACGCCCGCCGGCAAGCACAGCCTGGGACGGCGTGCGCGACCGGCTCGAGCGGGCCGCGGCCTGAGGCCCGGCCGCGGGCAGGCCTAAATTAGGCCGCGGTGGCTGGGGTTAACTCCTGGGCCGCCTGCAGAGCGATCTCGTAGGAGCGCAGCCTGGCGCCGTGGTCGTAAATCTGGCCGGCCACCATCAATTCGTCGGCGCCGGTGCGCTCCAAAAACGCAGCCATCTGCTCACGCACCGTCTCGGGCGAACCAATGGCCGCGCACGAAAGCAAGTTGCGCAGCATCGAAAGCTCGGGCGCGCCCAATTGCTGCAAATAACCCGGCCGCGGCGGCGGCAGCTTGCCCGGCCTGCCACTGCGCAGGTTGATGAAGGCCTGCTGGGCCGAGGTGGCCAGAACCTGCGCCTGCTCGTCGGTGTCGGCGGCAAAGACGTTAAAGCCGAGCATGACATAGGGCCTCGCCAGCCGCGCCGAGGGCGTGAAACGCTCGCGGTAAATGGCCACCGCATCCATCATCTGCGCGGGGGCAAAGTGCGAAGCAAAGCCAAAGGGCAGGCCGAGCATGGCGGCCAGCTGCGCGCCATACAGGCTCGAGCCCAGAATCCAGATCGGGATGTTCAAGCCGGTGCCCGGCACCGCCCGCACGGGCTGGCGCGGCTGGCTCGAGAGGTAGTCCATCAGCTCGAGCACATCCTGCGGGAACTCGTCGGCATCCGAGTCCAGCCGGCGCCGCAAGGCGCGCGCAGTCTGCATGTCCGAGCCCGGCGCGCGGCCCAGGCCCAGGTCGATGCGGCCAGGAAAGAGCGACTCGAGCGTGCCAAATTGCTCGGCGATGACCAGCGGGCTGTGGTTGGGCAGCATGATGCCGCCGGCACCGATGCGGATACTCGACGTGCCGCTGCCAATGTGCGAGAGCAGCACCGCGGTGGCCGCGCTCGCAATACCAGGCATGCCGTGGTGCTCGGCCAGCCAGTAACGCTGGTAACCCAGCCGCTCGGCATGGCGGGCCAGGCTCAGCGAATTGCGAAACGACTGCGCCGCATCGCTGCCGTGGGCAATCGGCGAAAGATCAAGTACGGACAGGCGGGTCATGGGAGCAGTTTAGGACAGATGGGGCCGCAAGGCGTGGATTGCCACGGCGCTGCGCGCCTCGCAATGACGGGGTGGGCTGCGCGCCTCGCAACGACAAAACCGGTTCGCGATCGGACCTTCAAGGCGCCTGCACCACCCACTGCACCAGCGCATCGAGCGCAGCGCGGCCGGCGCTGGCGTTGTCGTGGTTGATCACCCCCACCACCACGTAGCGCCGCCCGCCACTGGCCTGGGCGTAGCCGGCAATGGCGCTGACGCCACGCAAGGAGCCCGTCTTGAGCCAGGCCTGACCGGCCACGGCGCGGGCCCTCTGGCGCATGGTGGCGTCAACCCCAGCCACCGGCAAAGAGGCCAGCAGCTCGCCGGCCACTGGGCTGGCGGCCATGCGCTGCAGCAGCTCGCCCAAAGCGCGCGCGCTGATGCGCTGCGTGCGGCTCAGGCCCGAGCCGTTGTCGATCAAAGGCGGCTCGCTGTGCGGCTGGCGCTCGCGCCACCAGTCCAGCAGCACCGCGCGCGCCGCCTCGGGCGTACCCGGCATGCCCTGGGCACCATGGGCGCGCTGGCCCAGGGTGTAGAACACCTGCTGGGCCATGACGTTGTTAGAGAACTTGTTGATGTCCTGCACGATGTCGAGCAGCGGCAGCGAGGGCGCCTCCAGCCGCAGCGCCACCGGCGATCCGCCCAGCGTGCCGCTGCGCGCGAGCATGGCGGTCTCTGCCGGGCTGGCCTCGCGCACCCGCCCCGACAGAGCGCCGCCCAGCGCACGCCAGGCCGCCTCGATGACGCGCGCGGCAAAGCTGTCGGGCTCGGCATACGCGGTGGGCCAGCTGCGCTCACCGCAGGAGGCGGGGTAAGGGCCGCGAAAGCTCACCCGCTGGGCCTGATCGAGCACCGCCTGCACACTGGCGCGCCAGTCCTCGCAGCGCACGCCCTTGGCCAGCGGCACGCTCTCGTCGACCTGCACCCCGGCCAAAGCCGGCTCGATGCGCACCGCCGCACGGCCGCGCTCGGGCTCGGGCGTGAAGGTCAGCACCATGGACTTGAAGTTGACCAGCAAGGCATCGGGCTGGGCGTTGTAGGGCTTGAGCGGCTCGCCGTCGAACTGGCCCGGGTGCACCGCCGGCACGCGCCACAGGCTGCGGTCCAGCACGATGTCGCCCTCGATGGCCTTGATGCCGCTGGCCTGCACCTGCGCCAGCATGGACTGCAGGCGCTCGATCACCAGCTTGGGATCGCCGCCACCGCGCAGCACCAGGTGGCCCTTGAGCTGCTGGCCCTGCACGCTGCCCTCGGCCAGCACCGTGGTGCGCCAGGTGTGCTGGGGACCGAGCAGCTCGAGCGCGGCCGAGGTGGTCAGCAGCTTGATGGCCGAGGCCGGGTTCATGGCCTCGCCAGCGCGGTGGTTCAGGCGCACCTGGCCCGCAGGCAGATCGGCCACCCAGAACGCCGCGGCCTGCGGCGGCACCTGCGCCTGCGCCAGCGCCTGTAGCACCGGCCGCGGCAAATCGGCCGGCGGGGCGGCGTGGCCCAGCGCCGCCAGCGCGGCACCGAGCACAACCCAGCAGATTCGGCGCAAGCACAAGAGCAGCATGCCCGCGATGATAAGTGGCCAACACCAAGGCTCCCCCGGGCCCACCCAGGACCGCCCCAAGGCATCGAACACTTGCCCAGATAATGCCGCTTGAGCCGCCAGCGCCGCTGCGCCGCGACCCGATTGCCCCGTCCCCTCTTATTTTTGAGCACCCCCTTGACCGCCCCCCCACCTGGTATGCGCCTGCTGGCTTTTGACACCAGCACCGACACCCTGTCGGTGGGCGTCAGCCATGGGCCCAGGCAGTGGCTGCACAGCGGGCCGGGGGCGGCGCAGGCGTCGATCACGCTGATCCCGACTGTGCTGGACTTGCTGGCGCAGGCCGGCTTGCGCTTGCAAGACTTGGATGCCATCGTCCTGGGCCGCGGCCCGGGCTCCTTTACCGGCGTGCGCACCGCCTGCGCCGTCGCGCAAGGGTTGGCGGCGGCCAGCGGCCGGCCGGTGCTGCCCATCGACACCCTGCTGGCCGTTGCAGAAGAAGGGCGGGCCCTGGCGCTGGCGCAGGGGCTGGCCGTGCAGCCCATCACCGCGGTGCTCGACGCTCGCATGAACGAGGTCTATGCGCAGCATTTCGAGCCGGCTGGGCCGACGCTGCTGCGCCCGATCGGGCCGTGCCAGCTCAGTGCGCCCGAGGCGCTGGCCTACCCCGAGGGTGGCGCTGCTCGCCTGGTGGCCGGCAATGCGATGGCCGCCTACCCCCAACTGAGCGCCGCGCCCGCCGGCAGCGTCTGCCTGGCCGCCTTGCCCAGCGCAGCCGCACTGCTGCGGCTGGCCGCCGGCCGGCTCGATCAGGCCACGTCGGCGGGCCAAGCACTGCCCCTGTACGTGCGCGACAAGGTGGCACAAACCACGCAAGAGCGACTGGCGCTCAAGGCGGCGCCACAGGGCGCGGCATGAGCGCGGTGCTTGAGAGCCAAAGCGCCGAGCTGCGCTTGCAGGCCATGACCGAAGACTGGCTCGATGAGGTCAGCCGGCTGGAAAAACGCGCCTACACCCACCCCTGGTCACGCGGCAACTTCGCCGATTCGCTGCGGGCCGGTTACTGCGCGAAAGTGCTGCTGCAAGGGCCCACTCTGGTGGGCTACCACGTGCTGATGCTCGGCGCCCAAGAGGCGCATTTGCTCAACCTGACGGTCGATCCGCCGCAGCAGGGGCGCGGGCTGGCGCGGCAGATGCTCGATGAGATGCGGCGCAATGCGCAAGCCCAGGGTGCACAATCGCTGTGGCTCGAGGTGCGCACGAGCAATGTTCGCGCGCGCCAGATGTACGAACGCTATGGATTCAAACAAGTGGGCCTGCGCCGCAACTACTACCCGCTGGCACCCTTCAAACGCGAGGACGCGGTGGTCATGAGCCTGCCGCTGGCCGCGCCCCAGCCATGACCGTGGACGCCCGGCACAAAGCGATGCTGCGCGAGATGGGCGTGCGGCTGTGGTGGCCCACACGCGCTGGATCGAACCCACGCGCCGCGGCCGACAGCGCAGCCAGCAGCGGCCAGGCTGCGCGCGAGGCACCCGCCGCCCCTTTGGCCGCTGAAGTCGGTCAAGATCAGGCTCCGCTGACACGCGTGGCCCCACCGGCCGCAGCAACGCACCCGGCTGCGGGCGCCACGCGCCCGAGCGTCAATGCGACCTTGAGTGCGACCAACAGTGCGGCCGCCAGCGAGCCTGCACAGCTGCTGCCTGCTGGCGGCCCGGGCGAAGCCCTGCAGTGGCAAGTCGGGGCCTTGCAGACCCTGCACGCCAGCCCCGACGGGCCCCGCGCCCCGCGCTGGCTGCTGCTAAGCGAGCAGCGCCAGGAAGGCGGATCGGGCCCCGGCGGCCAGGCCAGCGAGTTGCTGCAGCGCATGCTGCACGCCGCCGGTCTGCACAGGGGCTGTCAGGTCTGGCTCGCGCCGATGCAGCGCACGGCCCCGGGGGGCGGGCAAGATGGCGTGGAAGGCGCCGTTTTAGGCCTAGAGCAGGCGCTGGCCGTAGAGCCCGATTTGGTTTTCATCATGGGCCGGCTGGCGGCGCAGGCGCTGCTGGAGACGGCCGAACCCTTGGGCCGCCTGCGCGGGCAGGTGCATGAGCTGTGGGGAACGCCGGCCCTGGTCAGCTACGACTGCGTGACCCTGCTGCGCAACCCGGCCGACAAGGCCAAGGCCTGGGACGATCTGTGCCTGGCTTTGCAACTGGCGCGCGAGCAGCACGCGCAGCGCGTGGACAGCGAATCAGACTGAGCGCGAGCGCAAACCGTCAAAGCAGGTGCCCGTGACCCACTCGACGATGGCCTCGTCTTCAAACTGACCGCCGGCCTTCATGAACTCGAGCACCGGGTCGCAGGCGCGCGCATACAGGGTGTAGAGCACCAAAATGGGCGGCAGCTCGGGGTTGATGCTGCCATTGGATTGGCAGGCCTCGATCCACACACCCATGCGGTCGCTGACATGCACCAGCAAGTCAAGATAGGCCTGGTTGGCCATCAAGCGGGCGCGCAAGCTTGAGTTTTGGCTGGGCAAGGTGGGCATTTGTCCGGCCAGTTGCAGGCCCATCATCCAGCGCACCACCGCCTTGAGCTGCTCGATCGGCTCGGCTTGCGCCGGCAACTGGTCCAAAAAGTCCTCGGCCTGCATGAGCATGCGCACCATGGCCGCAGCGGCCAGGTCTTCCTTGCTGGGAAAGTGCTTGTAAAGACTGGCCTTGGCAATGCCCACCTGCGCAGCCACTTCATCGACCGTCATCAGGTCAAAGCCTTTTTCGGCCAGCAGCCGGTTGACCGCCTGCACGATGGCGTCTTCGCGCGCTTGCAGCATCTGCGCCTTGAAAGACGAACGTCGGGGCGGCCGGTGGATCTCGGCGCCGGTTGCGGCAGCGGAGGGGCCGCTGCGGTCATCGTCTTGCATGGTCATGCTTTCTTAGGGGGAAGGGTCTCGGGCGCCTGATCGGGCCCCAAGGTAAAAAAGAAGGTGGCGCCTTGCTGCGGCGCCGACTCGGCGCGCAAGCGACCGCCGTGGCGGCTGACGATGCGCTGCACGATCGCCAGGCCCAGGCCCTGGCCCTCAAAGGGCTCGCTGCCAGGCAGGCGCTGGTAAGGCTGAAACAGGCGCTGCGCCTGGCGCATGTCAAAACCGACGCCTCGGTCGCGCACAAAAAAGGCGCCGCCCCAGCCAGGCGGATCGGTCGGGGCATCGGGTGGCAGGCGCCCGAGCTCGATGCGCATGCACGGGCTGCGGCTGCTGAACTTGCGCGCATTGCTCAGCAGGTTGTCCAACAACTGGCGCAGCAGGCGGCGGTCACCGTGGGCATGCAGACCGGGCTCGATGCAAACGTCGATGGGCGGCTCGGGATGCTGCTCGCGCAAATGGTCCATGATCTGCTGGGCCATCTCGCTGAGATCGACCGGGCCGCACTGCATCGGCGAGCGCGACAAGCGCGAGAGCACCTGCAGCGCCTCAATCAGCTCGCCGATCTGTTGGACACCGGCGCGCACACGGGCCACCAGGTGCCGGGGCTGATCGCCAGCGGGTCCAGGCAGGGTCTCGAGCGATTCTTGGAGCAAGACGGAAAACCCGTCGATCGCGCTGACCGGCGAGCGCAGGTCATGGGCCAGGGCATGGGAAAACGATTCAAGCTCGTCGCGCTCACGCTCGAGCTGCTCGATGCGCAATTGCTGGGCCGCCAGGCGCGCATGCAGCTGCGCATGTCCGGTGGACATGTCCGATGCGACTGGAAGGGCGCCTGGTTTTTGTGTCGCCTTTTGACCAGGGTCGCTGCCTTTGACCGTTCCCTGATGCATGGGCGCATTGTCGTCGGCTTGCGCCGACCCCCCGCCGTGCTCGGGTTTGCGCGGGTTCGAGGCCCGCCCCGGGGCTTAAGCGGCGGCCAAGGCCTCGGCGTCGCAAACCTTGGGGGCCAGAGCCTGCGGGGCGCGCAGCTCGCGCCCCGCTGCCGCCTGCAGCGCTGCGCTCAAATCGGCCAGCACCTGTGACTGCAGGTTCCAGCAGTGCCAAAACAGCGGCACATACAGGCTTTGTCCGGGCAGGAGCTCGACGAACACGCCTTGGTCCAGCAAAGGCTGCACGAGCAGGCGGGGCAGCACGCCGACGCCCCAGCCGGCCTGCACCGCCTGCACCATGGCCTGAGGGCTCGGCACGAACAGCTGCTGTAGGTTGACCGCTTTGAGGCCCAGCGTGCGCGCCACCAGCTGCGCCGGTATGCTGTCTTTGCGGTTGAACGCTACAAAGGGCAGACTGCGAAAATTGTGCATGCCCAGCAAGGTGGCGCCCGCGCGCAAGGGACCCAGGTGCTTTTGGGCATAGCCGCGTTCGGCCACAGCCAGGTACTCCATGGCGCCCAGCGCCTGCACCCGGCAGCCGGGCAAGGGTTGACTGAGCGCGGTCACGCAGCCCAGCACCTGACCCTCGCGCAGCCACTGCAAGGTGAAATCTTGGTCGTCGGTGATCAGCTCCAGCGGCAAGCCCTGGCAAGCCAGGTCGTGCAAGGCGGGCAGCGCCCAGCAGGCGATGCTGTCGGCATTGATCGCAATGGCCACGCGTTCATGTTCGCGCTGCCCAGCGGCCTTGCTGGGGGCGAGCCCGCGCAGCTCGAGCTCAAGGTCGGCGCGCAGCAGGCGCGACATCTTGGCATGCTTGAGCAAGAGCTGGCCGGCCAGCGTCGGGCGCACCGGTCGGCTGCGCACGATGAGCACCGTGCCCGCCTGGGATTCGAGGGCCCGCAGCCGCTGCGAGACCGCCGACTGGGTGATGGACAGGCGCAAGGCCGCCCGCTCGAAGCCGCCCTCTTCGACGATGGCGGCCAGACACTCCAGGGCGTCCGGATCAAAGCTGTTCATGTGAAGTCTCCTCAGACAAGCTGTCAGCCCGGCGGATGGCCAGGGATCGCTTGCAGCGGCCGACACCGGGTCACAGGTCAGCCGCACGCGATCGGCCATCTTATCGACCCTGCGGCCAGAGAAACGTTAAATTTAGTCCCACAAATTTAGTTCCACAATCGAGGCCTCTCATAAGACGGTTGAGGAGGACAAAAAATGCAAACCGGTATCGATCGCGCCCGCCTGGAGCTGGCCGCCCGCGGCACGCTGCGCGTGGGTCTGAACCTGTCGAACTTCCTCTTGATCAACCGCGGCACACCGCCGGGTGTGCACCAGGGCATCGTGCCCGATCTGGCGCAGGCGCTGGCCAGCGAGCTGGGCGTGGACCTGCAGTTCGTGCCCTATGCATCGCCAGGCCTGCTGGGCGATGCGGTCGATCAGGACCAGTGGGACGTGGCCTTCATGGCCGACGAGCCGGCGCGGGCCAAGACCGTGGCGTTTTCGCCCGCCTATCTGGAAATTCAGGCCAGCTACCTGGTGCCGGCCGGCTCGCCGCTGGTGGCGGTTGAACACGTCGACCGGCCGGGCGTGCGCATTGCCGCCATGGCCAGCGGCGCCTACACGCTCTACCTGCAGCGCACACTGGTGCACGCCGAGCTGGTGCTCACCGGCACCATCGACGAGTCCTTTGAGGCCTTCGCCACCCAGGGTCTGGAGGCCCTGTCGGGGCTGCGCACCCGCCTGATCGCCGATCAGGCCAAGCTGCCAGGCAGCACCGTCTTGCCCGGCGGCTTTACCAGCGTGCGGCAGGCCATCGGCTGCTCAAGGCGCCTGAGCGCGGCGCCAACCTACCTCGCCGATTTTGCCGAGCGCATGCGCTCGGGCGGCGCGGTTGCAGCGGCCATCGAGCGCCACCGGGTGATCGGCGTCACGGTCGCAGCGCCCACCGAGGCGGGCTGAGGCAAGGGCCTGGCGCCCCTGCGCAGGGGTGGTCGGCAGGATCGGGGACAATGAGCGCTGCCTTGCGGCGGGCAGCGGCCCGCGCGCCAAACGCCACGCGGCGCCCATGCCGCGCCCTCGGGCACACCCCAGCGATGCCATGACCCTTGCCACACCCAATGCCGATGTAGCGGCCACCGAATTTTCCAGCGCACAGTTTCGACAGGCCCTGGGCCACTTTGCCACCGGCGTGACGGTGGTGACGGCCTGCGGCCCCGATGGACAGCGGGCGGGGCTGACGGTCAACTCCTTTAGCTCGGTCTCGCTCGAGCCGCCCCTGGTGCTGTGGAGCCTGGGCCGCAGTTCGAGTTCGATGGCAGTCTTTGCAGCCGCCTCACACCAGGTGATCCATGTGCTGGGCGCCGACCAACAGGCCCTGGCCGAGCGCTTTGCTGGCCCGCGCGAGCGGCGCTGGCTGGATCTGGCGCACGGCTGGAGCGGCGGCGGGGCGCCGCTGCTGGCCGGCTGCGCCGCCGTGTTTGAGTGCCAAGGCCTGACCCAGCACGCCGCAGGCGACCATGTGGTCTTTATCGCCCAGGTCACGCGCTGCACGAGCGACGGGGCGCGCGCGCCCCTGGTCTACCACGCCAGCCGCTTTCACACCGGCTTGACCGGCTCGCCTTGAAGCCATGAGCGGCTTGCCTGCGCAGCGCAAGGACCGGCTCGATGCGCTGGCCATGGCGATCTTGCTGACCTGCTGCCTGGCTTGGGGCCTGCAGCAGGTTCTGATCAAGTTCACGCTGGCGCAGATGCCACCGGTGTTTCAGGCCTGGCTGCGGCTGGCCGGTGCCACCTTGCTGCTCGTGCTGTGGTGCCGCTGGCGCGGCATCGCCCTGTGGGTGCGCGATGGCAGCGAGCGGGCCGGCTTGCTCGCAGGCCTGCTCTTTGCCGCCGAGTTCTCCTGCATTTACATCGGCATGCAATACACCAGCTCGTCGCGGCTGACGGTGTTTCTCTACACCTCGCCCTTTTGGGTGGCGCTGCTGGTGCCGCTGTGGATCCGTGAAGAGCGCTTGCGCGGGCCGCAATGGGCGGGGCTGCTGCTGGCCTTTGGCGCCGTCGCTTTTGCCCTGCGCGAAGGCCTGCTGCACACCCAAGGGCCAACACTGGTGGGCGATTTGCTCGGGCTGGCGGCCGGCCTGTTCTGGGGGCTGACCACGGTGGTGATTCGCAGCTGTGGCCTGACGCGCATCGGCGCCGAAAAGCTGCTGCTCTACCAGGTCGGCGTGAGCGCAGCCCTCTTGCCCTGGCTGTCCTTGGCCTTGGGCGAGCGCTGGCAGCTCGGCTACAGCGCAGTGGCCTGGGCCTCGGTGGCGCTGCAGGCCTCGGTGGGCGGCTTTCTGAGCTTTCTGGCCTGGATGTGGCTGCTCGGCCGTTACCCGGCCACGCGGGTGTCGAGCTTTTCCTTCTTCACGCCGCTGTTTACCCTGATGGGCGGGTCCTTGTGGCTCGGTGAGGCGGTCACGCCCGGCGTGCTGGCGGCGATCGCGGCGGTGGCGCTGGGCATGGCGCTGATGAACCGTCGGCCGGCCTGAGCCTTCTTGCGGCCCGCACACGAAACGAAACCCATGGACCTCTTTGTAGTTGCCCTGTTGCTGGCCGTGCTGGTGTGGTCGCTCAAATCGCGGCGCGAGCGCGGCCGCATCGCGCTGCTGGCGGCGCATTTGCGGCCCTACGACATCGAAGCGCT
This sequence comes from Comamonadaceae bacterium, assembly GCA_027491035.1. Classification (GTDB taxonomy): domain Bacteria; phylum Pseudomonadota; class Gammaproteobacteria; order Burkholderiales; family Burkholderiaceae_C; genus Polaromonas. The sequence continues at coordinate 52,042 of JAIXWZ010000065.1, read as the reverse complement.
GATGCAGACGCTCAGCGAGGGCTATTTGCGCGCGCTCGGCGAAAGCGACGGGCAGCGCCGGCAAGCCATCTGGACGGTGCTCGAGCCGTCCGAGCGCCGCCTGGCCGAGCAGTTCGCACAGTTTGCCGCCGACTTTGCACGGCTGCCAGCCGAGCGCACCCGCATCGTCAAGCTGCCCTGGCCGCTGGCCTGGCTGCTCGAGCAGGCGGGCGGGCCCGCGGCCTGGCTGGAGCGCTCGAGCATCGACATGCGCGCCTTGGTGCAGCTGCATGCGCGGGCCTTGTCGCAGGCGGCGCAGCCCGCCCAGGCCCCATCGGCTTCGGCCAAGGCCTACACCTTGCTTGCCGAAATTTTGCTGATGCAGCACAGCTGCCACTGGTTCTGCAAATCGCAGGCCGTGGCCGGCGCACGCCTGCTGGCCCGCCATCAGAGCGCTTACCGCAAGGTGCTCGACTCGGTCGACCCCGCGACGCGCCAGGACTACGCCCGTTTGACCGGTCAGGCCTGAGCCAGGCTGGGCGGGGCCAGCAGATGGCCATCGACCAGCTCGATGCGCCGATCGCAGCGGCTGGCCAGGCTGGCATCGTGGGTGACGATCAGGCAGGCGCTGCCATGCTCACGGTTGAATCGGCGCAGCAGCGCAAACACTTCGTCGGCACTGGCGCGATCGAGGTTGCCAGTGGGTTCGTCGGCCAGGATCAGGCGCGGACGACGGGCCAGCGCGCGGGCCAGCGCGACGCGCTGCTGCATGCCCCCCGACAGCTCGCCAGGCCGCTGGGCCAGGGCCTGGCTCAAGCCGACGCTGGCCAGCAGCTCGCGCGCGAGCGCCTCGTCGGCCGGCTGCACCGTGCCGTGCGCAATCATCAGCGGCATCAGCACGTTTTCCAGCGCGGTAAAGGCCGGCAGCAGGTGGTGGAACTGAAAGACAAAGCCGATGGCCGCGCCGCGCAGCTCGGTCAGCTGCGCATCATTGAGGGCGCCGGTGTCCTGTCCGGCCAGGCTCATGCGTCCGCCGGTGGCCGGCTCGAGCAGGCCAATGATGTTGAGCAAGGTGCTCTTGCCCGATCCCGACGGGCCTTGCAGGGCCACAAATTGCGCCGGCTCCAGGCTCAGGCTGATGCCATGGAGCACCTCGTGCTCGACCGCCGTGCCCACGTCGTAGCTCTTGCGGATGTCGCAAAGCTCCAGGACGGGGGCCAAGGCGGGGCTCATGCCCGGATCGCCTGCACCGGGTCCATGCGCGCAGCGCGTCGCGCCGGCATGTATGCCGATAACAGGCCAATGACGCAAGCCAGCGCACTGGCCGACAGCACCAGAGCCAGATCGAGCTCGGCGATGTACATGGCGCTGCCGTCGGGGCTCTTGAAGATGTGCGAGAACAGCACCAGCAGCCCATAGGCCAGCCCAGCGCCCAAGGTCGATCCGATCAGACCCATGAGGGCGCCTTGCAGCAAGAACACACCCATGATGTCGCGCCGGCTCGCGCCCATGGCGCGCAAGATACCGATCTCGCGCTGCTTTTGCACCACGCTGACCACCAGCACGCTCGATATGCCCAGCGCCACAATGGCCACCACAAAGCCGCGGATCAGGTTGTTGGAGATCGTCTGATTGGACAAGGCGTTGAGCAAGCCGGCGTTGGTCTGCATCCAGCTGTCCACGCGCAGGCCGGTCTGCGCGCGCAGCCGGTCGGCCACCGCATCGGCACCAAACAGGTCGGCCACGCTCAGGTCGATGACCGAGACGCTGCCGGGCAGATCGAGCAGGGTCTGCGCCAGCCGCAAGGTGATGAACACGCGCCGGCGGTTGATCTCGCGGCTGCCCGTGTCAAACAAGCCGGCCACAGTCAGCACCTCGCTGCGCACGCCCGTGCTCACGCGCAGCTTGTCGCCCACTTGCAGGCCCAGGTCGTCGGCCAACTCGCGGCCGATCAGGGCCTGCTGGCCCGCAATCTCGAAACGGCCTGCCGTCATGTAGGCGTCCATGCGCACCACGCGCCGGTAGTCCTGTGGCCGCACGCCCAAGAGCGTCACGCTTTGAAACGCAGCGCCACGGGTGGCCAGCGCCGGGCCGCTGGCCACGGGCGAGACCGCCAGCACCCCCGGCGTTGCCGCCGCCAGATCGGCCATGCGTTCCCACTGATCGACCGCGCGCTGGCGCTGCAGCCGCGGCTGCAGCTGCGCGGCAACGGCTTCATTGGCTTGATCGGCTTGATCGGGCGGCAGGCGCAGCAGCTGCTCCTGCAAGGGCGCCATCACCACATGCGCCTGCGAGCCCATGACGCGCTCGACGATGGTGTTTTGCAGCTGCGCAATAAGCTGGGTCAAGAACACGGTGACGGCCACGCCCGCGGTCACCCCTGCCAGCACCAGGCTGCTTTGCACCCGGCCCTCGCGCAGAAAACGCAGGGCCAGCAGCCACTTGAGCGGCAGCACGCGCGCCCATCGGCCAAGCGCCGGCCGCGCGCCCCTCATCGGGGTATCGCCGACCCAGGCCGCGCCTTCGGCGGCGGGGGCTGGACGGGCTCGGGTTGGGGCATCGGCTGGGCGCGGGTTAACGCACAAAGGACGGCACGTCCATACCGGCGACGGCTGCTTGCGGCACACCTGCGCGCACCCGATCGCCTGGCAAGACGCTGTAGGTCGGCGCGATCACCCAATCGCCCTCTTGGAGGCCCTGGGTGATCTGGCTGTGACCGACGCCGCGCAGGCCCAGCTGCACCGGCACCTTGACCGCATGGGACTGGCGCAGCACCAGCACCCAGGGCTGCGCCTTGTCGGCATCGCGCACCAGCGGCGTCGGCAGCACCAGCGCCGATGACTGGCGCCCCCCCACGAGCTCGGCCGAGACCGTCATGTCCGGTTTGAGAAAAGGCGGCGCGCCCGACAGGCACAGCCGCACGGTGACGGCGCCGCGGTCGGGGTCGACCGCTGGCGCAATTTGGCACAGGCGGGCCTCAAAAGGCTGCTGCGGATAGGCGTCGGCCACCACCGCAGCGGGCATGTCCAGTCGCAGCAGGTGCAAATGGCGCTCGTCGATGCTCACATCGATGTGCAGCTCGCCCGCCTCGGCCAGCACCAGCAGGGCGCGACCGGGCTGGGCCATGGCGCCCGGTTCGACCTGCCGGCTCAGCACACGGCCCGCCACGGGGCTGCGGATGAGCAGGCGTGCCAGCCGGGCCTGCGCCATGCGGGCGCTGGCCTGCGCCTGGGCCAGGCGCGCCCGCGCCAGGGCGGGCTCAACACCCTGGCTCTGATGGGCCTGGGCGTTGAGCTGGGCCGATGTCAGGGCACTGGCGGCCACATCGAGCGCGCGTTGGGCTTCGTCCAGACGCTGGGGGGAATAAAAACCTTGGCTGACCAGCTCCTGCACCCGGCCATGGTCGCGTTGAGCCGCCCACCAAGCGGCCTGCGCCTGCAGCACGGCTTGCTGGGCCACGGGCGCGCTCAGGCTTTCCTGCTGCGCGAGGCGGGCGGCCGCCTCGGCCTGGACGGCCAGCGCCTGCGTCAGCGCCGAGCGGGCCTCAGCGTCGACCAGCGTCAGCAGCACCTGCCCGGCCTGGACCTGCTCGCCCTCGCGCACGCTGACCCGATCGACCGTGCCGGCCACCTCGGCGCCGATCTCGATGCGCGCCGGAGCCTGCAGCCGGCCGGTGGCCACGACCGATTCAACAATGGCCTGGCGCCTGACCGCATCGACCGGCACCGCCGGACCGCGCCACCACGCCCAAGCCGCCCAGCCGGCAGCGAGCAGGCCCAAGGCGAGCAGCAAGCCGACGATCACGCGCCTGATCCCAGAAGCGGACCCATGCGACCGTGCCGGGTCTGCTGCGCCAGCCGTGAGGATCTGTGTCATGCCGCAGAGCATCGCGCCTGCCAGGGGCCGGCGGCGGCCCGCAAGGCCGCGCCTGCCCGTCGGCCCAAGGCACGCGCCGCCGTCAGACTGGACCGATGCTGAACAGTCCAGCGCGGCCCCACGCCGTCAAGCGCCCCGATATAGTCGAGGCCACGGCGGGCTCATCGAGACCGCGCGTTTGATCCTCTTGACCTCCCTCGGCCCCCCTCGACCCCCCTCGGCCCCCTTCAGCCCCATAACCACCGCCCACCATGCGCATCTGGAAACAGGACATCTCACTGGCTGCCTTGCAAGCGACGGGCGCCAACACCGCCGTCAGCCATCTGGGCATTGAATTTACCGAGGTGGGCGACGATTACCTGGTGGCGCGGGTGCCGGTGAACCGGCAGACCTGCCAGCCCTACGGCCTGCTCCACGGCGGGGTGTCGGTGGTGCTGGCCGAAACGCTGGGCTCCTGCGGCGCGGCGTTTTCGGTGCCGCTGGGCACCCGGGTGGTGGGCCTGGAAGTCAATGCCAACCACCTGCGGGGCGTGCAAGAGGGCTGGGTCACCGCCACTGCGCGGCCCGTGCATCTGGGCCGCACCACCCAGGTCTGGCAAATCGAGCTGCGCGACGACCAGGGCCGCTTGAGCTGCACCTCGCGCCTGACCATGGCCGTGCTCGCGCCCGAGCGCCCGGCCAGCTGAGTCGGCCCGACGTCAGTCCTGCTGGAGGCGCTTGCTCTTCCAGTACACGTCGTCGCCGCCGTTCATGCGGTTGAGCACGCGCGCCAGCACAAACAGCAGGTCACTGAGGCGGTTGAGGTACTGGCGCGGCGCTTCCCGCAAGGCCTCGGCCGCGCCGAGTGCGACCACCGCGCGCTCGGCGCGGCGGGCCACAGTGCGGCAGACATGGGCCAGCGAGGCGGCGCGGGTGCCGGCGGGCAAGATGAACTCCTGCAAGCGCGGCAGCTGCGCGTTGTGGTGCTCAAGCTCGGCATCGAGGCGGGCGATGGCCGCCTCCTGCAAGAGCTCAAAGCCGGGAATGGACAGCTCGCCGCCCAAATTGAACAGCTGGTGCTGCACCTCCACGAGCAGCTCGCGCACGCGGCCGGGCATGTCCTCGCACAGCAGCAAGCCAATGTGCGAATTGAGCTCGTCCACATCGCCCATGGCATGCACCCGCAGGCTGTCTTTGCTCACCCGGGTGTTGTCACCCAGCCCGGTCGTGCCGTTGTCTCCGGTGCGGGTGGCAATTTGGGTGAGTCGATTGGACATGCGGTGCGCTCCTGCTGTGGGCTGTGATTATCGGCTGCACCCGCCCAGGCGCCGGCCCGGCAGGCAGGGGACAGGCGGGGCACTGGCATAAACTTAGAGCCACTCAATCGCCGCGCCACGCGCAAGCCGCTCGCCATCGGCCTGCTCAACCGCGTGGCGCCACCCGACCCACCCGGAGATTGCCGCCATGAATGCTCCCCTGCCCAGCCACCTGGTGCCCCAAATTGACCAACGCCCCGTGCCAGCGGCGCTGATCGAGGCGCTCAAGGAGCGATTTGGCGCCAACTGCTCGACGGCGATGGCCGTGCGCGAGCAGCACGGGCGCGACGAATCGTCTTTTGAATCCCCGCCACCGGCAGCCGTGGTGTTTGCACAGAGCACGGCCGATGTCGCCGATGCCGTCAAGCTGGCGGCGCGCTACGAGGTGCCGGTCATTCCCTTTGGCGTAGGCTCCTCGCTCGAAGGGCATCTGCTGGCCGTGCAAGGGGGCATCAGCATCGACCTGGGTCGCATGAACAAAGTGCTGAACATCCACGCCGAAGACCTGACCGTCACGGTGCAGGCGGGCGTGACGCGCAAGCAGCTCAACGAGGAGCTCAAGAGCACCGGCCTGTTTTTCCCGATCGATCCGGGCGCCGATGCCACCATCGGCGGCATGAGCGCCACCCGCGCCAGCGGGACCAACGCGGTGCGCTACGGCACCATGCGCGAAAACGTGCTCGCGCTAGAAGTCGTCACCGCCGATGGTCAGGCCATACGCACCGGCACGCGGGCCAGAAAGTCTTCGGCCGGCTACGATCTGACGCGTCTGATGGTGGGCAGCGAAGGCACGCTGGGGGTGATCACCGAGATCACGCTGCGCATTTACCCGCTGCCCGAGGCGATCAGCGCCGCCATCTGCTCGTTTCCGAGCATCGAGGCGGCGGTGCGCACCACCATTGAGGTGATCCAGCTGGGCGTGCCGATTGCCCGGGTCGAGCTCATCGACCACAACAGCGTGCGCATGGTCAACGCCCACAGCAAACTGGGCCTGCGTGAAGAGCCCATGCTGCTGATGGAGTTTCACGGCTCGCCCGCCGGCGTCAAGGAGCAGGCCGAGACGGTGCAAGACATTGCCAGCCAGTACGGCGGCAAGGCCTTCGAATGGGCGGTGACGCCCGAGGAGCGCACCCGACTGTGGACCGCGCGTCACAACGCCTACTTTGCCGCCATCCAGAGCCGGCCGGGCTGCCGCGCCATCAGCACCGACACCTGCGTGCCGATCAGCCGGCTGGCCGACTGCCTGCTCGACTCGGTCAAGGAGGCCGACGAAAGCGGCATCCCCTATTTCCTGGTGGGCCATGTGGGCGACGGCAATTTTCACTTTGGCTACTTGCTCGACCCCAAAGTGCCGCGCGAGCGCGAAATCGCCGAGGCGCTCAACCACAAGCTGGTGACCCGGGCGCTGGCCCTGGAGGGCACCTGCACCGGCGAGCACGGCGTGGGCCTGCACAAGATCGACTTTTTGGTCAGCGAGGCGGGAAACGCGGCCGTCGAGATGATGCGCACCATCAAACGCGCGCTCGACCCGAAGAACATCATGAACCCGGGCAAGATCTTCACGCTCTGAGTCGAGCCAGCGAGCCGTTAGGGTCACGCGGTGCAGGGCAGCAGCCGGCATGCGGTGCGCCAGCGCATCGCGGCGCTTGAGGCGCAACTGCAAGGCGCTGGCCAGCCCTTCAGAGCGCCACCGGCTGAGCCCAGCACCTGCTGTGGTCGCGGCTGCAATGGCTGCGTCTGGGAGGGCTACGACGCGGCCTTGCAGTGGTGGCTGGAGGAGGCTGGGGCTCTTGTTGCGGGCGGCGGCGCGCGCAAACCCGCTCGAGAGGCCCCGCCTTGATCCTCAGGCCTGGCCCCAAACCTCTTGTGCGGTCTCGATCACCAGGCGCAGCTTGTCGCGCTGGGCCTGCACGGCGATGTTGTTGCCGTGCACGGTGCTGGAAAAACCGCACTGCGGCGACAGCGCCAGTTGCTCCATGGGCGCGTACTTGGCGGCCTCGTCGATGCGCCGCTTGAGCGCATCTTTGGTTTCCATGTCGCCAAATTTGGTGGTCACCAAACCGAGCACCACGATCTTGCCCTTGGCCAGGTAGCGCAGCGGGCGGAAGTCGCCGCTGCGGTCGTCGTCGTACTCAAGAAAGTAGGCGTCGATGTCCATCTCTGAGAGCAGCGCCTCGGCCACCGGCTCGTAGTTGCCGGCGGCGGCGTGGGTGCTCTTGAAATTGCCGCGGCACAAATGCATGGCCAGCGTCATGCCGGCAGGCTTTTGCGCCACCACCTTGTTGATGAACTGGGCATAGCGGTGCGGCAGCTCGTTGGGGTCATCGCCGCGCTGGCGGGCCGCCTCGCGCATCTTCTCGTCGCACAGGTAGGCCAAGTTGGTGTCGTCCATCTGCACATAGGTGCAGCCAGCGGCGGCCAGACTGCGCAACTCGTCGCCATAGGCCTGGGCCACATCGTCGTAAAACACCGGGTCGAGCTCGGGGTAGGCCTGGCGGCTGATGCCAGCGCGCCCGCCGCGAAAGTGCAGCATGGTGGGCGACGGGATCGTGACTTTGGGCGTGTAGCCGGCGGCCACCTGGCTCTTGAGGTATTCGAAGTCGGCGAGCTGAATGTTCTTGGTGTGGGTGACCTTGTCGGTGACGCGGATCACCGGCGGGGCCAGGTGCGTCGTGCCATCGGGCTGCAGCACCGACAGCGGAATGTCAGTGACCACGCCGCCGAGCTGCTCGAGAAAATCGATGTGGAAGTAGGTGCGGCGAAACTCTCCATCGGTGATGGACTTCAAGCCCACGTCTTGCTGGAATTTCACGATCTCGGCAATCGCCCGGTCTTCCACCGCGCGCAGCTGTTCGGCCGTGATCTGGCCCTTGGCCTTTTGGTCGCGCGCCTCCAGCAGGTAAGCCGGACGCAAAAAGCTGCCCACGTGGTCGTAGCGGGCGGGAAGTTGAACCGTCATGGGGGTCTCCTATGTTTTAACAATGCGCGGATCGTAGCGCAGGCGGGCGGGGGGGCTGGGGGCGAGCGGCAGCGGGTCGGCTCAAGCGGCCTGCGGCTGCTGGGCCAAGGGTTGAAGGTGGGGCTGGATTCTGGGTTGGGGCTGCTCCTGCGCAATCAGCCGATCGATGATGCGCCGCGCCTGGACGCCGCCGGCATCAATATTGAGCTTGAGCAGCTTGCGCTGGGGATGCAGGGCCAGGTTGCGTTGCTGCGCCTCGAGCACCGCAGTGTCTTGGGCAAACACCCGGCCCTGGCCTTCGCGGATCTGCGCCGTCAGGGCGGCGTCGCCAACGCGAAAGCTGCGGGCCATGCCCCAGAAGTACCACATGGTGGTGTCGGTTTCGGGCGTGATGAAGTCGACGACCACGCTCGAGACCTTGTGCTCGGGCGCGGCCTGATGGCCGCCGCGGCCGGCCAGCGCCACGCCGACTTCGATCATCACGTGGCTGGGCGGGCTGAAGCGGCAGATCTGCCAGCGGTCGACCGGCTGGTCTGCCGGCAGGCCGTGGGCGCGCAAATTGGCCTGCCAAAACGGCGGCGCCATCACGCCGTCCATGAAGCGGCTGGTCACGACCTCCTCGCCCACCGCTCGGGTGCTCACCGGTGCCTCGTCGATTTCCTTTTGCCCGATGCTGTCGGCGTGCACATAGGTCTCATGGGTCAGGTCCATGAGGTTGTCGATCATCAGGCGGTAGTCGCATTGGACGTGGTAGAGCCCGCCGCCATAGGCCCATTGCGGGTTGTCGGCCCAGCCCAGGGCCGGCAGCAAGGCGGCATCGGCGCGCGCCGGGTCCCCGGGCCAGACCCAGACAAAGCCGTGGCGCTCGATCACCGGGTAGGCACGAATGGCCGGGAAGGCGCCCACGCGCTGGCCCGGCATGGACACCGTCTTGCCGTCGCAGCCCATGACCAAGCCGTGGTAGCCGCAGACCAGCTGGCCCTCGCACACCCGACCCAAGGACAGCGCCGCGCCGCGGTGCGGACAAAAATCTTCCAGCGCAGCGACCTGGCCACCGGCTGAGCGGTAGAACACGATGGGCTGGCCGCAAACCGTGCGGCCCAGCGGCTTGGCCTCGATCTCATCGGGCGAGCAAGCCACATACCAGGCGTTTTGGGGGAACATGGGGCCATCTCCAGGGGAACAGGCTTTCATTATGTCCGATGGGATACTTAATGTATACAGCCTGGATGCATATGCCAGGTTTTGACGATGAATCAAGGCTTGGGCCGCCTGTTCCCAGCTCTTAATCTGCTACATTGGATACATGAGCTCCGCCATCGACGGTCTGAAACGGGACAAAGAAGCCGAGCCGGCCGGCTCCCAGGCGGTCAAGGCCTTGCTGGCCCTGCGCGAAATGGTGCTGGCCGGTGAGCTGCCCGCGGCCAGCCGCATTGCCGAGGTGGCCCTGGCCGAGCGCCTGGGGGTGTCGCGCACGCCCATCCGGGCGGCCCTGATGCGACTGGAGCAAGAGGGCCTGCTCGAGCCCCTGCCCGGCGGCGGCTACACGGTGCGCACCTTTTCAGAGCGCGACATCTCCGATGCCATCGAGCTGCGCGGCACCCTCGAAGGCTTGCTCGCGCGATTGGCGGCCGAGCGCGGCGCCGCGCAGGTGGTGCTGGCTGAATCGCGCCTGTGCCTCGATGAGATCGACCAGGTGCTGGCACAGCCGGCGCTCGACGACGAGTCTTTTTCGCGCTACGTGCGCCTGAACGAGCGTTTTCATGGCCTGCTGTGCGAGATGGCCGGCAGCCCGGTGATCGCCAAAGAGCTCGAGCGCGTGGCCCGGCTGCCCTTTGCTTCACCCTCGGGCTTTGTCGTGGCCCAGGCCAACTCGGGCCATGCGCGCGACATGCTCATCGTCGCGCAGGACCAGCACCGCCAGGTGCTCGAAGCGATCGCGCAAGGCGAAGGCGCCCGGGCGCAGGCCATCATGTGCGAACACTCCCGGCTGGCGCAGCGCAATTTGCGCCAGGCCACCAGCAGCCGCCAGCTCGAGCGCATGCCCGGCGTGCGGCTGATCCGAAAGCGGGGGGCCTGATGGACACGGCTGTCCCAACACGGGCGGGGCCATGCTGACCCTCTTGTTTGACGGCATCGCCTACGGCATGCTGCTGTTCATCTTGGCCGTGGGGCTGTCGGTGACCATGGGGCTGATGAATTTCATCAACCTGGCCCACGGCGCGTTTGCCATGGTTGGCGGCTACATCACGGTGCTGCTGATGCAGCGCCTGGGCCTGCCCTTCCTGCTGGCGCTGCCGGCGGCCTTCTTCGGTGCCGCCCTGCTCGGCGCCGTGCTCGAGCGCACGCTGTACCGCCCGCTCTACCACCGGCCGCACCTCGATCAGGTGCTGTTTTCGATCGGCCTGGTCTTCATGGCGATCGCCGCGGTCGACTACTTCATCGGCTCGTCCCAGCAGATCCTGCAACTGCCCGCCTGGCTCAAGGGCCGCACCGAGCTGGGCAGCGGCGCCTGGCAGCTGGGCATGGGCCACTACCGCCTGTTCATCATTGCGGTGTGCCTGGTGCTGACCCTGGTGCTGCAGCTCATTCTCTCGCGCACGCGCTTTGGCAGCCGGCTGCGCGCCTCGGTGGACGATCAGCGCGTGGCCGCCGGCCTGGGCATCAACGTCAACCGCGTCTTCCTGACCACCTTTGCCGTCGGTTCGGGCTTGGCCGGCCTGGGCGGCGCGCTGGGGGCCGAGGTGCTCGGGCTCGATCCGAACTTCCCGCTCAAGTTCATGGTCTATTTTCTGATCGTGGTGGCCGTCGGCGGGACCAGCTCAATCAGCGGGCCCTTGCTGGCCGCCTTGCTGCTGGGCATTGCCGACGTGGCGGGCAAGTACTACATCCCCAAGCTGGGCGCCTTTATCGTCTACACCTTGATGATCGTGATCCTGGTTTGGCGGCCTCAGGGCCTGTTCGTGCGGCAAGGGGGCAAGTAAGGTGCAGGTGTCTTCTACTTTGCTGGCCAGCAGCCGGGTGCGCGCTTGGGAGGGGTTGCTGTGGCCGCTGCTGCTGCTGTCGCCGCTGATTTTTCCGGGGCAGGCCCTGATCATCAACGAGATCGCCATCGTGGCCTTGTTTGCGATCTCGCTGGACCTGATCCTGGGCTACACCGGCATCGTCTCGCTTGGCCATGCCGCCTTCTTCGGGCTGGGCGGCTACGCGGCCGGCTTGCTGGCCAAGCACCTGACGGGCGACCCGCTGACCGGGCTGGTCGCCGGCACGGTGGTCTCGGCGCTGGCCGGTGCGGTGATGTCGCTGACCATCTTGCGCGGCAACGACCTGACGCGGCTGATGGTCACGCTGGGCTTTGCGCTCATCTTGTATGAGCTGGCCAACAAGCTCGATTGGCTCACGGGCGGTGCCGACGGCCTGCAAGGCGTGACCATGGCCCCGCTGCTGGGCCGCTTCGAGTTCGACCTGTACGGGCGCACCGCGGCGCTGTACTCGCTGAGCGTGCTGCTGCTGGCGTTTTGGCTGCTGCGGCGGGTGGTGCACTCGCCCTACGGCGCCACCCTCATGGCCATCCGCGACAACCGGCTGCGCGCGCAGTCCATCGGCATCCCGGTGGCCTGGCACCTGGCCTCGGTCTACACGCTGGCGGCCGCCATCGCCGGCACGGCCGGTGTGCTGATGACGCAGACCACCGGCTTTGCCTCGCTCGATCTGTTTGACATCCACCGCTCGGCCGATGTGCTGCTGATGCTGGTCATTGGCGGCACCGGCTGGCTCTACGGGGGCATCTTCGGCGCCGTGGTCTTCAAGGTGCTGCAAGACGTGCTGTCGAGCATCACACCGCAGTACTGGACGTTCTGGCTCGGCCTGTTCCTGGTGGTGCTGGTGCTGGTGGGGCGCGAGCGGCTGGTCAGCCCACGGTCATGGTGGCGCACAGCGGGGGACCGCCGATGAGCGCGGCAAGCAAGACGGGCGCTGGCCCAACGGCCGTGCTGCAGACGCGCGCGCTGGTCAAGCGCTTTGGCGGTATCACGGCCACCGACCAGGTGAGCCTTGAGCTCAAGCAAGGGGCCAGGCACGCGCTCATTGGGCCCAACGGCGCGGGCAAAACGACCCTGATCAACCTGCTCACGGGTGTGCTGCCGCCCACCGAAGGGCGCATCTTGCTCGACGGACAAGACATCACCGAGCTGGCGCCCCACGAGCGGGTGCAGCGCGGCATGGTGCGCACCTTCCAGATCAATCAGCTGTTTGACAGCCTGACGCCCATGCAGACGCTGGCACTGACCGTCTCGCGCCAGCAGGGGCTCGGTGCGCGCTGGTGGCAAAGACTGGGCCAGAGCGCGGCCGTGATGCAGCGCTGCGAGGAGCTGCTCGAGCGCTTTCACCTGACCGACGTGATGGACCAGACCACCCGGGTGCTGCCCTACGGCAAGCGGCGCCTGCTCGAAATCGCGATCGCGCTGGCCTGCCAGCCGCGCGTCCTGCTGCTCGACGAACCCGTGGCGGGCGTGCCCACCGGCGAGCGCGAGCAATTGCTGCAGACGGTGGCGGCCTTGCCGGCCGATGTGTCGGTGCTGCTGATCGAGCACGACATGGACCTGGTGTTCAGCTTTGCCCAGTACATGACCGTGATGGTCAACGGCGGCGTGCTCACCGAAGGCCTGCCCGAAGACATCGCGCGCGACGAGCGGGTCAAGGCGGTCTATCTGGGCCACGGCGCGGAGGCCAGCCATGGCTGAACTGCTGCGCGTGCAAGGTCTGCGGGCCGGTTACGGCGAGGCGGTGGTGCTGCAGGGCGTGGACTTCACTCTCGACCAGGGCCAGACCCTGGCCCTGCTTGGGCGCAACGGCACCGGCAAGACCACACTGATCAACACCGTGGCTGGCGCCACGCGCCAGCATGGCGGCACTCTGCAGTTCAACCTGGGCCAGCGCAGCGTCGACTTGTCGCGTCTGCCGTCCTTCGAGCGCGCCGCCTGCGGCATCGGATGGGTGCCCCAGGAGCGCAACATCTTCAAGTCCCTGACGGTGCACGAAAACCTCACGGCGGTGGCGCGGCCCGGGCCCTGGACGGCGCAAGCAGTCTACGCGCTGTTTCCCCGCCTGGCCGAGCGCAAGGGCAACCTGGGCACGCAGCTGTCAGGTGGCGAGCAGCAGATGCTGGCCGTCGGTCGGGCTCTTGCCCTGAACCCACGGCTGCTGCTGCTTGACGAGCCGCTGGAGGGACTGGCGCCCATCATCGTGGAAGAGCTGCTGCGCGCCATCAGCCGCATCACGCGGCAAGAAGGCCTGAGCGCCATCATCGTCGAGCAGCATCCGCAGGCCATCTTGGCCATCTCGGACCAGGCCGTGGTGCTCGATCGCGGCAGCGTGGTGCACCACTCGTCGGCGCAGCAGTTGCAGGCCCAGCCCGAACTGATCGAAGGCTTGCTCGGGGTCAGGCGCTGACCCGCGAGCGGCGCGCGAGCTGCGAGGTGGCTCGCCGCGCATTGGCTCGATCTTTGCGTAAAGGTAAAAACCGTTGTGCGCCAGGCCTGTGCCCGCGCACCCTGCTTGGCCCACAGTGGCCACCTACAATGAAGCCCTGTCTTGCACGCGACAAGGGCGCCTGCACACCGCTCAAGGAGACCCCATGCCACCCACACCGGGCGAGGCCCAAAACGAGAAACGCGAGGGCCTGCGCCGCGCCGCGCTGATCTATCACGAGCAACCGACGCCGGGCAAACTGGCAATCAGCGCCACCAAGCAGCTGACCAACCAGCGCGATCTGGCGCTGGCTTACTCACCCGGCGTGGCCGCGCCGTGCGAAGAGATCGTCAAAGACCCCAACAACGCCTTCAAGTACACCGCCCGCGGCAATCTGGTGGCCGTCATCACCAACGGCACGGCCGTGCTGGGCCTGGGCAATATCGGGCCGCTGGCATCCAAGCCGGTGATGGAGGGCAAGGCGGTCCTGTTCAAGAAGTTTGCCGGTGTCGACGTGTTCGACATCGAAATCAACGAGTCGGACCCAGCCCGCCTGGTGGATGTGATCGCGGCGCTCGAACCCACTTTCGGCGCCATCAACCTGGAAGACATCAAGGCGCCCGATTGCTTTTATGTCGAGCGCGAATTGCGCAAGCGCCTGAAGATCCCGGTGTTCCACGACGACCAGCACGGCACCGCCATCACGGTCGGCGCGGCCTTGATCAATGCACTCAAGGTCGCCGGCAAGCAGCCGGCCGAGGTCAAGCTGGTCACATCGGGCGCAGGGGCGGCGGCGCTGGCCTGCCTGAACCTGCTGCTGCATCTGGGTATCCGGCGCGAAAACATCTTCGTGACCGACCTGGCTGGCGTGGTCTATGAGGGCCGAACGGAGTTGATGGACGAGGACAAGGTGCAGTTTGCGCAGGCCACCTCGGCACGCAGCCTGGCCGAGGTGATCGATGGGGCCGACGTCTTCCTGGGCCTGTCGGCCGGCGGCGTGCTCAAAAGCGAGATGGTGCGCAAGATGGCCGATCGGCCCATCATCTTCGCGCTGGCCAATCCGAACCCGGAGATCACGCCCGAGGAGGTCAAAGCGGTGCGCGACGACGCCATCATGGCCACCGGCCGCACCGACTACCCCAATCAGGTCAACAACGTCCTGTGCTTTCCCTACATCTTTCGCGGCGCGCTCGACTCGGGCGCCTCAACCATCACGCTCGAGATGGAAATCGCCGCCGTGCACGCGATTGCCGAGCTGGCCCAGGCCGAGCAAAGCGAGGTGGTGGCCGCCGCCTATGCCGGTGAAAAGCTGGTTTTTGGCCCAGACTACCTGATCCCCAAGCCCTTTGACCCGCGGCTGATGATGAAGATCGCACCGGCCGTGGCCCAGGCGGCGGCGCAAAGCGGTGTGGCGCAGCGCCCCATCGCCGATCTTGAGGCCTACATCGAGCGCCTGCAAAGCTTTGTCTATGCATCGGGCACCACGATGAAGCCCATTTTTGCGGCAGCCAAGCTGGCCACCCGCAAACGCGTGGCCTATGCCGAAGGCGAAGAGGAGCGGGTGCTGCGCGCCTGCCAGATCGTGGTCGACGAGGGCCTGGCCCGCCCCACCCTGATCGGGCGGCCCGCCGTGATCGGCCAGCGCATTGAAAAGTTTGGTCTGCGGCTGCGCCAAGGGCGCGACTACGACATCGTCAATGTCGAGCAAGACGAGCGCTACCGCGACTTTTGGCAAACCTACCACCGCATGATGGAGAGGCGCGGCGTGACCGTGCAGATGGCCAAGATCGAGATGCGCCGGCGGCTCACGCTGATCGGCAGCATGCTGCTGCACAAAGGCGACGTCGACGGGCTGATCGTGGGCACCTGGGGCACCACCCGGATTCACCTCGAGCATATCGATCAAGTGGTGGGGCGGCGCGCGGGCGTGAGCACCTATGCCTGCATGAACGGCCTGATGCTGCCCGGGCGCCAGGTGTTTTTGCTCGACACCCATGTCAACTACGACCCGACCGCCGAGCAGTTGTGCGAGATCACCACCATGGCGGCCGAGGAGATGATGCGCTTTGGCATCAAGCCCAAGGCGGCGCTGCTGTCGCACTCGAACTTCGGCTCATCCGATCAGCCCAGCGCCCTGAAGATGCGCCGCACGCTGGAGCTGCTGCGCGAGCGCGCGCCCTGGCTGGAGGTGGACGGGGAAATGCACGGCGACATCGCGCTCGACCCCAAGGCGCGCCAAACCGTGATGCCACACAGCACCCTGTCGGGCGAAGCCAATTTGCTGGTCCTGCCCAATATCGACGCGGCCAATATTTCCTACAACCTGCTCAAGACGGCGGCCGGGGGCAATATTGCCATCGGGCCGGTGCTGCTCGGCGCGGCCAAGCCGGTGCACATTCTGACGGCCAGCACCACCGTGCGCCGTATCGTGAACATGACCGCCCTGACCGTCGCGGACGCCAACGCCAGCCGCTGAAGGCCCCCGCAGCGCCATCACCCCCACGGCGTCATCACCCCCACGGCGTCATCGCCACCACGGCGTCATCGCCCCCACGGCGTCATCGCGAGGAACGAAGCGATCCATCGGCGGCTGTTCGAAGACATGGATTGCCACGGCCTGCGGCCTCGCAATGACGGGCTGAGCAGTCCTGGCAACGAGCGGATCAGTCATACACACCAAGGGGTTTTTGTAGAGCGGGCGCTCACATCAAAGGGTGCATTTCCCAAGGAAGGCAGTGATTGATGCGGGTTAGCCCTTGCTTTTTTTACGCATATCCGTCACACTTACGCGCTGAAAGTTTAGGGTTAACCCGTGTGAGTGGGGAAATTGGCACGGTTTGACCCCCGAGGTTCAGAAAAGGTTTTTCATGCTTTGCAAATCGGGCGGGACCTGGAAACACGCCCTGGCTGCGGTCCTGCTGGCTTTGGTGCCAGCAATGGGTTCGGTGGCCAAAGGCCCAAGCAGCGCTGAAAAACCTGCCGAAACCACGATTGCGGTGGCCCAACTGCCGGTACAAGGTCAGCGAGTGCTGACTTTGATCTACCAAGGGGGGCCCTTCAAGCATGACAAGGACGGCACGGTGTTCGGCAATCGGGAGCGCTTACTGCCCCTGCATCCGCGCGGTTACTACCGTGAATACACCGTCAGAACACCAGGGGTCAGCCATCGGGGGGCACGCCGTATCGTCTGTGGTGGCAAGCAGGTCACCGCACCGGACGCCTGCTATTACACCGAGGACCATTACGCGAGTTTCAGGCGCATCGTCCAGTGACGTTCAATGACCGGCACGGCCAATTCGAGCAAAGTTTCGACGTTTTACAACCTGAGTTTTTCATGGAAAGAACCACGAAGATGGACAAGCCACTTCGTACTGTCAGACCCAATATCGTTCAGTCCATCCGCGCTTTTCGGGTGCAGGATTTGCAGGAGGCCGCCACCGAGCTGGGCCACCATTTCCTGTATGCCAATCTGGCCTCGGCCCAGAGCAAGCAGGATGTGCTGGACATGATCGCGGCGCAGTACACCTTCCCCTCGCATTTCGGCAAGAACTTTGACGCGCTCTACGACTGCATGACCGATTTGGTGCACAAATCGGGGCAGCAGCCGGGCTTCATCGTGGTGCTCGAGCACATTCCGGCCAACGTCAAATTTGACAAGGAAGCGCGCGAGCAGCTGCTCGACATCTTCCGCGATGCAGCCGATTACTGGGCGGATCGGAACATACCGTTTCGATGTTTCTATTCTTTTCTGTAGCCCGTTCCCCGGAAATTGGCCAAGGGGAACGGGCCAGCGAGGCCCAGCAAGCAACCGACGAAGGCGGCGAAGTCATGCCC
Organism: Comamonadaceae bacterium; assembly: GCA_027491035.1. Classification (GTDB taxonomy): domain Bacteria; phylum Pseudomonadota; class Gammaproteobacteria; order Burkholderiales; family Burkholderiaceae_C; genus Polaromonas. Next base: position 34,630 of record JAIXWZ010000065.1, on the reverse strand, counting down.
ACCGACAAACTGGTGGACATCTCGCCGCTGGCGCTGCGCATGAGCAGCCCGTTCAACGCCGGTTATTGGCTTGCTGCTGCTTGAGACCACCGAGCAGCCTGAAAAAGCCCGTCCTTTGACGGGCTTTTTTCATGGCGGGGCCGACAGGCTGCGCGCCAGCGCAACATATTCGGCCACCGCCACCTCCTCGGCGCGGCGCTGCACATCAAACTGACCGGCCAGGCCGCGCTCATCGAGCCACCGGCCAAGGCTGTGGCGCAAGAGCTTGCGCCGCTGACTAAAGGCCAGCTGCACCAATTGACCCAGCAGCGCCGCATCGAGTGCGGGCGGCTGGGCCAGCGGGCGCATGCGCACGACGGCACTGTCGACCCGAGGCGGCGGGTCAAAGCAATCGGGCGGCACGAACAGCACCGACTCCATGTCGTAGCGCCATTGCAGCATCACACTCAGGCGCCCGTAGGCGCTGGTTGCCGGCGCCGCCACCATTCGGTCGATGACTTCCTTTTGCAGCATGAAGTGCTGGTCTTCAATGCGCTCGGCCAGCGGCAGCAAATGAAACAAGATGGGCGTGGAGATGTTGTAGGGCAGGTTGCCGACCACGCGCAGGCGGGCGGGGGCCGGCGCGAGCCGATCGGCAACGGCCCGAAAGTCGAGCTTGAGCACATCCGATTCGATGACCTCAAGCAGGCCGTGACCGCGCAAACGCGCGGCCAGATCGCGATCGAGCTCGACCACCGCCAGGCGCCCCAGGCGCTCGACCAGAGGCTGGGTCAGGGCCGCCAGGCCGGGGCCGATTTCGAGCATGGGCTGACCGGGCCTGGGGTCGATCGCTCGCACGATGGCCTCGATGGTGGCGCTGTCGGCCAGAAAATGCTGGCCAAAGCGCTTGCGCGCAATGTGCTTCAAGACCCGGGCCTGTCTATTGCGGCGGCTCGCGGTATTCGATGTAAGCGCGACCGCGCACATCCTGCAGCCAGGCTCGCAAAGCCTCTTCGGTCTTGCGCTCGCGCACTTCGCGGCGCGCCAGTTCACGGCGCTCCTTATCGCTCAGCGGCACCTCGCGGCGCTCGAGCACCTCAATGAGGTGCATGCCGAAGCGCGACATAACCGGCTCGGAAATTTCGCCCGGATTCAAGGCGTCCATGGCCTGTTCGAACTCGGGCACCATCATGCCGGGGCTGGCCCAACCGAGATCGCCCCCGGTGCGGGCCGAGCCGTCTTCGCTGAATTCGCGGGCGAGCTGGCCGAAGTCGGACTGGCCGGCGCGCACGCGCGCGCGCAACTCATTGAGGCGCGAGCGCGCCGCCTGCTCGTTGAGCCGCGGGCTGGGCCGCAGCAGGATGTGGCGCGCACGCGTCTGCACCACCGTGCTGAGCTCATCGCCAGGCAGTTTGCGCTCGAGCACTTTGAGCACATGCAAGCCGGCGCCGCTGCGCACCGGGCCGACCACAGCGCCCACCGGCTGACCTTGCGTGGCCTGCACGAACAGGGCCGGGTAGCGGTCGGGGCTGCGCAGGCCCAACTGCCCGCCCGTCTGAGCATCGGGTGAGTTGGAGACCTGCTTGGCCAGCGCGGCAAAGTCTGCGCCCTGCTCGAGGCTGCGGCGCAGCTGCTCGGCGCGGGCCTGCAACTGGCTTAGCTGCTCAGGCGTGCTGTCCTCTGGCACGGCGATCAAGATCTGGGCCAGATGAATCTGCGTCGGCTCGGCTGCAGCAGCGGCCGCCTGGCGCTCGCTGAGGTGGCGGTCGATCTCCTGCTCGCTGATGCGCACGCGCGAATCGACTTCGCGTTCACGCAGCCGCATCAAGGCGATTTCATCGCGCAGGTCACGCCGGTAGCGCTCCAGACTCACGCCATCGGCCTGCAGCCGCCGAGTCAGCTCGTCGACACTGATCTGGTTTTGCCGCGCCACGTCGGCCACAGCTTGCTCGACCGCAGCGTCTTCGACGCGGATGCCCACACTGGCGGCCATCTGCACCTGCGCGCGCTCGACGATCAGGCTCTCCATGACCTGGCGGGACAGCTCGGGCGAGGCTTGCTGGGCCGCGCCCTGAGCCAGCAGGCGCCGGCTGCGGTTGCTCACATCCTGGTTGGTGATGGGCTCGGCGTTGACGACAGCCACGATGAAATCGAGCGATCGACCCGCTGAGGCGCTCACGCGCGTCGACGGTGCGCTCTGCGCCCAAGCCGCCGTTGCGGCTGCACCGAGGCATGCGGCCAAGACAAGCGGGCCGATGCGGTGGACAAAGGTATCAGTCATAGTTGGAAAAGCGGCTCGGTGGACTGACCTGATCGCGCAGGTACTGGTAACGGGGGATGTTGTTCTTGAGCGTGCCCAGGGGATTGTTGCCGATGCTGGAAAAGCCCACGAGCTCCAATTGCAACATGATCTGCGTGTTGGCCCGGCTTACACCACTGTAGGAGCGCTGCAGCACCGCCCGGGCGATCCAGCAGCAGCCGTCGTATTCCAGACCCAGAAGGCTGTCGACCAGGCGCCCATCGGTGACGCTGTAATTGAGCCGTCCGACGCTGTACCAGCGCCGCCCGCCCTGGCCACGGCCGGGGCCCAGATTCTGGCCGCGATCGCCCCACAAGTCGTTGATCGGCCACTGCCAGCCCACATCGAGCTGCTCGCTGCCGCTGTCGCCAGTGGTCACCGGGCGCTGCAGCCGGTAGGCCGACGTGAGCACCCGGTAGGGGCTGGGGTGGTAACGGCTCGCCAGTGCCAGGCGCTGCGACTGGCGGCGCTTGGGGTTGTACTGCGAGATCAGGTCCAGGCTCCACTGCTCGGAGGCATTGACCGTGGCACCGAACATGAGGTCGCTGATGCGCTCGGCGTTGACCGGCGGCGGGCCGCCGTCGAGCGTGACGCCTTGATCGGCAAAGCGCACCCGCTGGGCCATGCCCAAGCGCAGCAGCTCTGCACCCGAGTCCGGCCGCAGCACGCGCGAGGTCAGGCCGAGGGTGACCAGGTGCGCGTCGGCGATGCGGTCGTTGCCAACAAAACTGTTTTCGGCAAACAAGGTGGCAAAGCTGAAGCTGTTTTCGGCGCTGTCGTAATTGGGCAGGCCGCTTTGCTGGCGGTAAGGGGTGTAGACATAAAACGCCCGCGGCTCGAGCGTTTGCACGAAGGCGTTGCCCCACCAGCTGGCCTGGCGCTCAAACACCAGCCCCGAATCCAGACTGAAAGTGGGCACACCGCGGCCCGCCGAGCGGGCGCCACGCCAGACTTCCTCGAAGCTGTATTGCGTCAGGTGCAGCTGCACCTTGGGTGTGATGTAGCCGGCCGGCCCCACCCAGGGTCGGCTGACTTGGGCGCGGACATACAGGCGGTCGGCATTGGTTTGCTGCGTGCGGCTGCGCAGGGCCGAAAACCGGGTGAAATCGCTCTCGAACGCGCTCTCGACGCCGCCAAGTGCCGTGTTCCAAAAGCCGGTGTGGCGCAGCACCAGTTGCGGCAGCCGGTCATACGGCGGCACGATGGGCTGCTGCGGGTCTTGCAAGGTCTGCCACTGCAAGGTGCGAAAGCTCGCCTGCACATCGCCCTGCGTCCAGGCCAGGCTCACATCCGAGGGCAGCAGGCGCTGCGTGAGCACCTTGCTTTGGCGCGGGAAGTCGCGCCAGTAGTCGTCGTCGCTGACCCGGTTGAGGTTCAGGTTGTAAGACAGCGGGCCCCAGGACGACGTCTGCGTGGTCCAGCGGCCGCTGTGCACAAAACCGTAGGCCCAGCGCTCGCGACCGTTGAGCCGGTCGTTGGGCAAGACATTGAGGCGCAGCGTGCCCTGGTCGCTGCGCTCGAGATAGCGCAGCTCGGCGCCCAAGTCGACGCCGCGCTTGCTCATCACCGTCGGCGTGAGCGTGGCATCGCGGTTGGGCGCAATGTCCAGGTAGTAAGGGACGGCCAGGCTCAAGCCGCTGGCCGTATCGACCCCGTAGCTCGGCGGCAAAAAGCCCGACTTGCGTCGGGTGCTCAAGGGAAAGCTCACCGAGCCGGGCCAGGCCAGCACGGTGAGGTCATAAAAACGCAGCCTCACGTTGGTGGCCTGACCCGACTCGGCCTCAAAGTCAAAATCAAAGCGGTCGGCCAGCAGCTGCCAGGCCGGCTTCCAACTCTCCTCGTTGTCGCGCTCGCAGGTGGTGTAGCTGGCAGCCTGGGCGCTCATGCGCTGATCGCCCTGAAAATCAAACCGTTGCGCTTGCCCCTGCCCGCCGCTGAGAAATCGGTACTGCGGCCGCAGAAAAAACCCTTCGAAGGAGTCCATGCGCAGGCGCAACTCCTGGCCACTGAACACATGCCCGACGCGGGCCACCCGCACCTGTCCGGCCGCTTGCACCGTCTGCGTGGGCTCATCGATCTGCAAGCGCTGGGCGCGCAGCGCCGTCGAGCCTTGTCGCAGCTGGGCGCCGCCTTCGATGACCAGCTGCACGTCACTCTGGCCCTCCAGCCGATCGCCCTGCACGAAGGCGGGCGCCTCGCGCTCGCTTTGCGCTGAGCGCTTTTCGGCCAGCATGGGCGAGGCGCGCAGCTGCAGCCCCTGCATGGGCGTCTGAGCCAAGGCAGGCGCGGCTTGGCTCAGGCATGCGCCAGCCAACACAAAAAACCGCATGGCCAGGGCCGAACGCATGGTGAATATGAGATAAACCGGTCTGCAGAATTTGCGCAGACACGACGAGCAATTATCCATGACCACCCCTGCACCTGCGGCGCCGGTGCTGTGGGCCGATCCGGCCCGCGGCCTGGCTTTTGAACACTGGTTGCACGCCCTGGCCGCGCAACAAGGGCTGCGGGCGGACAGCCTGAGGCTGGCCTCGGCCGACGCCAGCTTCCGGCGTTACCTGAGGATAGACCGCCTCGATGGCACGAGCCGCATCATCATGGACGCGCCACCCGAGAAGGAAGACTGCCGGCCCTTTGTCCAGGTCGCTGCCTTGATGCGGCAAGCGGGCGTGCATGCGCCCGAGGTACTGGCCTGGGACGAGCCCCAGGGCTTCATGCTGCTGACCGATCTGGGCGCGCAGACCCTGATGCAGGTCATCACCGCCGCTGGCGCGCCAGTGGCCACGCCCCAGCGCGGCGAGCCGACGCACGACCTCTACCTGGGCGCCATCGACGCCCTGCTGCGCTGGCAGCTGGCCTCCAGGCCCGAGGTGCTGCCGGCCTACGACGACGCGCTGCTCTCGCGCGAGCTCGCGCTGTTCGAGCAGTGGTACGTCAAGGCGCACCGCCGCCTCGAGCTCAGCGCCGAGCAACAGCACACGCTCGCTGGCGCCCTGACCGCGATCAAGGCGCACAACCTGGGCGCGCTCGGCGCGGCGCGGGTGTATGTGCACCGCGACTTCATGCCGCGCAACCTGATGCTCGGCGCGCACGGACTGGGTGTGCTGGACTTTCAAGATGCGGTCTACGGCCCGATCAGCTACGACATCGCCAGCCTGATGCGCGATGCCTTCCTGAGTTGGGAGGAAGAGTTCGTCATCGACATCACCGCGCGCTACTGGCAGCAGGCCCGGCAGGCGGGCTTGCCGATGGGCTCGGACTTTGGCGAGTTCTACGAGGCGGTCGAGTGGATGGGGTTGCAGCGCCACCTCAAGGTGCTGGGCATTTTCGCGCGCCTGACCCTGCGCGACGGCAAGGCGCAGTACCTGGCCGACACTCCGCGGTTTATCGGCTACGTGCGCAGCACCACCGCGCGCTACCGGGCCCTGGCCCCGCTGCTGCGGCTGCTCGAGCAGATCGAAGGCGGCGCGCTGCAAGCCGGCTACACCTTCTGAGCATGGCCCGGTTTTTCATCGATCAGGATCTGGCCGCCGGGCTCAGCCTGGATCTACCCGCCGCGGCTGCCCGCCATGTCCAGGTGCTGCGGCTGCAGCCCGGCGACGCGATCAACCTGTTCAACGGCCAGGGCGGGCAGTGGGGTGCGCGCATCGAGCGCATGGGCCGCGCCTCGGTTCAGGTGTGCGTGCACGCCTTCGAGGCCGATGGGCCAGATGTGGCGCGACCCGTGCACCTGGCCTTGGGCATGCCCGCCAACGAGCGCATGGACTGGCTGGTCGAAAAAGCCAGCGAACTGGGCGCCGCCGGCATCTGGCCCTTGCAGACCTCGCGCAGCGTGCTGCGCCTGGGTGGCGAGCGGGCCCTCAAAAAGCGCGCGCATTGGCTGGCGGTGGCACGGGCCGCCTGCGAGCAGTGTGGCGGCAACCGCATCCCCGAAGTGGGCCCGATCGACGAGCTTGCGGCCTGGCTGGCCCGCGCCGATGAAGCGCGGTTGCGCTGCGTGTTGTCGCTGGCAGACGACGCCCAGCCGCTGGCGCAGTGGCTGCATCGAGCGCCGGCGGGCGCTGCTGTGCAGTTTCTCAGCGGGCCCGAGGGTGGCCTGTCGCCGGCCGAGGAAGACGCGGCCCGGCGCGCCGGCTACGCGCCGGTCAGCCTGGGGCCGCGGGTGCTGCGCGCCGAAACCGCGGCGCTGGCCGCCTTGACGCTGGCACTGCAGCCACACTGACGTCGGCAGACGCGGCCGCTGCACCCGGTCATTGCGATGATTGCCACGTCGCTGCGCTCCTCGCAATGACGCAAGCAATCCATTGCGGCCTTGGCAAAGGCACATGGATTGCCACGGCGCTGCGCGCCTCGCAATGACGAGAGGGGTGATCATCGCGCTCCCGCCCCGTCATTGCGATGATTGCCACGGCCCGGCATGAAGGCGCCGGATGTATAAACGGGGGCTTATGAACGCAAACCTGTGGTTGCTGGTGGCCTGCCAAGGCCTGTTCTTCACCAACAACGTCACCTTCATCGCCATCAATGGGCTGGTCGGCCTGAGTCTGGCGCCGCTGGGCTGGATGGCCACCTTGCCGGTCATGGGCTATGTGGTCGGCGGCGCGCTGTCCACCGGTATTGTGGCGCGCACCCAAAAACGCTACGGCCGCAAGGTGTCCTTTCAAATTGGTTTGGCTGTGGGCGCCCTGTCGTCCCTGCTGTGCGCCTGGGCTGCCTACAGCAGCAGCTTTTGGCTGCTGGTGACGGCCACCGTGGTGGCGGGCTACTACAACGCCAATGCGCAGCTCTACCGTTTCGCGGCGGCCGAACTGGCCGAGCCGTCGGCGCGCGAAAAAGCCGTCTCGATGGTGATGGCCGGCGGTCTGATCGGCGCCATCGCCGGCCCCAACTTGGCAGCGGCCACCAAGTCCATGACGGCCGTGCCCTTTGCCGGTGCCTATCTGGCGCTGGCCCTGGTGGCCTTGATGGGTATGGCGTTGCTGGCCTTCATCCACTTTCCGCCGCCGCCGGCCAAAACCAGCGCGGGGGGCGGCCGGCCGCTGGCACAAATCGCCCGTCAGCCCGCCTTCATCGTGGCCGCTGCTGCCGGCGCCTTGGGCTACGGGGTGATGAATCTGCTGATGGCCGCCACGCCGCTGGCGATGCAGACCTGCGGGCTGCCCTTCTCAGATGCCGCCCTGGTGCTGCAGTGGCACGTGATCGGCATGTTCGCGCCAGGCTTTTTCACCGGCCATCTGATCAAGCGACTGGGCAGCCTCAATGTGATGGGCCTGGGGCTGCTGCTCAACGTGGTGTGCGTGCTGGTGGCGCTGTCAGGGGTGGAGCTGCACCACTTCGAAATCGCGCTGTTCCTGCTGGGCGTGGGCTGGAATTTCCTGTTCACCGCCAGCACCGCGCTGTCACTGTCGACCTACCGCCCCGAGGAGCGCGACAAGGCGCAAGGCGCGCTCAACTTCTGCGTCTTCGCCGTCATGGCGGTGTCGTCCTTCGCCTCGGGCGTGCTGGTCACCTCGCAAGGCTGGGCCTGGCTCAACCTGGGCTCGCTGCTGCCGCTGGCGATCACGGGCGCGGGCCTGCTCTGGCTGGCCTTGCAGCGGCGCGCTGCGCCAACAGCCACGCCCTCCTGAAGCCCGATCTACCCTGAGCGCCAGGCCCAGCTGGCAGCCACCCGGGCTTACTCGGGCAGCTGGGCCATCACATGGGCCACCGAAGCGGTGAGCTTTTTGGCATAGGGCACGTGCAAGAACTCGTTGGGTCCGTGGGCGTTGCTCTTGGGCCCGAGCACGCCGCACACCATCATCTGGGCCTTGGGAAAACTCTGGCTGAGCATGTTCATCAGCGGAATCGTGCCGCCCTGACCGATGGTGGCGCAGCCGGCGCCGAAGAAGGCCTGTGAGGCGCCTTGCAGCGCCTGCTCGAACCAAGGCGCGGTGGACGGCGCATTCCAGCCGGTGGCGCCAGCGCCGCCCTCAAACGTGACTTTGGCCTGATAGGGCGCATTGTCTTCCAGCAGCGTTTTGAGCGAGCGCACCGCCGAGGCCGCATCCACCAGAGGCGGCAAGCGCAGCGAGAGCTTGAAGGCGGTGTAGGGCCGCAGCACGTTGCCGGCATCGCGGATAGCCGGCAGGCCCTGGGCGCCAGTGACGCTGAGCGTGGGGCGCCAGGTGCGCGCTAACAGGGCTTGCAGCGGATCGCCGCTGACCGGCAAGGTCAGCCGGGTCGAGCCTTCGCAATCGTGGTGGGCCCAGGGAAAGCGCTTGAACAGCTCATCGCCCAGGATCTGCGCCGTCACGCGGGCCTGCTGCAGCCGCTCGGGCGGCACCTCGCAATGAAATTGTGGCGGCAGCAGGTGACCGGTGGCACTGTCTTCGAGCCGGTCGAGCAGCTGGCGCATGATGCGAAAACTCGAGGGCACCACGCCACTGGCATCGCCCGAATGCACGCCCTCGGTGAGCACCTCGACCTTGAGGGTGCCGGTCACGTTGCCGCGCAAACTGGTGGTCAGCCAGAGCTGGTCGTAGTTGCCCGCGCCCGAGTCCAGGCAAATCACCAAGCCGACCTCGCCAAGGCGGTCCTTGAGGGCCTGCACATAAGCGGGCAAATCGGTCGAGCCGCTCTCTTCGCTGGTCTCAATCAGACCGACGATGCGCGGATGGGGGACCGACTGGCTCTTGAGCGCCTCCAGGGCCGCGATGCTGGCGTAGACCGCATAGCCATCATCGGCGCCGCCGCGGCCGTAGAGCTTGCCGTCTTCGTAGCGCGCGCTCCAGGGGCCCAGATCGCTGCGCCAGCCGTCAAACTCGGGCTGCTTGTCCAGGTGGCCGTACATCAGCACCGTGGGCTGGCGCTGCACCGACTGCGCTTGCACGGGGCGTGTGGCGGCCACCTCAAAGAAGATCACCGGGGTGCGCCCAGGCAGCCGCACGATCTCCAGGGTCAGGCCCGGCACCTTGCGGGCCAGCACCCAGTCGGCCGCCTGTCGCACCACGGCATCGATATGCCCATGTTCGGCCCACTGCGGATCGAACATCGGCGACTTGGCGGGAATGGCGATGTAGCGCGAGAGTTGGCCGACGATGTCGTCGTCCCAGTGGGCGCTGATCTGCTCGATCGCGCGAGCGTGATCAAAGGTGGCCGCGGGCCAGGGTGCGTTCATGAGGCAATCCTTTCAGACAGGTGACCGGCTGGCCCCTCGCACGAGGCCAGCCCAGCCCAGAGCTGCGCGCTATTTTTGCACCGTCCGGCCCTTGCCCACACCGCCAGCACATCAAAGCCCAGCCAGAAAGGCCGGCCCGTTGACCCCCACTGCACCCAGCAGCGCCAACAGCGCCAGCATCGGCAGCACGCCCCAGCGCCGAACGGCCAGCAGCCACAAGGCCAGCAGCGCCAAACCCAGCGCCAGGACATCAGCAGGGGCCTGCGGCGCAGGCCAGATCACCGCCTGCAAAAACGTCCAGCCCAGGCTGGCGATCACACCGATCACCGCACAGGTGACCGCCCGCAGGGGCAAGGCATACACCGGTCGGCCGCGACTGGCCTCGACCCAAGGCCCGCCAGCCAAGATAAAAACAAAAGAGGGCAAAAAGGTGAACCAGGTGGCCACGCAGGCCGCCAGCACAGCGCCGGCCAGCAAGGCATCGGGGCCCAGGATCTGCTGGCCCCAGGCGCCGACAAAGGCGACAAAAGCCACCACCATGATCAGCGGCCCCGGCGTGGTTTCGCCCAACGCCAGGCCGTCCATCATCTGGGCGGTGGTCAGCCACTGATGATGCTCCACCGCCGCCTGCTCAACGTAGGGCAGCACCGCATAAGCGCCACCAAAAGTGAGCAAGGCAGCGCGGGTGAAAAAGGCCGCCATCTGGGTCAAGGTGGCGTCCCAACCCCACAGGCCGACCAAGAGCAGCATGGGCAGCGCCCACAGCAGCAAGCCTGCGGCCAGCACCCACAGCAGGCGGCGGCGCTGGGGCTGGGCGTGGGCGGGCGAGGGGCTGTGGTCGTCGATCAGGGCCGCTGGCGCTAAAACGCCTGCCCGAGGCGGCGGCTCGTCATGCCCCAGCGCATTGGGCGCCCAGCGGGACGCGGCCCAACCCAGCGCCAATGCCAGCAGCACCACCGCCGGGAAGGGGCCATCGAACACCGAGAGGGTGACAAAAGCGCCAAGGGCCAGCAACCAGGGCAGGGGGCGACGGTGCACCGGCTCCAGACAGCGACGGCCCAGCCGGTACAGCGCGTGCAACACCAAAGCCGCCACCGCGGGCTTGAGACCGTAGAGCAGGCCGGCGGCCAGGGGATGCTGGCCGTAGAGCATGTACAGGCCGCTCAAAACCAGCAGCAGCACCAAAGATGGCAAGATGAACAACACGCCGGCGACCACCCCGCCCAGGGTGCGGTGCATCAGCCAGCCCAGGTAGGTGGCCAATTGCTGTGCCTCCGGCCCGGGCAGCAGCATGCAGTAAGACAGCGCGTGCATGAAGCGCTGCTGCGAGATCCAGCGGCGCTCGTCGACCAGCTCACGCTGCATGATCGCAATCTGCCCGGCCGGCCCGCCAAAGCTGATAAAGCCCAGACGCAGCCAGAACCAAAAGGCCTGGCGCCGCGGCACCTGCTGGGCAAGGGCAGGCGGCGGCTGGCTCACGCCCGTTGGAGCTTGAAGACCGCGCGGCTGGCCAGCGCGTTGGGCCACCAGCGCACCTGCCGGCCGTCTTGAAGGCCGAATTCATCGACGATGCGCAGCCTGTTCTTGAGCGCCAGGGCGCGAAAGTCGCGCAAGGTGCCGACCCGGATATTGGGTGTGTCGTACCACTGGTAGGGCAAGACCTTGGTCACCGGCATGCGCCCGCGCAGCACCGCCAAGCGGTTGGGCCAGTGGGCAAAGTTGGGAAACGCCACGATGGCCAGACGGCCCACGCGCGCCGTCTCGCGCAGCATCACCTCGGTGTTGCGCAGGTTCTGCAGCGTATCGATCTGCAGCACCACATCAAAAGCGCTGTCGGCAAACAAGGACAAGCCCTCTTCGAGGTTCAGCTGTATCACGTCGATGCCGCGCGCCAGGCAGGCTTGCACATTGGCGTCGTCGTATTCAACGCCATAGCCCGAACAACCGCGCTGCCCGACCAGGTGAGCCAGCAATTCGCCCGTGCCGCAGCCCAAGTCGAGCACGCGTGAGCCTGGCGGCACCAAGTTGGCCAGGGTTTGCAAATCGGCCGACGCCGGTGAGAACGCACGGTTCATGAGGCCATCCGCTCAAAATAGGTGCGCACCACCGACATGTACCGCGCATCGTCGAGCAAGAACGCATCGTGGCCGTGGGGGGCGTCGATCTCGGCGTAACTGACATCGAGCCGGCAATCGAGCATGGCCTTGAGCAGCTCGCGGCTGCGCGCCGGCGAAAAGCGCCAGTCGGTGGTGAAGCTGACCAGCAAAAACCGCGCTTTGACCGCCTCGAAGGCGCGAGCCAGATCGCCGCCGCAAGCGCCGGCCGGATCAAAGTAATCGAGCGCCCGCGTGATCAGCAAATAGGTGTTGGCATCGAAGTATTCGGCAAACTTGTCGCCCTGGTGGCGCAAATAGCTCTCGATCTGAAATTCGACCTCCTGCGTCGAATACTTGTAGCCGGCCGCCTGCACCGCATCGCGCAGCTGGCGGCCAAACTTCTCGTTCATCACATCATCGCTGAGGTAGGTGATGTGGCCAATCATGCGCGCGATGCGCAAGCCGCGCTTGGGCAAGACGCCATGGCGGTAGAAATGCCCGCCATGAAAGTCGGGGTCGGTCACGATGGCGCGGCGGGCCACCTCGTTGAAGGCAATGTTTTCAGCCGTCAGGTTGGGGGCGCTGGCCACCACCACCGCTTGGCGCACGCGCTCAGGGTACTGCAAGGTCCAGCTCAGGGCCTGCATGCCGCCCAGGCTTCCGCCCATGACGGCGGCCAGCTGCTCGATGCCCAGGCGCTCGAGCAGGCGGGCCTGCGCGTGGACCCAGTCTTCAACGGTGACGACGGGAAAGTCGGCGCCGTAGATTTCGCCGGTGTCCGGATTGCGGTGCATCGGTCCGGTCGAGCCAAAGCACGAGCCCAGGTTATTGACGCCGATCACAAAAAAACGGTTGGTATCGAGCGGCTTGCCCGGCCCGACCATGTTGTCCCACCAGCCCTGCGAGCGGGGCATGGGCTGCCCCTGCTCATCGAGGTAGACCCCGGCCACGTGGTGCGACGCGTTGAGCGCGTGGCACACCAGCACCGCATTGGAGCGCTGGGCATTCAAGCGCCCATAGGTTTCAAAGCACAGGTCGTACTCGCGCAAGCTCGCGCCGCTGCTCAAGCGCAGCGGCTCCTGAAAATGCATCAGTTGTGGCGTGGCAACCAGCGTCAAATCAACCTCTGGAACAAAAAAGCCCGGCATCGCTAAGGCGATCCGGGCTGCGCGCGTGTCGTCTTTAGCTGAATTTCTTGAGCGCCCGCAAGCTGAGCAAATCGGCGCTGAGACCGAAGTATAGCGGCCCACTTGTAGCGCGCCCAAAAGTGTCCTGATGCAAGCAAGGTTTCCAATGAGCGCGCGCTCACCCCGGCTGACTCAGGCCAACTGGGCCTTCGGCGCCATCCGCCCATTGCCCCTGCGGGAAGTCGGCCTAAGGCCAAAAAACACCGGGATAAACCCCGCAAGACGGTGTTTTCTCGCCACAAACTGCAAAACCCGGGGTTAGCCCCAGTTACTTTTTAATACCCTTTTTTTGTCGCCTCGCGCATAATGAAAAGGCATGGGCTATTTTTGCCCCTGCATTTTGGGTGATCGGTCAGTTTCGCGCGCTGTGCTTTCGGGACTCCATCGCTTTTTTATTGTGTTCTTGAGGAGTCCCGCAATGGGCAACAAACTTTACGTCGGCAACCTGCCGTATTCGGTTCGCGATGAAGATCTGCAACAGAGCTTTTCGCAATTTGGCAGCGTGACCAGCGCCAAAGTGATGATGGAGCGCGACACCGGCCGTTCCAAAGGTTTCGGTTTTGTCGAAATGGGCAGCGATGCAGAAGCACAAGCGGCCATCAACGGCATGAATGGTCAGTCACTTGGCGGCCGCAGCGTCGTGGTCAATGAAGCACGCCCCATGGAAGCACGCCCACCGCGCAGCTTTGGTGGTGGTGGTGGCGGCGGCTACGGCGGTGGTGGCGGCGGCGGTGGCCGCTCGGGCGGTGGCGGCTACGGCGGTGGCGGCGGCGGTGATGGCGGCTTCCGCAGCCCCTACGGCGGCGGTGGTCGTGGCGGCGGCGGCGGTGGCCGCGGCGGCTACTGATCCAGCCCGATCGATCGCATCACACCCAGGCAGCCCCGAAGGGCCGCCTGAGCAAAAGCCCAGCACATGTGTGCCGGGCTTTTTTTATGGCCGGCCGGCCAGAGTGACGCGGACCCGGCCTTTGAGTTCGGTCACACGGGTGCGGTTGTCATAGCTGAGGCTGTCGGCCGAAAACCGGCTCTGGCCGCTGACAAACACCGCCGGCTTGGGCGATTGCAGGGTTTCCTGTTGGGCGTCAACGATCAGCCACTCGCTTTGGATCCTGATTTCGGGCGCGATCGAGCCATCGGCCTGAGGAACGGCCGAGCGGGTCATCACCGCTTGCCCGCTGAGCTCGAAACGCGAACCGTCTTCCTTGGCCCAGGCCTGCTCGGCGCTGGCGCGCGTGACGCTGTTGTCACGCCCGAGCAGGTACAGACGCGGTTGGTCGACCTGCAGGGTCAGGTCGTCGCCATAGTGGCGGATCTCCTGGCCGGCAATCTCGCTTTGCAGCCGACCCTGGCGGTCGTAGCTCTTGACCAGCGCGCCGCGCATGTAGAAGTCGACCTCGTGGCCCACCGGCTTGCGCGGCTGTGGCGGCTCGACCCAGCCGGGTGAGCGCTGGACCATCCAATAGGTGAACACGGCCAGCAGGCCCATCAGCACGACGGGCAGGTAAAGGATGATGCGCTCCCAAAGACCGCGCAGCACGGTGCCAGGAGGGGACTTGCGCGTCATCGCCCGTACTCCTGCAGCAACTGCACATAACGGCCGTTGGCCATGAGGAGCAGATCGCACCACTGGCGCGCGGCGCCCTGACCGCCCGGCGCCTGTGTCACCCAATCGGCCAAGGCCAGCACCTCGGTGTGGGCATTGGGCGGGGCGCATGAAATGGCGGCGCGGCGCATCAGCGGCAGATCGGGCCAGTCGTCGCCCATGGCGGCCGCATGCGACCAGTTCAAGCCCAGGGCCTGCAAGGCCTGCTCGGCCGCCGGCAGCTTGTCTTCCTGGCCTAAATGAACATGGCCGATGCCCAGCGCATGAAGGCGCGCGCGCAGGGGCGCACTGTCGCGCCCACTGATCACCACCGGCGTGATGCCGCCGCGCTTGAGCATCTTCAGGCCGTGGCCGTCAAGGGTGTGAAAGCGCTTGATCGATTCCTGCGCCACTGCGCCGGCATCGGCCGGGGCAGCGCTGGGCTCGCCAAAATACAGGCCGCCATCCGTGAGCACGCCATCGACATCGAAAAAAGCCACGCGCACGTCCTGCGCGAGCAGCAGCAGCTCGGGCGCGATCTGCAAAACCGGCTGCAAAAAGGATGGGGGGGGCTGCACCATCAGATCACCTTGGCGCGCATCAGGTCGTTGCTGTTGAGCGCACCGATCAGGCGCCCTTGTTCATCGACGACCAGCACACTGGTGATGCGGTGCTGCTCCATGATGGCTGCCGCCTGCGCGGCCAGCGCATCGGCGCGCACCGTGCGCGGGCTCGGATGCATGACCTCCTGCGCGCGCAAATCGCGCAGGTCCCGTCCTCTTTCCACCAAGCGGCGCAAGTCGCCGTCGGTGAAGATGCCGCAAACCAGGCCTTGCGCATCGACCACAGCCGATGCGCCCAAACCCTTGCTGCTCATCTCGCGCATGAGCTCGGTAAACGGCGCGTCCAGCGCCACCTGCGGCACCGCCGCGCCGCTGCGCATGACGTCGCTGACATGGGTCAGCAGCCGTCGGCCCAGGGCGCCGCCGGGGTGCGAGCGGGCAAAGTCCTCGGCGCGAAAGCCTCGTGCGTCGAGCAGGGCCACAGCCAAGGCGTCGCCCATGGCCAGCTGCGCCGTGGTGCTGGCCGTTGGCGCCAAGTTCAACGGGCAAGCCTCCTGCGCCACACTGCAGTCGAGCACCACATCGGCATGTCGGGCCAGCTCAGAGTCCAGGCTGCCGGTCAGCGCAACCAGCGCGACCCGCTGGCGGCGCAGGGCGGGCAGCAAACCGGTGAGCTCTTCGCTCTGGCCGCTGTTGGAGATGGCCAGCAGCACATCTTGATCGGTGATCATCCCCAGGTCGCCGTGGCTGGCTTCGGCCGGATGCACAAACATCGCGGGCGTACCGGTCGAGGCCAGCGTGGCCGCGATCTTGCGTCCGACGTGGCCGCTCTTGCCCATGCCCATGACCACCACGCGACCGCGGCAAGCCAGCAAGTGCTCGATCGCGCGCACAAAAGACGGCCCCACTCGCTGACCGAGCGCTTGGACCGCTTGGGCCTCGATGGCAAAGGTCTGCCTGGCCAGCGCCAGGCATTGTTCGGGGTGCAACTGCACGGGCGTGGTCATGGGGGCATTTTAGTGAGCACAGCGCAGCGGCCGAGCAAAGGCGAGGCCGGCCCGGGGAGACAGGGCATCGGCTACCATGAATGGATGTCAGGGCTGGAACTCACCTTGTTTTACCTTCTGGCTGCAGTGCTGGGGGTGGTGGTCTGCCGCTCGCTCAAGCTGCCCCCCATGCTGGGCTATTTGGCCGTGGGGGTGTTGATCGGGCCCAACGCGCTGGCGCTGGCACAAAACGCCGACAGCGTGCGCTACCTGGGCGAGTTCGGCGTGGTGTTCCTGATGTTCGTCATCGGCCTGAAGTTCAACCTGGGCAAGCTGCGCGCGATGCGCCAGCACGTCTTTGGTCTGGGCCTGCTGCAAGTGGCGCTGACGATGCTGCTGATTTTTGCCGGCGCCCTGCTGATCAGCTTGTCTGTCCCGAGCCTGTGGCAGCTGTCCTGGCAAGGCGCGCTGGCTCTGTCGGGGGCCGCCGCCATGAGCAGCACCGCATTGGTGGTCAAGCTGCTGTCGGACCGGCTCGAGCTCGACAGCGAGCATGGCCGGCGCGTCATGGGCATCTTGCTGTTTCAAGATTTGGCCGTCGTGCCCCTGCTGGTGCTCATTCCTGCCTTGGGCGCGCCGGCCGAGCAGATGATGGGCGCGATGGCCATGGCCTTGCTCAAGGCCGTCATTTTGGTCGGTCTCTTGCTCACAGGCGGCCAGCGCCTGATGCGCTGGTGGCTGACCCTGGTGGCGCGGCGCAAGAGCGAAGAGTTGTTCGTGCTCAACCTGCTGCTCGTCACGCTGGCCCTGGCTTGGCTGACCGAGATCGCCGGCCTGAGCCTGGCGCTGGGCGCCTTCATTGCCGGCATGCTGATCTCGGAGACCGAGTACAAGCACCAGGTCGAGACCGACATTCGGCCGTTTCACGATGTGTTGCTGGGCCTGTTTTTCATCAGCATCGGCATGATGCTCGATTGGCGCGAGGTGGCGCAGAACTGGCCGCTGGTGCTGCTGCTGCTGCTCGTTCCGGTGCTGCTCAAGCTGGTGCTGATAACCGCCTTGGCCTGGGCGCTGGGCGGCACCCAGGGTGTGGCGCTGCGCACCGGTCTGTACCTGGCGCAAGCCGGTGAGTTCGGCTTTGTGCTGCTGAGCTTGGCGCAGGGCAGCGAGTTGGTGCCGCCCAACCTGCTCAACCCCGTGCTGGCATCGATGGTGCTCTCGATGTTGGTCACGCCGCTGATCGTGCTCAACGCCAACGCCATCGTGATGAAGCTGGTGGCCAACGAGTGGATGCAGCAGTCGCTGCAAATGACTTCCATTGCCCGCAAGGCGATCAACACCCAGCGCCACGTCATCATTTGCGGCTATGGCCGCTGCGGACAGAACCTGGCCCGCATGCTCGACCAAGAGGGCATCGCCTACATCGCACTGGACCTCGATCCCGACCGGGTGCGCCAGGCGGCGGCGGCTGGCAACTCGGTGGTCTTTGGCGACGCCGCGCGCGTGCAATCGCTGATGGCCGCAGGCCTGGCGCGTGCCAGCGCCGTGGTGGTGACCTATCTGGACACGCCCGGCGCGCTCAAGGTGCTGGGCAGCGTGCGCGACCACGCGCCAAGCGTGCCGGTGGTGGTGCGCACCGTGGACGACCACGACCTTGAAAAGCTGCAGGCCGCCGGCGCCACCGAGGTGGTGCCCGAAGCCATTGAAGGCAGCCTGATGCTGGCCAGCCATGCGCTGGCACTGGTGGGTGTGCCCATGCGCCGCGTGATCCGCAGCGCCCAGGCGCAGCGCGAAGCGCGCTACAGCCTGCTGCGCGGCTACTTTCACGGCGCCGACGATGACACGGTGCAAGAGCTCGAGCAAGAGCGGCTGGCCACGCTGACCTTGCCCGCGGGCCTGCGGGCGATCGGCCAGAGCCTGGGCGAGCAGGCGCTGCACGCCGTCGGCGTGCGCGTGGTCCACCTGCGCCGCGCCGACGGGCAGCTGGTGGGCGCCGACGACACCCTGGTGCTCAAGGACGGTGACACGCTGGTGCTCTCAGGGCGGCCGCCGGCACTGGCCTTGGCCGAAGAGAAACTGCTGCGCGAGCGCCCCAGCCGCGGCCGCGCCAAAACCACGGGCTCTGCCTGAACTGCGAGTAAGCCATGACCCCAGCCCAGAGCCCCAACCCCGCCCAAACCCAGACCCGCCGCGATCTCTTGCGCGGGTTGACCTGCCTGGCCGCCCTCGGCCCAGCGGCTGCCGCTGCGAGCGACGGGGCCGCTTTCGTGCAGGCTTTGCGCGCCGGCCGCTGCGCCCTGCTGATTCGCCACGCGCTGACCGAGCCCGGCATCGGCGATCCGCCCGGCTTTTCACTGGCCGTGTGCAGCTCGCAGCGCCAACTCAGTGAGGCCGGGCGCGAACAAGCGCGCGCCATGGGTCGCTGGTTTGTCCAGCAGGGGCTGCGGCCCGAGCGGGTGCTCTCGAGCGCGTGGTGCCGCTGCAAAGACACGGCCGACCTGGCTTTTGGGTCGCATCAGCTCTGGCCCGCCCTGAACTCGACCTTTGGCCAAGGCAGCAAGCAACCCGCCCAGACCCGGCAGGTGCGCGAGAAGCTCGCCTTGCTGGCCCCGGGCCGTTTTGATGTGTGGCTGACCCATCAGGTCAATATGACCGATCTGACGGGCGCCTACCCTGCGATGGGCGAGGGCTTTGTGGTCTCGCACGAGGGCCGCTTGCTGGCGCGCTGGGCTTGGAGCTAAGGCGGCTGCCTTGCGCACAAGCCCCGCGCGAGCCTACTCCCAGTTTTTGAGCGCCTGGCGCTTCCACATCTCCCAGGGGCGCTGCAGATGGGTGTCGTTCATGGCCGAGGTGGCCTGCGCCTCGCCTTCGGTCAAAAAGGTGACCTCGCCCAAGCGCATGGCCTGCATTTGCAGGTGCGCGCTCTTTTCGGTGTAGATCGCGCGAAACACCGCCTGCTCGATGCTGTGGCCCACGGTGACGCTGCCGTGGCCGCGCATCAAAGCCACGCTGGCCTGGCCGAGCACCTGCGCCAGCGAGCGGCCCAGAGCCTGGCTGCTGATAAGCAAATCGGTGCTTTCGCCGGCGCTGTGCCGGATTTCGTAAACCGGCGTGGTGGCGCCCAAAAATCCGCTCATGTGGCAAATCGGGCGCAGCTTGGCACCTGTCACGCCAAAGGGAATGATCGAGGGCGAGTGGCTGTGCACCACCGAATGCACATCGGGCCTGGCCGCATAAATGGCGCTGTGGATGAAGCGCTCGACATAGGTGCGGCGCCCCCGCTCGTCGTGCACGGCGCCCTCCAGATCGACTTGCAGCAGGTCGTCGGCACAGACCAGGCCTGGGGCCATGCTGCGGGCAATGAAAAAGCGGTCGGCGCGCTCGGGGTGGCGCAGGCTGATGTGCCCAAAGCCGTCGAGCACCCCTTCGTTGACCAATATGCGGTTGGCAATGGCCAGATCCTGCAGCAAATCGTCCAGACTCTTGGGCATGGCTTACTCGGCCTTGATGTTGGCCTGCGTGGCCACACGGCTCCAGCGCGCAAGTTCAGAGCGCATGAAGTCGGCGCCCTCTTCGGGCGATGTGAAAAACGGCTCAAAGCCCAGCTTGGCCAGGCGCTCGGCCATGTCGGCCGAGCGTCCGACTTGCACAAAGGCATCGCTCAGGCGCTTGACGATGGCCGGCGGCGTGCCGGCGGGCGCATACAAGGCAAACCAGTTGGAAAAGTCGACGTCCTTGTAGCCCAGCTCGGCAAAGCTGGGCAGTTGCGGCAGGGCCGGGTTGCGCTGCGGCGAGGCCACGCCCAGCGCCCGGATGCGGCCGTCGCGGATGAAGGGCAAGGCGTTTTGCAACGGGCTGAACATGTACTGCAGCTGCCCGCCCACCAGATCGGTCATGGCTTGCGACTGGCCCTTGTAGGGCACGTGGTTGCCGCTCATGCTGGTTCGCTGACTGAAGAGCTCGCTTTGCAAATGCTGCGGGCTGCCGATACCGGCCGAGCCGTAGTTGAGGGCACCCGGCTTTTGCTTGGCCGCCTCCACAAACTCGGCCACGCTCTTGGCACTGAAGCTGGGATGCACCACCAGCACCACGCTGGTTTGCCCAACCAGGGTGACGGTCTGCAAGTCCTTGAGCAGGTCGTAAGGCAGCTTGCGGTAGACCGCCACATTGGTGGCGATGGTGGCCGGCGACAGCAACAGGGTGTAGCCATCAGGCGCCGCCTTGGCCACGGCCATGGTGCCGATGTTGCCGCCCGCGCCCAGAATGTTTTCCACCACCACCGGTTGGCCCAGCAGCTCAGAGACTCTTTGCCCGAGGTTGCGCGCCAGCAGGTCGGTGCCGCCACCGGCAGCCACCGGCACGATGATCTTGATCGGCTTGCTCGGAAAGGTTTGGGCCAGGGCGACCGGGGCCCAAGCCAGGCTGAGGCTGGCCAGGGCGCCCAGCAGGGTGCGCTTGTTCATGGGCTTTGCTCCTCGCAAGCAAAATGGTTAGGGGGCGAAACTTCTCTATCTTACGCAGTTTCACTGCGGATCGCCAAGGCATGGCCCTGTGGCGGCTCAGGCCAGCGGCTGCGCCCTATTTGCCGATGCAGAACTTGGAGAAGATCTCACCCAACAGGTCGTCGGGCGTGAACTCGCCCGTGATCTGCCCCAGCGCCTGCTGGGCCTGTCGCAAATCTTCGGCCAACAAATCGAGCGCCGGCAGGGGCGCTGCGAGCTGCTGCTGCGCATCGGCCAGTCGCCCCTGGACCGCCTGCAAGGCGTCGAGGTGGCGCTGGCGGGCGATAAAAAGCCCCTCGGTGCCGGCCTGCCAGCCCACGGTTTGCAGCAGGGCCTGCCGCAGGCCTTCGAGCCCCTGACCGGTCTTGGCCGATATCAGCAAGGCCTGGGCATCGACCGACTGCACCGCGGCCAAAGCCTGGGCATCGGCCTCGTCCATCTTGTTGAACACCTGCAGCACCGGCACGCCGTCGGGCAACTGTTCGGCCAGCCCAGCGGCAATCTGCTCGTCGCTGTGGCGGTAGCTCTGGCTTGCTTCGTCGTGGCCACAAGCTCTGGGCAGATCGTGCAGAAAAATCACCGCGTCGGCCCCGGCGATGGCGTCCCAGGCGCGCTCCATGCCGATGCGCTCGACCTGATCGGCCGACTGTGCGTCGCGCAGTCCCGCCGTGTCCACCACATGCAGGGGCACCCCCTCAATCTGTATGAGTTGGCTGACCTTGTCGCGGGTGGTGCCGGCAATCGGTGTGACGATGGCCAGTTCTGCCCCAGCCAGCGCGTTGAGCAAGGAGCTCTTGCCGGCATTGGGCTGACCTGCGATCACCACCTGCATGCCCTCGCGCAGCAAAGCGCCCTGGGTCGCGCGTTGACTGACCTCGGCCAAGCGCTGCTGCAAGGCGTGCAACTGACCCCGGGCATCGGCCTTTTCAATGAAGTCGATGTCCTCTTCCGGAAAGTCGAGCGTGGCTTCGACCAGCATGCGCAGGTGCACCAACTGCTCAAGCAAGGCCTGCACTTGGCTGGAAAAAGCGCCCGACAAGGACCGGGCGGCCGAGCGCGCCGCGACCTCGGTGTTCGCATCGATCAGATCGGCAATGGCCTCGGCCTGAGCCAAATCGATCTTGTCATTGAGAAAGGCGCGGCGGGTGAACTCACCGGGCTCGGCCACCCGCAACCGGGCCAGCAGCGGCTGTGTTGTGGCCGGGTCGATTTGGGCGGCCGCCTGCAAGCAGCGCTGCACCAGCAGCGCCAACACCACCGGCCCACCATGGGCCTGCAGCTCGAGCACATCTTCACCGGTAAACGAGGCCGGGGCCGGGAAAAACAGTGCCAGACCCTGATCGATGACGGCGCCGGCCTCATCGACAAAGGCGCCGTAAGACGCGTGCCGGGGCGCCAGGTCCCTGCCGCACAGGGCGCGCGCCAAGGCGCCAAGGCCCTGGCCGGAGACGCGAACAATGCCCACCGCCCCGCGCCCGGGGGCAGTGGCGATGGCCACAATGGGATCGGCCGATCTCTCCAGCATGCGACGCCCAAACAGGCCGGTGCAGCAGCCGCTCTTACTTGAACTTGGGCAAGTTGAACTGGGGCGGCACACCCATGCGGGTGTTGATCATCCATTGCTGCGCAATCGACAAGATGTTGTTGGTGATCCAGTACAGCACCAGCCCGGCCGGGAAAAAGAAGAACATGACGCTGAAGATCAGGGGCATGAACCACATCAGCTTGGCCTGCAGAGGATCGGGTGGCAAGGGATTGAGCGCGGTCTGCAGCATGGTGGTCAGCGTCATCACGATGGGCAGCAGGAAGTAGGGGTCGGGCGCCGACAGGTCGTTGATCCAGCCGATCCAGGGCGCTCCACGCATCTCCACGCTCGACAGCAACACCCAATACAGGGCAATGAAGACCGGGATCTGCACCATGATCGGAAAGCATCCCCCCATCGGGTTGACTTTTTCCTCGCGGTAAATCTTCATCATCGCCATCTGCATCTCTTGCGGCTTGTCTTTGAGACGCTCGCGCATTTCCATGATGCGCGGGTTGATGGCCTTCATCTTGGCCATACTCTGGTAGGCCTTGGCATTGAGCCAGTAAAAAGCGATCTTGATCACCAGCACCAGGGCCACAATGGCCCAGCCCCAGTTGTTGATGACCTTGTGCAGTTCAAACAAAAGCCAGTACAAGGGCTTGGCCAAGATGGTGAACCAGCCGTAGTCCTTGACCAGCTCAAGCCCCGGGGCAATGGCCTCAAGCGCTTTTTCTTCTTGCGGGCCGACGAACAGACGCGCCTCGACCGTCTTGCTCGCGCCCGGTGCCAAGGGCTCGATCGGGGCAATCATGCCCACCGAATACAAATTGGTGTCGACCTTGCGCATGAAGACTTCGCGCTGCACGCCTTGGGCAAGCAGCCAGGCGGAGGCAAAGTAGTGCTGGACCATGGCCACATAGCCGTTGTTGGTCTGCTTTTCATGCTCCATCTTGTTTTTTTCGATGTCGCTAAATTCAACCTTCTGGTATTTCTTGGCTTCGGTGTAGACGGCCGGGCCGGTGAAGGTGGAATAAAAAGCCGACTCGCCCTCGGGCTTGTTGCCGTCGCGCACGAGCTGCAAGTACAGCTGGGCCGCCAGGCTGTTGGCGCTCTTGTTGATCAACTCGTGGCGCACAGTGATGTCGTAAGCCCCGCGCTTGAACACGTACGTCTTGATCCATTGGAGCCCGCCCACCTCGGCAGACTCAAAGCGCAGCTCCAAAGTGTCCTGTCCGGCTTTGAGCTCGCGCTCGCCAGCCACCAGCGTCATGGGGGTCTTGTGGTTGGGCAGAGACGATCCGGCCGCACCGATCCAGCCGCTTTGGGCCAGGTAGACGCGCTCTTTGCTTTCGTCAAACAGCACAAAGCCTTTGTCGCGCGCGTTGAGATCGGCGTACTTCACAAAAGACGACTGCACGAGCGAGCCGCCCTCGGTGTCAAAACGCAGGCGCAAGACATCGGTCTTGACCTCCACCTGCTGCCTGGCCGGGGCCGTGGCGGCCGGCTGGTTTCCAGGCACGGACGACGCCGAAATTTGCTGGCTGCTTGCCACTGGCGCCGGAACAGCTGAGGCACTGGCCCCGGCGGCGGGACCCGCGGGCTCTGCCGTTTTGGCCGTCGGTGCGGCGGGCTGCGGAAAGAAGGTGGGCTTTTGACCGTTGTGGATCTGCCATTGGTCCCAAAGCAGGACCATGGAAAAACCAAAAATCACCCACAAGATGGTTCGGCGGATATCGTTCATGAGGACTCGGGTGGGCAAGCGCCAGGTGGCGCTGCCTTCAAACGGTGGAAAAGGTGGTGCGGCACCGGATCATGGCCCCCATCACACCAGGGATGGCAGCGAACCAGGCGACGCAAGGTCAGGTAACTTCCGCCAGCTGCGCCATGGCGCTCAAGCGCTTGCAAGGCGTAGGCCGAACAGCTGGGTTCAAAACGGCACGATGAGCCCAGGCTGGGGCTGAGCAAAAGGCGATAGGCTCGCACCAAAAGCATGAGCGCACGCTTGGGCAGTTGGACCAAAGCGGACCCGCTCATCGCAGCCCCTGACTTGGAGTTTTACTGGGCTCTTGGCGAGGGCCCTGGCTGTGAGCTTGATTTTGGGCCTGCGTCAGCAAAGCCAGCAGCTGCGTGCGCACCGCTTGCTTGAGTGGCGCCGACGAGGCCGCCACGAAACCTTGTATCGGAAAGCTTCTGCGCAGACGCACCACATAGGCCCATGCCGGCTCGCCTGTCAGGTGGTCTTGCGCCAGGCTGTAAATCTGACGCCTGATCAGGTTGCGGGTCACCGCTCTGCGGGCCCATCTTTTGGGGACCATGGCACCGATCGCAGCCTGCTTGAGGCCAGCCAGAGGGCCGCTGACGCCGTCAACCTGTGCCTGTGGTGGGCTCTGTTCGGCATCGAGCCGATCACTGCGGTGCAAAGCGAAATGCTCGGTGCTGGCCAACGCCCGATGGCCCAGCACAGCGTCAAACTGCGCGCGGGTTTGCAGCCGCAGCAAGACCTGGCCCGCCCAGACTCAGACGGCCAGGCGCTTGCGGCCTTTGGCGCGGCGTGCGTTGATCACGGCGCGGCCGCCGCGGGTGCGCATGCGTGCCAAAAAGCCATGGGTGCGGGCACGCTTGACTTTGGAAGGTTGGTAAGTGCGTTTCATGATCTATCCTTAAAAAATCGATATCTGCGAGTCTTCGGGCCAATCTGCCACTTGGCCACTTGGCTTGTCTTCTTGCCGGCCCTTTTCTCGGCCTTTTCGCTACCTTTTCGCGGCCTTCTCGCCGCCTTTTTTTGCAGGCTTAATTCAGCAATCGGCGACTTTTCCTTGGCTTTCCTTAGCAATTGGCAAGCTCGAAAACCCTGGGCAAGCTCTGCACCCCGCAAAACAGGAAACCGACTATTATCGTCGATCACCGGTTCTCTGACAAGCCACGGACGGTCAGGCCAGGGGCACTGTCAGGGGCTTTACACCCCCTGACCAGCGGCCCGGCCCCGCCAACGCTTGGCCTGGCGGCCCTTCCAGCACCAAATCGTTGGCGCTGTCAAGATTGTGGATAAGTGCCTTGGAGCCCTACAATGGGCGGTGCCTGAAACAAACAATATCCACAACTGGCAAAGCGCAGACCGCTTTGCGTCTGCTGCAGAAATTTTGTCCATGTCCGAACCCACGGCGCCAAGCCTGATGCCCGATTTGTGGTCAAGTTGCATGGAGCAACTGGCCTTGCAAATTCCACAGCAGCAGTTCAACACCTGGATCAAGCCCCTCCAGGTCAGGCTCGACGGCGACGCCGATCGGCTCATTCTGCTGGTGGCCAACCGGTTCAAGTTGGACTGGATACGGGCTCAATATGGCCAGCAAATTCAGTCTCTGGTCAATCAGCTCAGTCCCCACGCCGTACAGCTTGAGTTAGCGATCACTCCGAAAGAATCTCCCGCCAAGTCTAAGCCGATCAACCAAGACCTGGCTCCCCTGACCGAACCTCTGGGCTTGCTGAGCGTTGATGAGGCCAGCACCGCAGGCTTGAAGACCCGGCTCAATTCGGCACTGACTTTTGACACCCTGATCGAAGGCTCAGCCAACCGCATGGGCCGCGCCGCCGCCATGCACGTGGCCAGCAGCATCGGCCAGCTGTACAACCCTTTGTTCATCTATGGCGGGGTGGGTCTGGGCAAAACCCATTTGGTTCATGCCATCGGCAACAAGCTGCTGTTGGACAACCCGGGCGCAAAAGTTCTCTACATCCATGCCGAACAGTTTGTTTCGGATGTGGTTAAAGCCTATCAACGCAAAGCGTTTGATGAATTCAAGGAGCGTTACCACTCGCTGGACCTGCTGCTCATTGACGATGTGCAATTTTTCGCCAACAAGGACCGAACGCAAGAGGAGTTCTTCAACGCCTTCGAGGCCCTGCTGGCCAAGAAGTCGCACATCGTGATGACCAGCGACACCTATCCCAAAGGCCTGACCGCCATCCATGAGCGGCTGGTGTCACGCTTCGATTCGGGCCTGACCGTGGCCCTTGAGCCGCCCGAACTTGAAATGCGGGTGGCCATCTTGATCAACAAGGCCGAGATCGAAGGCGCTCAAATGCCCGAGGAAGTGGCATTTTTCGTGGCCAAGAATGTGCGCTCCAACGTGCGCGAACTCGAAGGTGCGCTGCGCAAAATTCTGGCTTATTCGCGTTTCAACCAAAAAGACATCACCATCACCCTGGCACGCGAGGCTTTGCGCGACCTTCTGTCCATTCAGAACCGGCAAATCTCGGTCGAGAACATCCAAAAAACGGTTGCCGATTTCTACAAGATCAAGGTCGCCGACATGTACTCCAAGAAAAGGCCGGCCAGCATCGCGCGCCCGCGCCAGATCGCCATGTACCTGGCCAAGGAGTTGACGCAAAAAAGTCTGCCCGAAATCGGGGAGCTGTTCGGCGGCAGAGACCACACGACGGTGCTGCATGCGGTGCGCAAAATGGCGTCCGAACGGCAACAAAGACTTGAATTGAATCAGCAGCTGCACGTGCTCGAGCAGACCCTCAAGGGATGACCGAGCAGATGAGAGGCTGCACAAGCGGATTGGGCAAGTCTGGGGATAAAAAACGAACAACTGCTGCTTTATCCACAGGCTCGGAGCCTGGCTGCATCTTGTCCCACAATATCCAGGGTGCAACTGGGCAGCCATCACCAGCGTTTACCAGATGACAAGTGTTTGATTAAAAAAGGGAAAATAGAGGTATCCACACAGACGGCCCACCCTCTACTACCACTACTATCCTTTCATTGAATAAATAGAGAAGACAAGAAAGAACAAGTCACATGATCGTTCTCAAAGCCCCCCAGGAGCAGGTACTTGCCGCGCTGCAATCGGTTGCCGGCATCGTCGAGAGACGGCACACCATGCCCATCTTGGCCAATGTGCTGATTCGCAAGACAGGCACTCAGATCGAATGGACCGCCAGCGACTTGGAGATCCAGATTCGCACCCGGGTGGAGCTCGGTGGCGACGATGCCCAGTTCACCGGCACGGTGGCCGCGCGCAAGTTGATCGACATTCTTCGCTCCATGCCCAGCGATCAAACCGTCTCGATCGAGTCCAGTCAGAACCGTCTTTTGCTCAAAGGCGGCAAAAGCAAATTCGTCTTGCAAACCTTGCCGGCCGAAGACTTTCCACTGGTGCAAGAGGCGTCCAATTTCGGGCCTGCTTTTTCCGTGCCGCAAAAGACGCTCAAGACTTTGCTCAGCCAGGTCTCTTTTGCCATGGCGGTGCACGACATCCGCTACTACCTCAACGGCATTTTGTTTGTGGCCGAGGGCAAGCAGTTGAGCTTGGTGGCCACCGATGGCCACCGACTGGCTTACACCTCTGCCGAACTCGATGTCGACATCAAGCAGCGTCAAGAGGTGATCCTGCCGCGCAAGACCGTGCTCGAATTGCAGCGCTTGCTCAGCGACCAGGATGGCGCCATCGAAATGCAGTTTGCGGGCAACCAGGCCAAGTTCAGCTTTGCTGGCATGGAGTTCGTCACCAAGCTGGTTGAGGGCAAGTTCCCTGACTACAACCGCGTGATTCCGAAGAACCATCAAAACATAGTGGTGCTGGGACGGCAGACTTTGCTGGCCAGTTTGCAGCGCACTGCGATCTTGACCAGCGAGAAGTTCAAGGGGGTCCGACTCAATGTGGATCCCGGCTTTTTGCGGGTCGCTTCAAACAATGCCGAGCAGGAAGAGGCCAGCGACGAGATCGATATCGACTACGCCGGCGACAGCATCGAGATCGGTTTTAACGTCACCTACCTGATCGATGTGCTGAGCAACATGACGCAAGACATGGTCAAGATCGAGTTGGCCGACTCCAACAACTCGGCCTTGCTCACCATCCCTGACAACAAGACCTTCAAGTACGTCGTCATGCCCATGCGCATTTGAGCGCAGCCGACCTGGTTTGAGGCATCAAGCCCGCGCCGCAAGCGCGGGTTTGTTCATTCAAAGACTTCCCGAAAGCCGTTATGACATCAGAGATCGATCCCCAAAACCCCGGCCCCACGGACGTGAGCCAGCCCGTTATCGATGCCCATCAGGCCGGTGCCTCGGAGGCCTATGGCGAAGGTGCGATCCAGATTCTTGAAGGGCTGGAAGCGGTGCGCAAACGCCCAGGCATGTACATCGGCGATACCTCCGATGGCACGGGTTTGCATCACCTGGTTTTTGAGGTGGTCGACAACTCGATTGACGAGGCATTGGCCGGCCACTGCGATGACATCGTGGTCACCATCCACAGCGACAACTCAATCAGTGTCATCGACAACGGGCGCGGCATCCCGACGGGCATCAAGATGGACGACAAGCACGAGCCCAAGCGCTCGGCCGCCGAGATCGCCCTCACCGAGCTGCATGCTGGCGGCAAGTTCAACCAAAACAGCTACAAGGTCTCAGGCGGTCTGCACGGCGTGGGTGTGAGTTGCGTCAACGCCCTGTCCAAGATGCTCAGGCTGGTGATCCGCCGCGAAGGCAAGGTGCACACCCTCGAATTTTCGCGGGGCGTGGTGCAAAACAGAATCACCGAAATGGTCGGTGAGGTACCGATTTCCCCGATGAAGGTGATTGGAGAAACCGACAAGCGGGGCACCGAGGTTCACTTTTTACCTGACACCGAAATCTTCAAGGAAAACCACGACTTTCACTACGAGATTTTGAGCAAGCGCCTGCGCGAGCTGAGCTTTCTCAATAACGGCGTGAAGATCCGGCTCAAGGACGAGCGCAGCGGCAAGGAAGACGATTTTTCGGGCGCCGGTGGGGTCAAGGGCTTTGTTGATTTCATCAACAAAGGCAAGCAGGTGCTGCACCCCAATGCCTTTCACGCCACAGGAGAGCGGCAAAGCGATCAGGCCACCACGATAGGCGTCGAGGTCTCGATGCAGTGGAACAGTGGCTACAACGAAAACGTGCTGTGCTTTACCAACAACATTCCACAGCGTGACGGTGGAACCCACCTGACCGGTTTGCGCGCAGCCATGACGCGGGTCATCAGCAAATACATTGAGAGCAACGAGCTGGCAAAAAAAGCCAAGGTCGAAGTCTCGGGTGATGACATGCGCGAAGGCCTGTGCTGCGTGCTCTCGGTCAAGGTGCCCGAGCCCAAGTTTTCAAGCCAGACCAAGGACAAGCTGGTGTCCAGTGAGGTGCGCGGGCCGGTCGAAGACATTGTGGCCAAAACGCTGACCGACTTTTTGGAAGAGCGCCCCAACGACGCCAAGATCATCTGCGGCAAGATTGTGGAGGCGGCCAAGGCCCGCGAAGCGGCCCGCAAGGCGCGCGAGATGACGCGCCGCAAGGGCGTGCTCGACGGCATGGGACTGCCTGGAAAGCTGGCCGATTGCCAGGAAAAAGACCCGGCCTTGTGCGAGATCTACATCGTCGAGGGCGACTCGGCCGGAGGCTCTGCCAAGCAAGGCCGCGACCGCAAGTTTCAGGCGATCTTGCCGTTGCGCGGCAAGATTTTGAATGTTGAAAAAGCCCGTTACGAAAAGCTGCTCACCAGCAACGAGATCTTGACGCTGATCACCGCACTGGGTACAGGCATCGGCAACGCCGGTGCGGGCGCGGCCGATGGCAAGAGCGGCGCCGACGACTTCAACGTGGCCAAGCTGCGCTACCACCGCATCATCATCATGACCGATGCCGACGTGGATGGCGCGCATATTAGAACCCTGCTGCTGACGTTCTTTTACCGGCAAATGCCCGAGTTGGTCGAGCGCGGTCACATCTACATTGCCCAGCCGCCGCTGTACAAGGTCAAGGCGGGCAAGGAAGAGCTTTATCTCAAGGACGCAGCGGCGCTCGATGGATTTTTGATTCGTATCGCGCTCAAGGAGGCCAGCATCGACACCGGCCAGGGCTCGGTGCTCAGCGGCGAGACCTTGGGCGAGCTGGCGCGCAAGCACCAGGTGGCCGAATCGGTGATCAAGCGCCTGAGCGGTTTCATGGACCAGGAGGCGCTGCGGGCCATCGCCGACGGGGTGGCCCTCGATCTGGACACGGTGGCCGCCGCAGAGGCCAGCGCGATCGCGCTGCAAGCCAAGCTGCCCGATGCCGAAGTGGCCGGGCAATTCGATGTGCGCACCGACAAACCGATCTTGCGCATCAGCCGGCGTCACCACGGCAACGTCAAGAGCAGCGTGCTCACGCAAGACTTCGTGCATGGAGCCGACTATGCGGCGCTGGCTGAAGCGGCGCAAACCTTCCGCGGCTTGCTCGCTGAGCAGGCCACCGTGATGCGCGGCGAGGGCGACAAGCAAAAGAAAGAGCGGGTGGGTGACTTCCGCCAGGCCATGCAGTGGCTGGTGGCCCAGGCTGAGCAGTCCACCGCCCGCCAGCGCTACAAGGGCCTGGGCGAGATGAACCCCGAGCAGCTCTGGGAAACCACCATGGACCCGGCGGTGCGCCGTCTGCTGCGCGTGCAGATCGACGACGCGATCGAAGCCGACCATGTGTTTTCCATGCTCATGGGCGATGAGGTCGAGCCCAGGCGCGATTTCATCGAGACCAACGCGCTGCGAGCGGCCAATATCGACGTGTGACAGGCGGGGCCGCTTGCACCCGGTGCAAGCGCGCTTTTGTCTGACACGCTCGTTGCGGGCGGCTGGCCAGAATCAGGGTCTAACAGACCCTTTTGCAAAGGCCGCGCCATGACCCGCAGCAAGTACAAAACCAGCACGCAAAAACGCAAGCCGATCCGCCCCGGCGCAGGCGGCAAGGTGGACAACGACCACAACCAGAGCGGCTCAGTGGCACCCACGCAGCTCCACCAGGGACAGCGCACGCCCCAAAGTCGGGATGACCGGCAGGCGCATCTGGGCGCCGATAACCAGTCACAAAGCCGAAAAGCCGCGATCAAAGCCCCGCAAGGCTTGCATCAAGGCCACTGAGTTGGCTTAGCGGCGCCGGCTCTGGCGACCTGTCTCAAGCTTTTTCCGGCAACTCGATCTTGACCTCGAGCACGTCCAGGTTGTCCTGGCGCTCGAGGTTGACCTTGATGTCTTCGGGCGCGATCGCGATGTATTTGGAAATCACCGCGACCAAGTCGCGCTGCAGTGCGGGCAGGTAGTCGGGCTGGTGGCTGCGGCTGGCCCCTCTCTCATGGGCCAGGATGATTTGCAGCCGCTCTTTGGCAACGCTGGCGGTTTTCTTTTTCTCGCCCAGCAGAAACGACAGGAAGGAGCCCATTTAGCGGCCTCCAAACAGGCGGGCAAAAAAGCCCTGCTTTTGGGCCTCGATGAAGCGCAGCGGTTTGTCTTCGCCCAGGAAGCGGTCGATCACGTCCTTGTAGGCCTCCGAGACGTCCGAGCCCTGCATGTGAATGGTGGGCAGGCCTTGGTTGGACGCTTGCAACACGCTCTCGGACTCGGGAATCACGCCAATGAGCTTGATGCGCAAGATGTCCTGAATGTCCTCGAGTGACAGCATCTGGCCCTGGTCGACCCGGTTGGGGTTGTAGCGGGTGATCAGCAGGTGTTCCTTGATCGGATCGGCCCCGTCGATGGCCCGCTTGGTCTTGCTTGAGAGCATGCCCAAGATGCGGTCGGAATCGCGCACCGAAGAGACCTCCGGGTTGGTCACCACCAGGGCCTCGTCGGCAAAGTGCATGGCCATGAGGGCACCGGTTTCGATGCCGGCGGGCGAATCGCAGACGATGTACTCAAAGCCCATCTCGCCCAATTCCTTGAGCACGCGCTCCACGCCGTCTTGCGTCAAGGCGTCCTTGTCGCGCGTTTGCGAGGCCGCCAGCACGAACAGGTTGTCGCATTGCTTGTCCTTGATCAGCGCCTGGTGCAAATTGGCCTCGCCGTGGATCACATTGATCAGGTCGTAGACCACGCGCCGCTCGCAGCCCATGATCAGGTCCAGGTTGCGCAGGCCGACATCAAAATCAATGACGGCGGTCTTGTGGCCGCGCAAGGCCAGGCCGGAGGCGAAGCTGGCGCTGGTGGTGGTTTTGCCCACGCCGCCTTTGCCCGAGGTCACCACGATGATTCTTGCCATGAAGGACAGTCCTTTGTTTGAGCAGTCTAAATAAAAAGCAGACGCAGCAGGCTCAAGAGCCCAGCGCTTGCATGATGAGTTTTTCTTCCCCGTCTTGTGTCTGCAGGCGCACCATGGCGCTCTTGCCCCGCACGGCCAGTGGCAGCGGCACTTCGCTGGTGCGATAGATGCCGGCAATCGACAGCAGCTCGGCCTCCAGGCTTTGCGCGAAGATGCGCGCCTGCGCATTGCCTCGCGCACCCGCAATGGCCTTGCCGCGCAGCGGCGCATAGACGTGGATGCTGCCATCGGCAATCACTTCGGCGCCGGCATTGACCATGGCCATGACCACCAGGTCGCGGCCGCGCGCGTAGACCTGCTGGCCCGAGCGCAGCGGCTTGTCGATGAGCAGCGCGCCAGGCGGCGGCAAGGGATCGCTGGCGGGTTCAGAAACCGTGTTGGACACCGGCTTGGCAGCAGGTTCGGCCGTCGCGGCCGACTCGGGGCTGGGCGTGGGCGCGCTGGCGGCCACCACGCGGGCCTCGGGCGCGCTCAGCAGGCCCTGGGCCTGCGCGGCCAACATCTGTTCGGCAGAGCCGCCACGAACGGCGATGGGCTTGACCTTGTAGGGGGCCAACAGGGCCAGCAGGGCGGCAAAGTCGATCTCACCGACCTCCTGGCCGGCTCTGCGGGCGGCGGCCACGGCCCCGCTCAGATCGATCAGCAGCGGCTCGTTGTCGAAGAAGTCGGGCACATCACCGAGCCGCCGGTTGAGCTCTTGTTGCACGGCCTGCAAGTCGGTGGACTTGAGCATCAGGGCCACCAGAGGCAAATTGGCACTCTTGATGTCCAGGCAGGCCGGGGCTTGGGCCCGGGGGGCGTCAGTCATTGGGCGGGTGGGTTGGGTCGCAAAGTTTTGCAAGGCATCGCCAGAATCCGGCGCTCGGGAAAAGTTTAACAGTCCAGCCCCATCGAACCACGGGGGTTTGCCTACCAGGAGATCTCGGCGGCCAGCGGCGCGTGGTCTGACAGATGCGACCAGGGCTGGCGCGGCAGCGCCAGGGGTTGGTGGTTGCGGGCGTTGGCGACATAGATGCGGTCCAGTCGCAGCAGCGGCATGCGGGCCGGAAACGTGCGGGCGGCCCGGCCGTGGGCCTTCACGAAGATTTCGTGCAGGTTGGCGCCCAGCTCGAGCTGGTGATGGGCGCGGCGGCGCCAGTCGTTGAAGTCGCCGGCCACCACCACCCGGGCCTGGGCCGGCATGTCGCGCTGCACCATCTCGCACAGCATCTGCATTTGTTGTCGCCGGTGCGCCTCCAGCAGACTCAGGTGCACGCAGACCGCGTGAACGGGCCCCAGCTCGGGCACTTGCAAGACGCAGTGGAGCAGGCCGCGGCGCTCGGGCCCGGCTATCGAGACGTCGCGGTTTTCGACATGAGAGATGGCAAATTTGGAGAGCACTGCGTTGCCGTGGTGCCCCTCGGCATACACGCTGTTGCGACCATAGGCGTGCTGGGGCCAGATGCTGTCGGCCAAAAACTCGTGGTGCGGCCCGAGCGGGTAGTTGTCGTAGCGCTGGCCATGGAGTTTGTGGCTGCCGGCGACCTCTTGCAAAAACACCACGTCGGCGCCCACCGCGCGCACCGCATCGCGCAGCTCATGGAGCATGAACTTGCGGTTGAACGCGGTGAAGCCTTTGTGGATGTTGACCGTGAGCACCTTCATGGCCGTCGCACCGCTGCCCTGGGGCGTGGATTTGAAGTGGGGCATGGGTGGGGCGCGGTGCAAAGCAGTGCCGGCGCAAGGGGTGCTGGCCTGCTTCCTATACTGGGGGCCGTTTGTGGGGAGTCAAGATGCTGTATCTGCTGTTGGGCCTGCTGGTTTTTCTGGGCGTGCATTCGAGTCGCATCTTCGCCGAGGCAGCGCGCGCGTCCATCATAGGGCGCATCGGACCGATGGCCTGGAAGGGGCTTTACAGCTTGGCCTCGCTGCTCGGTTTCGTGCTGTTGGTGTGGGGCTGGGGTCAGGCCCGGCTTGAGCCGCAGGTGTTGTGGGCCACGCCGGTGGCCTTGCGCCATGTGGCCTCCTTGTTGACCCTGTTTGCTTTTGTCCTGCTGGTGGCCGCTTACGTGCCGGGCAATTTGATCAAGGCCCGGCTGCACCACCCCATGGTGCTGGCCACCAAGACCTGGGCACTGGCCCATCTGCTGGCCAACAACACCATGGCCGACTTGCTGTTGTTCGGCGCGTTTTTGGCTTGGGCGGTGGTCTTGTTCATCGTCTCGCGCCGGCGTGACCGCGCTGAGCAGCGCATCTACCTCCCGGGGCGCATGGGGCCCACTGTGCTGGTGCTTGGCCTGGGTGTGCTGGCTTGGGCCGCGTTTGCCTTTTGGCTGCACGCCGCGCTCATTGGCGTGCGCCCGTTCGGCGGCGCTTGAGCCTTGGGCGCCTGAGCCTGCGGCGGGTGCAGCCTCAAGCGCGCAGGCTCAAGCGCGCAGCCTAAAGAGCCCTTGGATCAACCGTGGCGGTGGTGACGGTCGCGCTGCGCCAGGTGCTTGCCGGTTTCTTCGTCAAACACCTTTTTCTGCTGCGCTTGCAGTGAGTCGTAAAAGCTGCGAGTCGCTTGGGCGCGTTGGTCCATGCGGGCGTTGGCCTGGGCTTGGCGTTGTTCGCGCAAGACCTTCATGCGCTCGATGCGCTCGGGGGTGGGCAGCCCAGCGAGCTGCGTCCAGTCGGGCCGGCTGTG
>JAIXWZ010000143.1 GCA_027491035.1 Comamonadaceae bacterium | reverse complement strand
GCATGGGCCCCAGGGTGGGCTCAGCTCAGGGTCAGCAGGGGG
Organism: Comamonadaceae bacterium; assembly: GCA_027491035.1. Lineage (GTDB taxonomy): Bacteria > Pseudomonadota > Gammaproteobacteria > Burkholderiales > Burkholderiaceae_C > Polaromonas. The sequence continues at coordinate 3,488 of JAIXWZ010000143.1, read as the reverse complement.
ATGTCCTTGGCTTGAGACAAGGTGGTGAGCTGCTGGCGGCTCTGGCGGCTCAAGAATCGTGCAATGGCCTGCGCCACCTCGGGCTTGAACAGGTCTTTGACGGGGTGAGCGATGGCCACACCGGCCGCCTCGCACAGGCGCTGGGCAAAATGCGGCTCCAGGGCGGCCACCGCCACGCGGCCGTCTTTGCAGGGGTACAGGCCATAACCGGCATGCGCGCCGCCGACCGGGCCTCTGGGCGTGGTCATTTGCCAATCGCGCGGCAGGGCCAACCATGCGGCTGCATCGGACAGCGCCACTTCGTGCAAGCTGCCCTGGCCACTGATTTTTTGCTGCAGCACGGCTTTGAGTGCTGCTTCGCTGGCCATCAAGGCGCCGCCCATGTCGGCAAACAAGCTGGCAGGCAACTGCAGGCCTGGAACGAGACCCACTTCGGCCTGGTAGGTCAGGTCATGCCCCGGCACTTCGGCCAGCGAGCCAGGCGCGCCGACGATCTGAACCAGGCTGAGCTGCCGATGGCGTTGGCGCAGCGCGCGCCACGACAAGCCGAGTTTTTGCAGGGCAGAGGGGCGAAACGAGGTGAGCAGCACATCGGTGGTGGCCAGCCGCTTGTGCAGGGTCGCCTGGCCTTTGGGGTCTTTGAGGTCGAGCGTGAGTTCACGCACGTCGGCGTGGAGCATGGCGTAGCCGGCAGCGGTGTAGGCCTTCATCGCGTCACCCGCCGGTGGGTTGATCTTGGTGCAGGTCGCGCCCATGTCGGCCAGGCGGTGCAGGGCGGCGGGCCCGGGCAGGTTGAGCGCCAGGCTGATGATGCGGATGCCCTTGAGGGGTTTGGGGCGGCGAGGTTTTGGGGGCTGCGGCGCGTTCATGGCGCCAATTTACCCCAGCGCTGCAGACTCGCCAAAATTGAGCGGCAGCCCGACATAGTTCTCGGCCACCGAGTGCAGGGCGGCCTGCGAGTGAAACAGGTAGTCGAGCTCGGCCTCTTGCAGCTTTTGACCGATCTCGCCATTGTCAGGAAAGCGGTGCATCAGGCTGGTGAACCACCACGAAAAGCGCTCGGCCCTCCAGATGCGGCGCAAGCAGCGGTCGGAGTAGTGATCGATGCCGGCGCTGCTGGCGCCCTGGTAGTGCTCGATAAAGGCCTGGGCCAGGTATTTGACGTCGGTGGCGGCCAAATTGAGTCCTTTGGCGCCGGTCGGCGGCACGATGTGGGCCGCGTCGCCGGCCAGCAGCAGGCGGCCAAAGCGCATCGGCTCGGCCACGAAACTGCGCAGCGGCGCGATGCTCTTTTCGAGGCTGGCGCCGGTTTGCAGTTCGCCCGCCGCTTGCGGATCGAGCCGCAGGCGAAGTTCATCCCAGAAGGCCTGGTCTGACCACTGTTCGACGCGGTCGCTCAGGGGCACTTGCAGGTAGTAGCGGCTGCGCGTGTGGCTGCGCTGCGAGCACAGCGCAAAGCCGCGCGGGCTGTTGACGTAAATGAGTTCGTGGTGCACCGGCCGGGTGTCGGCCAGCATACCCAGCCAGCCAAAAGGGTAGACCTTCTCGTATTGGGTGATGGCGCCCTCGGGCACGCTGGCGCGGCAGACGCCGTGAAAGCCGTCGCAGCCGGCGATAAAGTCGCAGCGCAACTCGTGCGTTTGATCGCCCTGGCGCCAACTCACGCGGGGGGCTGGTCCGTCAAAGTCGTGGATGCTGACGTCTTGCGCCTCGTAGACCGTGAGCAGGCCAGCTTGGCGCCGGGCGTCCATCAGGTCGCGCGTCACCTCGGTCTGGCCATAGACCATGACCTGCTGGCCGCCGGTCAGGGCGTGCAGGTCAAGTCGGTGCCTCTGGCCCTTGAACAGCATGTCGAAGCCGGCATGCAGCAAGCCCTCCTGGTGCATGCGCTGGCCCACGCCCGCCTCATCGAGCAGGTCCATGGTCACCTGCTCGAGCACACCGGCACGGATGCGCCCGAGCACGTAGTCGGCGCTTTGCCGCTCGATGATCACCGCATCGATGCCGGCGCGGTGCAGCAGTTGTCCGAGCAGCAGGCCGGCGGGGCCGGCGCCGACGATGGCAACCTGGGTGCGGGTGGGGATCATTTGCGCTCTCCGGCGGGGCGCCGCGCCGGGCTGAGGGGGCGGCTAAGGCAAAAGCATTGAGCTTAGGGCGCGCGGGCCTGGCGATCCAGGAGTGGCTTGTGAATCCGTGCGATGATCGGTAATCTTGTGCGATGATCGCGCAAATGATGGAGGCACACTGTGATCTCGAGCCCGCTGCCGATTGCCAGAGCCGATCTGATTGAGGGCATGGCCAAGGGCATGGCTGTGCTCGAAAGCTTTGACGTGCAGCGCCAGCGGCTCAACGCCACGCTGGCGGCCGAGCGGGCGGGCATCACCCGCGCGGCGGCGCGTCGGCATTTGCTGACGCTGGCCCATCTGGGTTACCTCGAGAGCGATGGCCGCTATTTCTGGCTCTCGCCCAAGGTCCTGCGCTTTTCGGGCAGTTTTCTGGCCTCCTCTAGGCTGCCCCGGGCGGTACAGCCTACGCTCAACCGATTGAGTGCGCAAAGCGGCGAATCGTTCTCGGTGGCCGTGCTCGACGGCCACGAGGTGGTGATCGTGGGGCGCAGCGGCTACGCCGCCACCTCCGGTGCGAGCTCGCCGCGCGTGCAGGCTTACGGGCTGCACCTGGGCGCGCGCTTGCCGGCCCATGCCACCTCGACCGGGCGCATGCTGCTGGCCGCTCTGTCGGCCGCGCAGCTCAAGCGCTGGATCGACGGGCGCCTGATGGACGGCAGCCTGCCGCGATTGACGGCCCATACCTTGACCCAGCCGGCAGCGTTCAAGCGCGCGCTGGCGCAAGCGCGGCGCGACGATTACTGCGTGGCACGCCAGGAGCATGAGTTGGGCGTGCATGCGCTGGCGGTGCCGCTGCGCGATGGCCAGGGCCGCACGGTGGCTGCGCTCAATTGGGTGAGCTCGGCCGATCGCATGCAGGAGCCGGCGTTGCAGCGCGAATGGCTGCCCTTGCTGCTCGATGCCGCGGCGCAGCTGCGGCCGCTGCTTTGACCCCGGTCGCTGCTTTGGAGCGTTGCACCAAGAAAAAGCCGCCGGGCCTTGCGGCGCCGGCGGCTGTCAACTCTTCATCAGGAAACTGCAATGCCCTTGCCTTCGAGGCGCAGGAGCACGGACCAAGTGTCAACTTGTCTGCGTGGTTTGCTGGTCTTGCAAAAAACCCAGAACAACTGTCAACTCAATGCCATATTAGGGCCTGCCTGCGGCCAAATCTCTAGTGGTTTCACCCAAGCTTTGGCCCTCGGACAGATGGGGGTAATCGCCCCGATTCAGGCGACCTCGACCGGCCTGCCAGCGACGCCCACCCGCAGAGCGGACCGGATCCTTTGGACCGGTGAGCCCGGTTATACTGGTCGCTTGTCGGAGTGTGGCGCAGTCTGGTAGCGCACCTGCTTTGGGAGCAGGGGGTCCAAGGTTCGAATCCTT
>JAIXWZ010000088.1 GCA_027491035.1 Comamonadaceae bacterium | reverse complement strand
GGGCGCGCCCTGCGTGCTGCTGTCGGGCGGCGAGACCACCGTCACGGTGCGCGGCAGCGGACGCGGCGGGCGCAATGTGGAGTTTTTGCTGGCGCTGGGCGCCGCGCTCAAGGGTGCGCCGGGCATCTGGGCGCTGGCCGGCGACACCGACGGGGTCGATGGCATCGAGGAGATCGCCGGCGCCATCCTCACGCCCGACACGCTCGAGCGCGGCCGCGCCCTGGGCCTCAAGGCCGCGAGCAGCCTCGACGACAACGACGGCCACGGCTTCTTCGGCGCGCTGGGCGACGCCGTGGTCACCGGCCCCACGCTCACCAACATCAACGACTTTCGCGCGGTGCTGATCACCCGCCCCTGAACCGCAAGGAGACACGCATGGACCTGCCCATCAACCACTTCAAACGCGCACTCAAGGAAGGCCGGCCGCAAATCGGCCTGTGGTCGCACCTATGCAGCTCGATCAGCACCGAAATCCTGGGCCAGTGCGGCTTCGACTGGATCGTGCTGGACATGGAGCATTCGCCCAACGAATTGCCGCACATCCTGAGCCAGTTGCAAGCGCTCAAGGACAGCCCCACCATGCCCATCGTGCGCCCGCCCTGGAACGACATGGTCACCTTCAAGCGCCTGCTCGATGTCGGCGCGCAAACCCTGGTGGTGCCCTACATTCAAAATGCGCAAGAGGCGCGGCAAGCGGTGTCCTACACGCGCTACCCGCCGCACGGCGTGCGTGGCTATGCCGGCGCGCCGCGGGCCAGCGGCTATGGCCGCATCAAGGACTACGCCAAACGCTGCAGTGAAGAAATCTGCCTGCTGCTGCAGATCGAAACCATTGAAGGGCTCAAGCACCTGGAAGACATCGCCAACGTCGAAGGCGTCGATGGCGTCTTCATTGGCCCAGGCGACCTGTCGGCCGACATGGGGCACCTGGGCAACCCCAAACACCCCGAAGTGGTGGCGGCGGTTGACGACGCCTTCAAACGCATCCGCGCTTGTGGCAAAGCCCCCGGCATTTTGATTGGCGACGAGGCACTGGCCCAGCACTTCATCGACATCGGTGGGCTGTTTGTGGCAGTCGGCGCCGACCAGAACCTGCTGCGCGACAGCGCCAGCGCGCTGGCCGCCCGCTTCAAAAAGCCCTGAGGCCGCGCCATGCTCAAGACACCCGCCTCACCCCTGCGTTTTGAACGCCTGCTGCTCACTGGCGCGGCGGGCGGGCTCGGGCGCGAGCTCAGACCCCGGCTCAAGGCCTACTGCGACAGCCTGCGCATCAGTGACATCAACGCCCTGCAGCCGCCGCAAGCGGCCGCTGGCGAGGAGATCTTCACCTGCCCGCTGCAAGACGCGCAGGCTGTGATGCAACTGGTGGAGGGCGTCAACGCCATCGTGCACCTGGGCGGTGTGTCGACCGAGCAGCCCTGGGAGCCCATCTTGGCGGCCAACGTCATGGGCATGGTCAACCTCTACGAGGCCGCGCGCAAGCACGGCGTGCCCCGCATCGTGTTTGCCAGCTCCAACCATGTGATGGGCTTTTACCGGCAAGACCAGGTGGTCGATGCCAAGTCGCCGCCCAAGCCCGACGGCTTTTACGGCCTGTCCAAGGCCTTTGGCGAGGATGTGGCCCAACTCTATTGGGACCGCTGGGGCATCGAGACCGTGAGCATACGCATCGGCTCGTCCTTCCCAGAGCCCCGCGACCGGCGCATGCTGGCCACCTGGCTGAGCTACGACGACCTCGAGCGCCTGGTGGTGGCCTGCCTGAGCGCGCCGGTGGTCGGGCACAGCATCATCTACGGCACCTCGGACAACCAGGCCTCCTGGTACGACAACACGCACGCCCGCCACATCGGCTTTAGGCCGCAAGACACGTCGGACATCTACCGCGCCGCCATCGAAGCCCGCCAGCCCGTCCTCGACCGCCACGATCCCGCCGTGATTTACCAAGGCGGTGGATTCGTAAAGGCCACGCCACACGGCCAGTAACCGGGCCAGCGCGTCATTGCGTCATTGCGTCATTGCAAGGAACGAAGCAATCCATCGGCGGCCACACAAAGACATGGATTGCCACGGCGCTGCGCGCCTCGCAATGACGGGCCGTACGGCGTTATCACTGCGCCGCCGTCGTTGACACCCTGCACTGTCATTGCAACCTGGTACTGTCATTGCGAGGAACGAAGCAATCCATCAGCCTGCGCACGAACAGCCTGGATGGCCCCACCCACCGCCGGCTGTGCAGCCAGACCCAGGGCTTATCCTGCTCGTCAAGCTGATGTTTGTGACTCAAAATAAACGCGCTCAAAAAAGGGGGTTGCCATGCTTGAACGTTTTGACGCCGTGCTGCCGGTGCGCTATTGGGCTCTGGGCGCCAGCTTCCTGATCACGGCAGGATCACTGGTGAGCCTGCTGGTCTGGCGCGAGGGAGGCTGGGTGTTCGTGTTGGCCTCGCTGCTGACACTGCGCGGCGTGGCCGATCTGGGGCAGACGCACCATGCGATCACGCGCAACTACCCGATCATCGGCCACCTGCGCTTCTTGCTCGAATTCATACGCCCCGAAATCCGGCAGTACTTCATCGAAAGCGACCGCGAGGCCGCACCGTTTTCGCGGGCGCAGCGCTCGTTGGTGTACCAGCGTGCCAAGGGCGCGCCCGACAACCGGCCCTTTGGCACCCAGCTCGATGTGGGCGAGCAGGGCTACGAGTGGATCAACCATTCGATGCAGCCCAGCCGCCTGGCCGATGCTAACTTTCGCCTCTGGATCGGCGGCGAGCCGGGCCGTCCGTCCGATTCGGTCTCGCCCTGCACACAGCCCTACCAGGCCAGCGTCTTCAACATCTCGGCCATGAGCTTTGGCTCGCTGTCGGCCAACGCCATCCTGGCGCTCAATCAGGGCGCCAAGATGGGCGGTTTTGCGCACGATACCGGCGAAGGCTCGATCTCGCGGCACCACCGCGAGCACGGTGGCGACTTGATCTGGGAAATCGGCTCGGGCTACTTTGGTTGCCGCAACGACAACGGCAGTTTCAGTGCCGAGCGCTTTGAGGAGAACGCCCGCGATCCGCAGGTCAAGATGATCGAGATCAAGTTGAGCCAGGGCGCCAAGCCCGGCCATGGCGGCGTGCTGCCTGGGGCCAAGGTCACACCTGAAATCGCCGAGGCGCGCGGCGTGCCGGTGGGTGTGACCTGCGTCTCGCCGGCAGCGCACAGCGCATTTGCCACGCCGATCGAGATGATGCACTTCATCGCCCGCCTGCGCGATCTATCGGGCGGCAAGCCCACGGGCTTCAAGCTGTGTATTGGCCACCCCTGGGAGTGGTTTGCCATCGTCAAAGCCATGCTCGAGACCGGCATCACGCCCGACTTTATTGTGGTCGACGGCGCCGAGGGCGGCACCGGCGCGGCGCCGGTGGAGTTCACTGACCATGTGGGCACGCCAGCACAAGAAGGGCTGCTGCTGGTGCACAACACCCTGGTGGGTGTGAACCTGCGCGAGCGCATCCGCGTCGGTGCGGCCGGCAAGGTCACCAGCGCGTTTGACATCGCCCGCCTGATGGCCCTGGGCGCCGACTGGTGCAACGCCGCGCGCGGCTTCATGATGGCGCTGGGGTGCGTGCAGGCGCAGACCTGTCACACCGGCCACTGCCCCACCGGCGTGACCACACAAGACCCCTTGCGCGCTCGCGCCCTGGTGCCGGCTGACAAGGCCGAGCGGGTGCGCAACTTTCATCACAGCACCTTGCACGCACTGCAGGAGCTGG
>JAIXWZ010000160.1 GCA_027491035.1 Comamonadaceae bacterium | reverse complement strand
CTCACCCGCGCCGGCGGCAGTGGCCGGCCATGGCGCTGCAGACCGTGGCACAGACGGGCCAAGCCGTCCTGCGCGATCTGGCCTTGGACCTCGGCGATGAGTTCCTGTTCCATGAAAGCGGCGTCTTCGGTCAGCTTGCGCAGCACCCGAGCGTCTTGGCTGAAGACACACAGTCCGCTGGCCGGCTTGGGCAGTGGCAGCAGCATCTGCAGTCCGACCTGATGGGTTCTGCTCGCACGGATGCCCGAGCCATCGTCTTTGAAGTGATGCTCGGGGCCCAGCAGTGCGAGCGTTGCGTCCACGCCCGCCGGTTTGTGCACCAAATATGTGGCAGACACAGGCGCTTGCAGCCTTGCCTTTGGATCGATCGTCACCCGCTGGCTCTCGGTCACCCGCATCTGCGGTGCCTCGGCCAATTGGCCATCGACCCGCACCCATCCTTCAGTGATGTATTGCTCAGCCTCGCGGCGCGAGCATGTCAGGCGTGCGGCAACGATCTTGGCCAGGCGCTGGCCGTCTTCGCGGGCCTGGGGCATGGCCGCTGTAATGGGCGATTTTGGGTCCATGTTATGCCTCGTTGGCCAACAGGCGTGCCTTGACCGCACGGCCCTTGATGCGCCCGCTGTTCAGGCGCTCGACCACGGCTGCAGCGATGCTGCGCTCCACCGCCACATAGGTGGCAAATTCATTGATGTCGATTTTGCCCACCTGCTCGCGGGTGTAGCCCAGGTCGGCAGTCAGTGCGCCCAGCACATCGCCCGGGCGGATCTTGTCCTTGCGTCCGGCCTGAATGTGCACCGTGGCCATGGCCGGCAGCAGCGGTCCGCCCGCTGCTGGTGTCAGCTCAGCCAGGCTCCGCCATACGGTGGGCTGGCCTTGCAATTGCTCGATGCGCCCGACCGCGCCCATCTCGTCCAGCGAGGCCAGGCTCAGGGCCAGCCCGCTTTGGCCGGCGCGGCCGGTGCGACCGATGCGGTGGACATGGGCCTGCGGATCGGGCGAGATGTCGGCATTGATGACAGCGGCCAGACCCGCCACATCGAGCCCGCGCGCCGCCACATCGGTGGCCACCAGCACCGAGCAGCTTGCATTGGCAAAGCGCACCAGCACCTGGTCGCGCTCGCGCTGCTCCAGGTCGCCATGCAAGGCCAGGGCACTCAGCCCCTGAGCTTGCAGCAGGCCCACCAGCTCGCGGCAGCGCACCTTGGTGTTGCAAAACGCCAGCGTGCTGCTGGGCCGAAAATGCGCCAGCGCACTGGCCACCGCCTGCAGTCGCTGGTCTTCTCGCACCTCGTACCAGCGCTGCTCAATTTGCTCGCTGCCGTGCTGAGCCTGCACCTTCACCGTGACCGGATCCCTCAGGAACTGCGCCGCCAGCCGGGCAATGCCCTCAGGGTAAGTCGCAGAAAACAGCAGGGTTTGCCGCTGCACCGGGCACTGGCGGGCGATGGTCGCGATGTCGTCTGCAAAGCCCATGTCCAGCATGCGGTCGGCCTCATCGAGCACCAGCGTGGCCAGCGCATCGAGGCCGAGATGGCCGCGCTCCAGATGGTCGATCACCCGACCCGGTGTGCCCACCACCACATGGGCGCCATGCTCAAGGCTGGAGGTCTGGCCGCGCAGCGGCACGCCGCCCACCAGCGTGACGACCTTGATGTTGTCTTCGGCGCGCGCCAGTCGGCGCACTTCTGTGGTCACCTGGTCGGCCAGCTCGCGGGTGGGGCACAGCACCAGTGCCTGCACCGCAAAGCGGCGCAGGTTCAGTTTGGCCAGCAGGGCCAGCGCAAAGGCTGCGGTCTTGCCGCTGCCGGTCTTGGCCTGGGCGATCAGGTCGCGGCCTTGCAGGGCGGCCGGCAGGCTGGCCGCCTGGATGGCGGTCATCTCCAGGTAGCCGAGCCGGCGCAGGTTGTCTTGTGCAGCGGCAGAAAGGGGCAGGGTGTCGAAGCGGTTCGAAGGCGGGGTGGCTGGGCTCATGCGCCCATCTTACGCAGGAAGCAGGTGCTCAGGCCTTGTGGGCCCGAGATCACCTGACTGCCTGCCCCCTCAGCGCCGGGTCAGGCTTTGACCGTCGCCAGCGCCGCCTTGACCTTCTCGGGCGTGATCGGGATGCTGCGCAGGCGCGCCCCGGTGGCGTCGTAGATGGCGTTGGCAACTGCCGCCGGAACGGCTGTGGGCGTCGGCTCGCCTGCGCCCCAGGCCACATCGCCGGGGGTGTTGATCATCTCGACCTCCACCCGGGGCGCCTGCGCAAAGCGCAGGATGGGATAGCTCGCCCAGTCGACGCTGGTCACCTTTTGGCGGTCCCAGTTGACCTGCTCGAGCAGGGTGCGGCTGACGGTCTGGATGACGCCGCCTTCGATCTGGTTGGCCAAACCGTCGGGGTTGATGATCTGCCCGCAGTCGTGTCCCACGCAGACTCGGGTGACGCGCACCTGACCACTGCGGCGATCGACCTCGACCTCGGCCACCGCCGCCACATAGGTGGTGGCGTTGTTGTAGCGCACATAGCTGATGCCGCGGCCCCGAGCAACCCCGCCTTTCTTGCGCGCATCTGCGCTGGTGCCCGACCGGGTTTCCCAACTGGCGAGCTTCATGGCCGCGCGGATCACTGCGACGGCGCGCGGATCGCTCAAGTGGGCCAGCCTGAACTGAGCCGGGTCGGCACCGGCCAGTGCCGCCATTTCGTCCATAAAGGACTCATTGGCAAAGCTGTTTTCGATCCGTCCCGGGCTGCGCAGGTGCGAAGAGCGGAAGAAGGCCTGCTCGATGTGGCGGGTGTTGACCACAATGTTGGGCACTGCGTACGGCGCGCCCGAGTTCTGGAACAAAAAGCCGACCCAGTTGCCCGGCTTGGGCTGGCCCAGATCGGTTGCGGCCAACAGGGGAAAGTCCAGCGGCTTGAAGGCAGCAATGTGGTTGAGCGCGATGTAGAAGTCGCCCGACCAAGCGTGCAGCTTGCCATTGGCGTCGACCGCACCGTCCATGTCCATCAGGCGCGGCGGGCTCTTGGGCGCGCGCGCGGTCTCGTCATCGCGCATCCACTGCACCCGCACCGGTTTGCCCAGCAGTTTGGCCAGCAAGGCGGCGTCGGCTGTGGCGTCCTCGTGGCCGTTGCGGCCGTAGCAGCCCGAGCCATCGAGGTAGAGCAGGCGGATGTTTTTTTCTGCGATGCCAGTGATGCCGGCCAACTCGGTCTGCATGGAGTGCGTGGCCTGAGAGGGCGACCAGACGGTCAATTGGCCGTCCTGGAAATCGGCCACCGCGCACGAGGGCCCGAGCGATGCATGGGTCTGCACCGCAAACTCGTAGGTGGCCTTGATCCGTTTGGCGCTGGCGGCCAGCGCCGCCGGCGCATCGCCCACCTTCTGGGTCACCTCCTGCTTGGCCAGCTTTTGCTCTCGCCAGTAGTCCATCACCGTGGCCTGATCGGGCAGGCCCGCGCCGGCAGACCATTGCACCTTGAGCAGCCGCGCCGCCTTGACGGCGGCCCATTCGTTCTTGCAGACCACCGCGATGAATTGGCCCTCGCGCACGGTCTGCACATAGCCGGTGAGCTTGCGGCAGGCCCGGTCGTCGACCACCAGCGCCTTGGCCCCGATCGCATCGGGCCGGACCACCCGCGCGTGCAGCATGCCGGGCAATCGAAAGTCCTGGGCATAGACAAACTCGCCGCTGACCTTGGCCGGGATGTCCACACGCGGGACCGAGGTGCCCACGACCTTGAATTGCGAGGCCGGCTTGAGGGCGGCCTTGCCGTCGACCTTCAGGCCGGTGCCGCCGCCCTGTACCAGGCGGGCGTAGCTGACCGACTTGGCGGCGTCGGTCTTGGACTGGATCACGCCCTGCGCCACCTGCAAGTCGCTGGCGGGCACCCCGAGTTGTTCGGCGGCGCGGTTGACCAGCGCGTGGCGTGCGGTGGCGCAGGCGCGGCGCAGCTCACCACCGCCTTGCGCGATGGTCAGGTTGGCGCCGGTGAGCCATTGGTCGGGCGTGGTGGCGGTATCGCCCATCACCATGGTGATGCGGTCAAAGGGCACGTCGAGCTCGTCGGCTGCGATTTGAGCCAAGGCGGTTTTGGTGCCGGTGCCCAGGTCGACCTTGCCCACATAGATGGTCACCTGACCATCGGCGTGCAGGGCCAGAAATGAATCGACGGCGTCCTTGGCAACGGATTTGGGCGCCGGCAGGGCGGCGGCGGTGCGGGCCAGGCTGGCGTCGGCGCTGAAGCCGACCACCAGAGCGGCTGCGGCACCTTGCAGCAGGTGGCGGCGAGACAGAAGGCTGGAGGCGAGGGGAGCGTTCATGGTGTGATCTCCTGCTTCAAGCGGCTGCGCGCTGCACGGCTTTGCAGATGCGCTGATGCGTGCCGCAGCGGCACAGATTGCCAGCCAGCGCCGCCTGGATCTGCTCCAGGCTGGGCTTGGGCGTGCTCTTGAGCAGGGCGGCCGACGTCATGATCATGCCGTTGGTGCAATAGCCGCACTGGGCCGCCTGCTCGTCGATGAAGGCTTGCTGGATTTTGGAGGGCGCCTGGCTTGTTCCCAGGCCTTCGAGCGTGGTGATTTTCTTCTGACCGATCTGGCTGACCGGCAGCACGCAGGAGCGCGCAGCCTGGCCATCGAGGTGGACGGTGCAGGCGCCGCACTGCCCCAGCCCACATCCAAACTTGGGGCCATTGAGTTCGAGCTGGTCGTGCAGCACATACAGCAGCGGGGTGTCGGCGTCGGCCTGGACCGCACGCCGCTTGCCGTTGACGGTCAATTGGTACTGGGGCATGGTGGTGTCTCCTCCTGGTTAAAAAAATGGCCCGCTTCCAGGCGGGCCAGGGTTGCTCAGTCTGCGGTGATGCCCGCGGTCTTGATGACCTTGGACCAATACTCGGTTTCGCGTTTGACCAGCGCATCGAGCGCATCGGGGGGCAGGTAGCGCAATTCCACGCCCGCTGCTGCAGCCCGGGTCTTGACATCGGCCTGCTCAAGCGCCTGCCGGATCGCGCCGGTGAGCTTGGCAATCACGTCGGCGGGCGTGCCAGCCGGTGCAAAGATGGCCACCCAGGCTTCGAGCTCGAAACCCTTGAGTCCAGCCTCGGCCGTGGTGGGCACCTGCGGCAAGCCGGGATGGCGCGATTTGCCGGTCACCGCGTAGGCCTTGAGTTTGCCGGACTGCACATGCTGCATGACCGACGGTGGGGTGGTCATAAAGACCTGCACCTGGCCGGCGAGCACGTCTTGTATTGCCGGGCCCGAGCCCCGGTAGGGGATGTGGACCATGCTGGTGCCGGTTTGGCTTTTGAGCATTTCGGTGCCCACGTGCGAGAGCGAGCCGTTGCCCTGGGACGCATAGCTGAGCTTGCCGGGGTTGCTCTGGATGTAGCTGAGCAGCTCCTTGAGGTTGTTGGCGGGCACCGAGGGGTGAGCCGTGATCACGTTGGTCGCCGCGGTGATCAACGCCACCGGTGCCAGATCTTTCTGGGCCCAGGGCAGCTTGGGCATCAGCGAAGGGTTGCCCACATGGTAGGCCGAGTAGGAGGTCAAGAGGGTGTAGCCATCAGCCGGTGCGCGTGCCACCAAACCATAGGCCACATTGCCGCTGCCGCCGCCCTTGTTGTCGACCACTACAGTGCCGTTGAGCAGGCGGGCCAGCGGCTCGGCCAGCAGCCTGGCCGAGGTGTCGACCACGCCCCCGGGGGGATTGGGCACGATCAGGGTGATCGGTTTGGCAGGGTAGGCTTGACCGATGGCCAAGCTGCTCGAGAGCAGCAGGGCTGCGACGGTGCACAGGCGGTGCAGGGGTTTCATCAAATGCTCCTTGGGTGATGTAGGGTAGGGCTCAGGCGCTGTGCAGTGCAAGCACCGCGTCGGGCACCGGATGCAAGTCGCAGCTGCGACCGGCTTGGGCGACCTGGCCTGGGACCGGGCGGCCGACGATATGGGGCAGTGCGCGCGCCAGCACCAGCAGGCGCTCGAGGTCCACGCCCGTCTGCAGTCCCATGGCTTGCAGCATGTGCAGCGCGTCTTCGCTGCAAATATTGCCCGTCGCCCCCGGCGCGTAAGGGCAGCCGCCCAAGCCACCGAGCGAGCCATCGAAACGGCCGATGCCTGCCTGAACGGCGGCCAGCAGATTGGCCAGTCCCATGCCCCGGGTGTTGTGAAAGTGAAAGGTCAGCTCCAGGTGCCCCAGGCTGGCCAGCGCCGCATCGGCCAGCGCTCGGACTTGGTTGGGATGGGCCATGCCCGTGGTGTCGCACAAGGTCAGGCCCTGCACGCCGATGCCGGCAAAGCGCTGCGCCCAATCGAGCACCTCTTCCGGAGCCACCGGTCCCTCCATGGGGCAGCCGAAGGCGGTGGACAGCGAGACGTTGATCGGCACTGCACCGTTGACCTGGCGCACCACTTCGCGCAGCACCTCGAAGCTGCGCTCGCGGGGCATGCGCAGATTGGCCAGGTTGTGCGTCTGCGAGACCGACATCACCAAGTTGAGCTCATCGGCCCGCGCCTCGATGGCCCGCTCGGCGCCGCGCATATTGGGCACCAGCACGGTGTAGACCACGCCCTCGCGGCGCTGGATGCGCGCCATCACTTCGTCGGCATCGCGCAGCATCGGGATCGCCTTGGGCGAGACGAAGGCGGTCACTTCGATCTTGGCATAGCCGCAGTCGCTCAGGGCGTCGATCAGGGCCACCTTGTCGGCCGTCTCGACAAACGTCGGCTCGTTTTGAAAGCCGTCTCGGGTGACGACTTCGTTGAAAAAGATGCGATCGGCACTCATGATGTGACCTCTTGGTTTGCAGCGACCACACCGAGCGCCTCGAGCTCGTCGATTTGCTCCTCGCTCAGTCCCATGCGGCGCAGCACGGGTCGGCTGTCCTGGCCGACACGGGGTGCAGGCCGCACATGGGTTCCCGGTGTGCGCGAGAGCTTGGGCACGATGCCGGGCAGCAGCATCTCGTGCCCATCGATTTGCTCGGTGGTGATCATGCCGCGGGCGCGGTAGTGGGGGTCCTGGGCAATGTCGGCCACGGTGTAGATGCGCCCGGCGGGAACACCCTGGGCCTCCAGGGCCGTCAGCACCTCGTCCACGGTGCGGCTGGCAGTCCACTGGCCAATGAGCGCGTCGAGCTCGCCCACCCGCGCCACGCGGCCGGCGTTTTGCGCCAGTTGGGGATCGTCTGCCACTTGCGGCTGGCCGATGGCCTTCATCAGTCGCCTGAAGATGCTGTCGCCGTTGCCGGCAATCAGCGCGTAGCCGCCATCGCGGCACAAGTAGGCGTTGCTCGGCGCAATGCCGGGCAGGGCGCTGCCGGCCGGTCCACGCACCGCACCGAAGGTGCCGTACTCGGGCAGCAGGCTTTCCATGCAGTTGAAGACCGCCTCGTACAGCGCCACGTCGATGACCTGACCCAGCCCGGATCGCTGGCGCTCTTGCAAGGCCAGCAAGATCCCAATCACCCCGTGCAGGGCGGCCAGGGTGTCGCCCATGCTCACGCCCACGCGCACAGGCACCCGACCCGGTTCGGCCGTCAGGTGGCGCAGCCCGCCCATGGCCTCGCCGATCACGCCAAAGCCGGGTCGGTCTCGGTAGGGGCCGGTTTGTCCATAGCCGCTGACCCGCAAGATGATCAGCCTGGGATTGAGCGCCTGCAACACCGCGGGCGACAGGCCCCAGCCCTCGAGCGTGCCCGGTCGAAAGTTTTCAATCAGCACATCGGCCGCGCCGGCCAGGCGGCGCACGATGGCTTGCGCCTCGGCGCGCTTGAGGTCGAGGGCCAGCGACTGTTTGTTGCGCGACTGCGCCTGCCACCACACGGAGGTGTCGCCCTTCATCATGCGCCAGTTGCGCAGCGGGTCTCCGGCACCGGGCGTCTCGATCTTGATCACCTCGGCGCCAAAGTCGGCCAGGGTCTTGGCGGCAAAGGGCCCGGCGATCAGCTGGCCCATCTCCAGCACCTTCAGGCCGGCCAGTGCGCTCGGGTTCGGTGGGGTGATCTGGCTCATGAGGCGGCAGTGTGCCGCTGGCGCGTGGGCGTGTCTATTGCCGTTTTTGGGGTCGAGATTTCGCATTTTGCGAAACCGGATCCAAGAACGCGAGCAGATCGAGCACCGCCTGCTCCTGCATGCCGCTGCGCGTGGCCATCAGCAGCCGTCTTTGGGCCCATGGGTTGGTCAAGCCGCGCCAGGACCACCTCATGCCTGCCGCCAGGGGCAGGGCGGCCGCCTTGGGCAGCAGGGCCACGCCCAGGCCGGCAGCGACCAAATGGCACACGGCATCGAAGCTGCGCACCTGCATTCGAAGGCGCAGCGGCTTTCCGGCCGCATGCGCGGCCTGCAGCTGCTTGTCGAGCAAGGCAGCACCGCCTTCTAGGCTGATCCAGTCCTCGCCCAATGCCTCTTCAAAATCGATGGGGCTTGAGCCCTCAAGTCGGTGGCCCGGCGGCAGGAGCAAGACCAGTTCATCTTGTCGAAACAGCCGGCACTCCAGTGCAGCGGTGTCTGGCCCTTCGACGAAGATACCGACATCGGCCAGGCCTTCGTGCAGATCGGAAATCACCCGGCTCGAGAGCTGTTCATGCAGCTCGACCTGCACCTGGGGTGCTTTTGCATCGTAAGCGGCCAGCAAGGGGGCGAGGAACTGGTTGATCGCGGCGGTGCTCGCGCTCAGGCGAATGCGCCGGGCAATGCCCTGGCGCAGGTCGTGCAATTCGCCGCCGAGGCGGTCGATCGATTGCAGCATCGGCAGGGCGTGGCGCACGAACACCCTGGCCGCTGCGCTGGCATGCAGGCCGCGTCCATGGCGCTCGAACAGCTGCTGCCCCAGGGTGTCTTCCAGATCGCGAATGCGCCGACTTGCAGCCGCCAGCGCCAGGTGCGACTGCTCGGCCGCGGCGCTCAGGCTGCCCAGCCGAGCACAATCGACCACCAGGCGGATCGTGACCAGATCGAAGCGTGCGAGGTTGTAAGGGTTCATGGTGGCGGTCCGCTCTGGGGGAGGGGACACTGTAGCGCGCCTCATGACAGGGCCCAATGGCCGCTTGCGCCGCCCGCCGGCTCGCGTAGTTTTCCTGACGCGCGATTCACCGATGCGTTGGAAATAACCGACACAACGACCAATTACCAGATGCTAACTTCGCGGCATGAAAAAAATCTGGGACATCTCCCCACCGGTCGATCCGCGCAGCCCGGTCTTTGAGGGCGACACGCGCTTCAGCCAGCAGTGGACCTGGCGCCTGGGCCCGAACTGTCCGGTCAATGTGAGTGCGGTGACTTTGTCGCCCCATGTCGGCGCCCATGCCGATGCGCCCCTGCATTACGACAGCCAGGGTGCCGCCGTCGGTGCGCTCGATCTGGAGCCCTACCTGGGGCCTTGCCGGGTGATCCATGCGCTGAAAGCCGGGGCCTGTGTCGAGATCGATGAGCTGGCCCATGCGGGCGACGATCTGCCGCCACGGGTGTTGCTGCGCACCTGCGAGTCGTTTGCCCACGCTTCGTTTGATCCGCACTTCAAGGCAATCGCGCCCCAAGCCTTGAGCTGGCTGGCCGATCGTGGTGTGCGCTTGGTGGGCATCGACAGCGCCAGTGTGGACCCGGCCACGAGCAAGGACCTGCCGGCACACCAGGTTTTGCTGGAGCGCAACGTGCGGGTGCTGGAGAACCTGTGCCTCGACGAGGTGGCCGAGGGTGATTACGAGCTGATCGCGCTGCCCCTGAAGTGGATGCACTGTGATGCCAGCCCGGTGCGTGCCGTGCTGCGCGAGTTGCCCTAATCACCCCATTCGGGCCAAGCCGCCGGAGCTGTTTTTCTTCTTCCTTTCTCGACCTTTTTCTTGATCTGTTCCCCATGACCGCCTTCCTGAACACCTTGCAGGACTGCCTGCGACTCGATGAACAAGACCCCCTGCGCAGCCTGCGCGACCTGTTCGATCTGCCCGATGGCCTGATTTACCTTGACGGAAACTCCCTGGGCGCTTTGCCACGAGCCGCACCTGCGCGCCTGGCCCAGGCCATCACCCAGGAGTGGGGGCAGGGCCTGATCCGCAGCTGGAACAGCGCGGGCTGGTTTGACATGCCCAGGCGCGTGGGCGACAAAATCGCCCGGCTGATCGGCGCGCGGGCCGGTGAGGTTTTGGCAGTCGACAGCACCTCGGTCAACCTCTACAAGGTGCTCAGCGCTGCACTGCAAATTGCCCGCCATGATGCGCCCGAGCGCAAGATCGTGCTGAGCGAGCGCAGCAACTTCCCAACCGATCTCTACATTGCACAGTCGCTGTGTCAGCAGCACGCGATGGAGCTCAGGCTGGTTGAGTCCGGGCAGTTGCAGCAGGCCCTGGGCGACGATGTGGCGGTGTTGCTGCTCACACATGTCAATTACCGCACGGGTGCCATGCACGACATGGCTGCGCTGGGCGCTGCGGCGCAGCGCTTCGGCGTCCTCACGCTGTGGGATCTGGCGCACAGCGCTGGCGCGGTTGAGCTTGACCTGCATGCGGCGCAGGCTGATTTTGCAGTCGGCTGCGGCTACAAGTACCTCAATGGCGGGCCGGGCGCGCCAGCCTTTCTTTGGGTTCATCCGAAGCACACCGAGCGCTTTTGGCAGCCGCTGTCGGGCTGGTGGGGCCATGCCCAGCCCTTTGCATTCGAACCCGGTTACCAGCCGGCCGCAGGCATCGGGCGCTACCAGTGCGGCACGCAGCCCATGCTCAGCCTGATTGCGCTGGATGTGGGCGTCGATACCGTGCTGGCCGCCCAGCCGCTGGGCGGTATGGCCGCGCTGCGCCGCAAATCGCTGGCCCTGACGCGCCTGTTGGGCCAGCTCATCGAGCAGCGCCTGGCAGGCCACGGCCTGAGCCTGGTCAGCCCTTCGCAGGACGGACAGCGCGGCTCGCAGGTCAGCTTGACGCGCTCGCACGGCGCTTACGCCATCGTGCAGGCCCTGATCGAGCGCGGCGTGGTGGGTGACTTTCGTGCGGGCGACGGCGCCGCGCATCCGGACATCTTGCGCTTTGGCGTGTGCCCGCTCTACACCCGCTATGTCGACATCTGGTACGCAGTCGATCGCCTGCATGAGGTGATGGCCAGTGGCGCCTGGCAAGAGGCCAAGTACGGGCAGCAGCAATCGGTCACCTAAGGGTTTGCCATGAGTTCCTGTCCGTTCCATGCCGCCTCTGACCAAGCGAGTGACGGCGCCGCGCTGAGCCCCGAGGCGACGCTGACCGGCTCGCCATTGCCCGAGCAAGAGGCAATCGCGCTGGATTTTGATGGCCGGATGAGCTATGGCGACTACCTGCAGCTCGATGCCATTCTTTCGGCTCAGCAGCCGCTGTCGCCCGACCCCAACGAGATGCTGTTCATCATTCAGCATCAAAGCAGCGAGTTGTGGATGAAGCTCATGCTGCACGAGTTGCGCGGTGCCATGCAGGATCTGGCTGCCGATGCCTTGCCTCCCGCTTTTAAAAAGCTCGCACGCGTGAGCAAGATCATGGAGCAACTGGTGCACGCCTGGGACGTGCTGGCCACCATGACGCCGCCCGAGTACAGCGCGATCCGGCCCTACCTGGCCCAGTCCAGCGGCTTTCAGAGCTGGCAGTACCGCTGCATCGAGTTCTCGATGGGCAACAAAAAGTCGGTCATGCTGCGACCCCATGCGCATCGCCCCGATCTGTACGAGCAGGTGCTGGCTGCCTACAACGCTCCGTCGCTCTACGACGAGTGCCTGCGGCTGCTGGCGCGGCGCGGCTGGGCCTTGCCCGCTGAGGTCATTGAGCGCGACTGGCGCGTGGCGCATGTGGCCCACCCGGTGGTCGAGCAGGCTTGGCTGGGCATCTACCGCGCCGCCGAGAGCCACTGGGACCTCTATCAACTCGGTGAAGAGCTGACCGATCTGGAAGACGCGTTCAGGCTCTGGCGCTTTCGCCACCTGACCACGGTCGAGCGGGTCATTGGCTTTAAGCGAGGCACCGGGGGCACGGGCGGCGTGGGCTATCTGCGCAGCATGCTCGATGTGGTGATGTT
>JAIXWZ010000170.1 GCA_027491035.1 Comamonadaceae bacterium | reverse complement strand
CCCGAGACCTCGGTGCGGTAGCTCTCTTCGATCAGGCGCGATTCGCGCACGCTGGTCACGCCGCCCAGTTGCTGGGCCACCGTCGGCGAGTACGCCACGGCAATGCGCAGGCCGACAAAGTGCAGCGCCACACCGATGAGCACCAGCAGCGCGGCCGCGGCGGCGCAGCCCAGCAGCACCGTGCGGGTGGTCATAGACAGGCTCACCATCTTGCCGGTGGGGCCCGACAGCCAGATCAGTTGCATGGGCAATACGAGTGCGAAAGCCGGAACTGTAGAGGCCCAAGCCGCCTATGGCCAGAGGGTCAGGCCCTGTTTTTGGTCAAGAAATGTCATCCTGAAACCGCAGTGGGCCCAGCCCCCGGGTTTGGGGCCATGTCCTGCGTTTAGGCAGCACGCTCAGGTGCGCCGCTGCTCGTGCGATCTATGTGCTTTGAGCCAGCTCGCGCGCACGCGCCAGGCCCGAGAGCATGGAGGTTTGTCGCAGGTGCTCGCGCAAGCGATCGCTGTTGTCGATGAGCGACTGCAGCTGCGCCAGCTGCGCGCGGCGCTCGGCCAGAGACCGCAGCTGCATGCGCGCATGGTTGCGGTCGGCCTGGCCGATGATGTCGTCGCGCACCACGGGCAGGCGCTGGCGTTCATAGACGTCAAGTGCCGCATCGCTGCTGTGGCCGTCGAGCGCGCGCTCAAGCACCTCGCACAGCGCCACGGCGTCATGGATGCCACCGTTCATGCCCATGCCGCCCTTGGGATTGTTCAGGTGCGCCGCATCGCCGGCGATGAACAGCCGCCCCAGGCGCCAGCGTGAAGCCAGCCGCTTGTGCACCCGGTAGGGTCGCACTTCTTCCAGCTCAAAACGGTGCTGCGCGCCAAACAGGGCGTGCAGGCGCTGCACGATGCGTGCCGGCTCGGCCTCTTCCTGCAGCGGCCGATCGGCCAGGGGATGCAGGCTCACCCGCCACAGATCGGGCAGGTGCAGCAAGCTGTAGGTGCCCTCGTCCTGCCAGATGTAGTTGACTCCGGCCAGATCAGGCCACATCGCCGAAAAGTCAAAGCGCGTGGTCACCAGCAAGGTGGTGTCCGGGTAGGTTGTGCCCTCGAAGCTTGCGCCGATGGCCTTGCGCACCACGCTGTGCGCACCGTCGCAGCCGACCACATAGTCGGCCTCGATGCGCTGCCTGGGCCCGCCCCCCGCCGGCTCGACCTCGACCCAGGCGCGCCCGCCAGACTGCCCCACCTCGGCCGCGGTGGCGCCGCGCAGCACACGTGCTTGCGGTTGCGTGTGCAGTCGCTCGGCCAGCGCCTGGCTGAGCACCGACTGCTCGCATTGCAGCCGATAGGGGTGGGCGGTGTCGCCGGCAAGCACCGACAGGTCAAAGGTCACATGCTCGCCGGTTTCATGCAGCCGGATCTGCCAGGTCGGCGTGATGCGGCCGCTGGCAATGAGCTGCGGCGTGATGCCCCAGGCATCGAGCAGGTCCAGCGTCGGCGGGTGAAAGGTCGAGGCGCGCAACTGGCGCGAGATCGCCGGCTCGGTCTCGATCACGATGACCGCCACGCCGGCCCTGGCCAGCCCATAGGCCAGCGTCAGGCCCACGGGCCCTGCGCCGACCACGATGACTTGGGTGTTGAGTGTCTCGGACATGGCAGATTGAGGAAAGTGACACATCCTACCCGCAGCCGGGACGCTGGCCGTCAGGCGGATGGCCCGCGCAGCAGCCCGCTACCATCTCGTCCATGACTTCTGCAAGCGACTGGCATTGGCATGCGCGCGCCTGGATGGCGCGCCAGCGATGGGCTGCCACGCGCGATCGCCTGGCCCGGTGGATGGCCTCGATCGACGCAGCACCGGATGTCCCCCAGGAACTGATCTTGCTCGGCGGCAGCGCCGGCTGGATGATGTCGCCCGCCTTTCTGGCGCGCTTCAAGTCGATTTTGCTGGTTGACATCGACCCCTGGGCGCCGCGCCTGTTTCGACTGCGTCACGGCGCCACCTTGCGCCGACATGCGGTGCGCTTGGACTTCTTGTGCGGCGACGTGCACGAACTGCTCGATCAGGCCCTGGCCGCCCAGCCCCAGGCTTGCGTGCTGTTTGACAACTTTCTCGGACTCGATTCCATCTACACCCGCAACCTGGAGGTGACCGCCCGGCGCATGCGCGGCATCCGCCAGCGCATGCGCGGCCGCCTATGGGGCAGCGTGCACGACCGCCTCTCGGGCCCCGGCACCGCCGACTGGCGTGACGCCGCCTGCTGGGCTCGCGACTGGACGGCCCGGTCGGGGCACGAGTTGCCCCAGCAGGCCTTCTTTGCATCGGTGCAGGCCCAGGGCCCATGGCTGGACCACCACACCGAGCACGTGCTGCCGCCAGGGCTGAACACCCACCTCATCGCCTGGCCCATCGTGCCCGGCCGCTGGCATTGGCTCGAAGCGGCGTGGGTGGAGGGGCGGTGAGGGCTGCGCGGCGAGCGCCGTTGAAGCCGTCATTGCGAGGCGCGCAGTGACACCCCACTGCGTCATTGCGAGGCGCGCAGCGCCGTGGCAATCCAGGCTGTTGTGCTGCGGCCGATGGATTGCTTCGTTCCTCGCAATGACGGGGTGGGGGCGCAATGGCGGCCCCCTCCGTCATTGCGAGGCGCGCAGCGCCGTGGCAATCCATGTCTTTGTGCGACGGCCGATGGATTGCTTCGTTCCTCGCAATG
>JAIXWZ010000230.1 GCA_027491035.1 Comamonadaceae bacterium | reverse complement strand
GGTGCGCCGCTCGACCGCGCAGCCTTCGACGCTGGCGTGGCCTTGGGCCGAAAGGGCCATGCCGATCTGGCCCACACCCTGTTTGCCGCCCGCACGGCCGGCCTGATGGGCCAATGGGAGGCGCAGCGTCTGCCCGACTTTCTCTCGGGCATCTTGCTGGGCAGCGAGATCGCCAGCGCCTTGGTTGGCAGCCCGCTCAAGGCTGTGAGCTTGCTCGGCGATGAGCCGCTGTGCCAGCGCTATGCGGCCGCCTTTGGTCAGTTCGGCATCGCCTGCCAGAGCGTTGCCGAGGAGGCCACCACCCGCGGCCAGTGGCTGATCGCCCGGGCCGCGGGTTTGTGCGCGTGAAGCTCGCCTAAGGCGGGTCGGTAGCAGGCCGTCTTGTGAGTGCGAGTCGGGCAGCACTGCGGCCTTGCGAGTCGCCCATCACTTCTTCATTGCGAGTCGCCCATCAGTTCGTCATTGCGAGCCGCTCACCACTTCGTCATTGCGAGCGTAGCGTGGCAATCCAGGCTGTTGTGTGACGGCCGATGGATCGCTTCGTTCCTCGCGATGACGGGGTTTTGTAGGCCTTGCCTCAAGTCCGGCTACAAATTGGGCGCGAGCAGCCGCTCGAGCTCGTGCAGATCGCGGCCGCGGCGCTGGGCCTGGTCGTGCAGCTGGTCTTCGCCGATCTTGCCCACATTGAAGTACACCGCGTCGGGGTGGCTGAGGTAGAAGCCGCTGACGCTGGCCGCTGGCGTCATGGCCAGGCTTTCGGTCAGCCCCATGCCGATCTCGTGGGCCCGCAGCAGCTCGAACATCTCGTGCTTGACGCTGTGGTCTGGGCAGGCCGGATATCCGGGGGCGGGCCGGATGCCGCGGTATTTTTCGGCTATCAGCTCTTCGCTGCTGAGCTGCTCGTCGGGCGCATAGCCCCACAGGTCGCGGCGCACCCGCTGGTGCAAGGCCTCGGCAAAGGCTTCGGCCAGCCGATCGGCCAGCGCCTTGAGCATGATGGCCGAGTAATCGTCGTGGTCGTCGAGGAAGTACTTTTCCTTTTTGTCCGAGCCGATGCCGGCGGTCACCGCAAACAGGCCGATGTGGTCGGCGATGTGAAAGCCATCGGCGCCCTCCGAGCCGGCTGCGCCCGCACGCGCGGCCGCCACCTCGGCCGGCAGCGTCTTGGGTGCCACAAAGTCGGCCAGGCAGCGGTTGGGCCGCTGCACGGGCTTGCCCTGCGGGCTCGGTGCGGGCGCCTTCTGGCCTTGCTGGCGCAGCCCGTACCAGGTCATGGCCACCTGCTGGCGGCTTTCATCGGTGTAAATTTCGATGTCGTCGCCGACGCTGTTGGCCGGCCAGAAGCCGACCACCGCATTGGCCGTGAGCCAGCGGCCCTCAATCAGGCGGCGCAGCATGCGCTGGGCATCGCCGTAGACGCGCACCGCCTCGGAGCCCACCACCTCGTCCTTGAGAATGGCCGGGAAAGGCCCGGCCAGATCCCAGGTCTGGAAAAACGGGGTCCAGTCGATGCAGGCGGCCAACTCGCTCAAGTCGTAGTTCTTGAACACGCGCCGGCCGATGAACTTGGGCGCCGGCGGGCGGTAGTGCACCCAGTCGAGCGCGGTGGCATTGGCGCGTGCTTTGGCCAGGCTCACCAGCGGCGCCTGTTTTTTGCTTGCGTGCAAAGCGCGCACCTTGTCGTAATCGGCGTTGAGCTCGGCGATGTAGTGCGCCGCCTGCTGCGACAGCAGGCTTTGCGCCACGCTCACGCTGCGCGAGGCATCGGGCACATAGACCACCGGGCCTTCGTAGTGCGGCGCGATCTTGACGGCCGTGTGCACCCGGCTGGTGGTCGCTCCGCCAATGAGCAGGGGGATTTTGCGCACCCGAAAGTGCTCGTCCTTTTGCATCTCGGCGGCCACGAACTGCATCTCTTCGAGCGAGGGCGTGATCAGGCCCGACAGCCCGACGATGTCGGCGCCTTCGACCTTGGCGCGCGCCAGGATCTCGTGGCAAGGCACCATCACGCCCATGTTGACCACCTCGAAGTTGTTGCACTGAAGCACCACCGTGACAATGTTCTTGCCGATGTCGTGCACATCGCCCTTGACGGTGGCGATCACGATCTTGCCCTTGGTCTTGACGTCCTCGCCGGCCGCCTCCTGCTGGCGCTTTTCTTCCTCGATATAGGGGATCAGGTGGGCGACGGCCTGCTTCATCACGCGCGCGCTCTTGACCACCTGCGGCAGGAACATCTTGCCCTGGCCAAACAGGTCGCCCACCACGTTCATGCCGTCCATCAGCGGCCCCTCAATCACGTGCAGCGGCCGTCCGCCCTCGGCGCGCAGCGCCTGCCACATGTGTTCGGTGTCTTCGGTGATGAACTCGTTGAGCCCGTGCACCAGGGCGTGGGCCAAGCGTTCGCGCAGCGGCAGGCTGCGCCATTCGTTCTTCTTGCTGTCGTCCTTGGCCCCGCTTTTGGCCGATTCGGCAATCTCGATCAGGCGCTCGCCGGCCGACAGCGGCGGCTCGCCATCTCGATAGGCCGGCTTTCGGTTGAGCACCACGTCTTCGACCCGCTCGCGCAGCACCGGCTCGATGTCGTCATAGACGCCAATCATGCCGGCGTTGACGATGCCCATGTCCATGCCGGCCGCGATCGCGTGATACAGGAAGACGGTGTGGATGGCCTCGCGCACCGGGTCGTTGCCGCGAAATGAAAAGCTCACGTTGGACACGCCGCCGCTGACCTTGGCGCCCGGCAGGTGTTGCTTGATCCAGCGGGTGGCCTCGATGAAGTCCACCGCGTAGTTGTCGTGCTCTTCGATGCCGGTGGCGATGGCAAAGATGTTGGGGTCGAAGATGATGTCTTCGGCGGCAAAGCCCACCTCGTCAACCAGCACCCGGTAGGCGCGCTCGCAGATCTCGATCTTGCGGGCATAGGTGTCGGCCTGGCCTTGCTCGTCGAAGGCCATCACCACCGCAGCGGCGCCGTAGCGCTTGATCAGCCGGGCCTGGCGCTTGAATTCGTCCAAGCCCTCCTTCATGCTGATGGAGTTGACGATGCCCTTGCCCTGGATGCAGCGCAGGCCGGCCTCGATCACGCTCCACTTGGAGCTGTCGATCATGATGGGCACGCGGGCGATGTCGGGCTCGGAGGCGATCAGGTTCAAAAAGCGCACCATGGCCGCCTGGCTGTCGAGCATGGCCTCGTCCATGTTGATGTCGATGATCTGCGCGCCGCTTTCAACCTGCTGGCGCGCCACGGCCAGGGCCTGCTCGTAGTCGCCATTGAGGATCAGGCGTGCGAAGGCTTTGGAGCCGGTGACGTTGGTGCGCTCGCCGATGTTGACGAACAAGCTGCCTTGACCCACCGCAATGGGCTCGAGGCCGGACAGGCGCATGGGCGGCGGCGTGAGGGATGGGGTCTGGGACATGGCTCACCTTGAGGTCAAAAGGTGAGCGTCGTTGCCAGCGGCGCCCTGGCGGGCCCCGTTCCCAAGCCTGGCCGGTCCTGCGGGACGGGCTGCAACGCTCCTTGGGAGAAGCCGCGATTTTAGCGGGTCAATTCGCGACTCAGAGCCGGTACAGGCGCCGGGCGTTGCCACCGAGCAGCGCCTCGCGCTGCTGCGGGCTCAGGGGCGCGAGCAGGTCCACACTCCAGTCGTGCCATTGGGCGTAGCTGCCAGCGAGCTCGAGCACCGGCCAGTCGCTGCCCCAAATGAGGCGCTCGGCGCCCCAGATCTCGAGCAGCGCTTGTGCCCAAGGCCGCACGTGTTCGCAAGGCTCACCGGCCGGCGCCTCGGTCCACAGGCCCGACAGCTTGCACATCAGCGGCGCGCTGCGGGTTTGCTGCGCCAGCGTCTGCAGGCCGCCCTGCCACTGTTGCCAGTCTTGCCCCTGCTGCATCGCCGTGCCAGCGGTGGGCGCATGCATCAGGGGCTTGGCCCCATGGTCGATGACCAGGCGCAAGTTGGGATGGCGCTGCGCCAGCTCGGCGATCACCGGCAGGTGCCGGGTTTGGATGAGGGCGTCGAAGACCAGGCCGCAGTCGGCCATGGCCGCAAGGCCCTCTTGCACGCTCTCTTGCAAGATCCAGTCGGTTTGGGCCAGATCTTGCAGCATGGGCCGCAGGCCCTTGAGCCGCGGGTGGCAGGCCAGAGCGCGCACCTGCTGGGCCGCATCGGCCGCTTGCAGGTCGACCCAGCCGACCACGCCCAGCACCTCTTGAGGATGCTGGTCGGCCAGTTGCAGCAAGAAGCCGGTTTCGGCAGCGGTCGGTGCGGCCTGCACCAGCACGCCGCCGCTGATCGCCCGGGCCTTGGCCTGCTGCCACCAATGGGCCACCTCCACATCGCGGTAGATCGGCGCCAGGGTCGGCGTGAGCCAGCCATAGTCGCCGCGCGCGATGCGCCAGGCATGAAAGTGCGCATCGATGGTCATGGTGTGGGCGCCTCTTGCGCCAGCAGGCCCGCTTGCTTGAGCTCGTGCCACAGCGCCGGGTCGATGGGCCAGCGTGCGTTGGCCCGCGCCTGCTGCCATTCGGACGGCTTGCGCGCGCCCAGCAGCACGATCTGCGCGGCCGGGTGGGCCAGCGCGAATTGCAAGGCCGCAGCGGCAATGGGGACCTGGTGGCGGTCGCACACCGCCTGGATGCGCAGCGCCTTGTCCAGCCATTGGGGCTCGGCTGCGGCGTAGTTGAAGGTTGGCCGCTGGCGCGCATCGACGCGCTGGGCCAGGATGCCCGAATTGAACACCCCGCCCAGGGCCAAGGCCACGCCGCGGCGCTGCAGCTCGGGCAGCAGGCCCGGCAGGGCCGACTGATCGAGCAGGCTGTAGCGGCCGGCCAGCAGCAGGCAGTCGAGGTCGGCGTGGGCCAGCACCCGCCTCACCACCTCGTGGTCGTTGACGCCTAGACCGATGCCGCCCACCAGGCCTTCGGCCTGTAACTGGCGCAGCGCTGGCAGGCTGTGCTCGAGCACCTGCCTGAGCACGCTGGGCGCATCGGCGCCGTGGGTCTGGGCATCGATGTCGTGCACGAACACCGCATCGAGCCGGGCCATGCCCAGGCGCTGCAAGCTGTCCTCAACGCTGCGGCGCATGCCTGCGGCCGACAGGTCCCAGCGCTGCACAAAGGGCGGGATCTCGACATAGCCGTGCTGCGCACGCGCAGCATCGGCCTGGGGCAGCAGCAAGCGGCCGACCTTGCTCGACAGGCTCAGCTCGGTCCGCGCACGCTGTCCCAGCGACTGGCCCATGCGCCGCTCCGACAGGCCGTGGCCGTAGTGTGGCGCCGTGTCAAAGCTGCGGCAGCCGTCGGCCCAGGCTGCCTCCAGGAGGGCGCAGGCCTGCTCCTGCGTGACCGCTTCGAACAAATTGCCCAGGGGCGCGCCGCCCAACCCCAGGCGTATCGCATCGGTGCAGGGCTTGAACAGCGGCGCGGGCGGTGGGGGTGTTGGGGGCAGGGCGGTGGGCATGGGGACTCAGGGGTGGGCCTGACATGTCAGTTGTTCAATGAATTTAAACACCGAACCAGACCGTGGAAACACCTGGGTAACTCCTAGGTGGGTGGAGTGCGGGAAGAACTAACATGTCAGTTAGACATGCTGAAAAACATCTCGCCGCTGTTGACGCCCGAACTGCTCTTTGCTCTGGCCAGCATGGGCCATGGCGACGACATCGCGGTGGTCGACGCCAACTTCCCGGCCGCGCGGGTGGCCCGCGAGGCGGGGGCGGCCCTGATCCGCTTGCCGGGCCAGGGCAGCGGCCAGGTGCTGCAGGCGGTGCTGTCCGTGCTGCCGCTGGACACCTTTGATGCCCACTGCGCCTGGAGCATGCAGGTGGTGGGCGATGCGTCGGCGGTGCCGCCACCGGTGCTCGAGTTTCGCGGCCTGCTCGGGGGTTACGGCCTGGCCAGCCTGGAGCGGTTTGCCTTTTACGCCCAAGCGGGCCGGGCGCGCGCCCTGGTGCAGACCGGCGATCTGCGCAAATATGCCAACGTCCTGCTGCGCAAGGGCGTGCTGGCCAGCGACTAAGGCCGCGACCAAGGCCCGCACTGATATCGCCATGAACGCCGTCACCCCCTTGAGCCTGCGTGCGCGGGCTTACGAAAGTTTTCGCCAGCAGATTTTGCAGGCCAATGTGCGACCGGGGCAGTTTGTCTCGCAGCGCGAGTTGATGCAATTGCTGGACATGCCACTGGGTGCGGTGCGCGAACTCATCCCCCGGCTCGAGGCCGAGGGCCTGCTGCGCACGGTGCCCCAGCGCGGCTTGCAGATCGCGCACGTCGACCTCAAGCTCATCCACAACGCCTTTGCGCTGCGCGGCCTGCTCGAGCGCGAGGCGGCGCTGCGTTTTGTGCAGGTGGTCAGTCACGCTGAGCTCCAGGCCATTGAGCGGGCCCATCTGGACATCGTGGCGCGCGCCCGCAGCGGCCCGATTGACGACGAATTGCTCACCGACGCCACCTCGGTCGACTGGGGTCTGCACGACCTGATGATCGATACGCTGGGCAATGAACTGATTTCGCAGACCTACCGCATCAACAGCCTGCGCGTGCGGTTGATCAACCTCGAGCGCTCGACCCTGTCGGCCGAGGTCTTGCTGCCCGCCATGCAGGAGCACCTCAATTTGATTGAGGCCTTCAAGTTGCGCGACCCCGAGCGGGTGGCGCAAAAGCTGGCCCATCACATCCACAGCGCCCACCAGCGCGTGCTCGGTCAGGACCGGCGCGTGCTCGGTGCTGCCCCCGCCGGCGAGGCACTGACCTCGGTTTTTTCATCCTGATCCACCGGAGCCGCCGTGACCGCTTCCCACCTCAATGACCGCAACGCCTTTCGGGGCGCCTGGCCGGCCTTGCTGACCCCGCTCGACGCCCAGTTGCGCATCGACCACGACAAATTTGCCGCCCATGCCCAAGAGCGCCTGGCCAACGGCTGCATGGGCGTCACGCTGTTTGGCACCACCGGCGAGGGGCCGTCTTTCTCGGTGGCCGAGCGGCGCGAGGCGCTGACCATGATGATTGCGCGCGGCGTGCCCGCCGAGCGCATCATGGTCTCGACCAGCTGCGCCGCGCTGCCCGAGACGCTCGATCTGACCCGCCATGCGGTCGATGCCGGCGTGCACGGCTGCCTGATGCTACCGCCGTTTTTTCTCAAGGGCGTGAGCGATGAGGGCATCTTGGCCTGCTACGAGCAGGTGCTCGCTGGCATGCCGGCGCAGGACTGGCGCCTTTACCTCTATCACATCCCCCAAGTCGCAGCCGTTGGCTTGTCGCATGCGGTTATTGGTCGCCTGATTGAGCGCCACCGGGTGATTGCGGGCATCAAGGACAGCGCGTGTGACCGCGCCCACTCGGTGGGGCTGGCCCAGGCCTTCATGCCGCCGATCAGCGTTTATGTGGGCTACGAGCCCGATCTGCCCACGCTGGGCCGCCTGGGCAGCACCGGTGCGATCAGCGGCCTGGCCAATTTCTTCGGCCGTGTGGTCACGCGCATGGTGCTCGAGCCCGATGCGCCGGGCACGGCGCGCGATGCGCAGCGCGTCGATGCCATGCTCGCTTTGCTCAAGCCCCACTCGCTCATGCCCGCGCTCAAGAGCGTGATGGCCACTTTGCACCAAGACCCTGGCTGGCTGCGCGTGCGCGCGCCCCTCATGCCCCTGAGCGCGCAGGCGCACGCCGAGTTTTCTGCGACGATCGAGGCCTTTGGCATCGACCGTGCGCGTGAGTAAGTTCCCAACCCCGCAACCTCGCACATTCCCTCTCGCAACACTGACAAGGAGACCGTCATGACCTCAACTTCCCCATTGCGTCGCGGCCTGATCACCGCCGCCGTCTCGGCTCTGGCCCTGTGCGGCATGGCCGGCCAGGCTCTGGCCCAGGCCAAGATCCCGATGCGCATTTCCACTCCGGCCGTGCCCGATGACTGGCACGCCAAGATGTGGACCGTGTTCAAGGACACGCTGGACAAGTCCAACGCCAACCAGTTTGATGTGCAGATCAATCTGAACGCGTCGCTGTTCAAGCAAGGCACCGAGCCGGCAGCCATGGCCCGCGGCAACTTGGAGCTGTCGTCGATTTCGGCCTTTGACATTGCCAAGATGGTGCCCGAGTTCTCGATCTTCACCGCAGGCTACGTGGTGCGCGACCCGCAGCATCAGCAAAAGGTGTTCAGCGGCCCGATCGGCGAGCAGCTGTTCAAGACCGTCTCTGACAAGATGGACGTGACGATCCTCTCGACCGTTTACCTGGGCACGCGCCAGGTCAACCTGCGCGAGGTGCGCAATGTGCGCACGCCCACCGACCTCAAGGGCGTCAAGCTGCGCATGCCCGGCTCCAAGGAGTGGCTGTTCCTGGGCGAGGCGCTGGGCGCCACCGCCACGCCGCTGGCCTTTGGCGAGGTCTATCTGGGTCTGAAGACCGGCACCATTGACGGTCAGGACAATCCGCTGCCCACCGTGCGGGCCGCCAAGTTCTTTGAGGTCACCAAGCAGCTGGTGCTGACCAACCACCTGGTCGACGGCATCTTCATTGCCATTTCCAACAAGACCTGGAACGCCCTGAGCGCCGCGCAAAAGCAGAGCGTGCGGGCGGCAGCCCAGGCCGCGGCGCAGTACAACAATGAAAACCGCATCAAGGAAGAGGGCCAAATCGTCGACTTCTTCAGGCAGCAGGGCCTGCAAGTGACTTCGCCCGATGTCGACGCCTTCCGCAAGGCGGTGCAGGACACCTACGCCAAGTCCGACTACGCCAAGGTCTGGCCCGCCGGCCTGCTCGATCGCATCAACAACACCCGCTGATCGATGCTTTGGCTGCGCCGCGCCGCCCATGGCTTGGGCGGCTTGCTCTTCTTGTGCCTGTTTGCGGTCTTTCTGATCCAGATTGCAGCGCGCTTCGGTTTCAACCGGCCGCTGCCCTGGACCGATGAGCTGGCGGTGATCCTCTACCTGTGGGTCATCCTCTGGGCCTCGGCCTTTATGGTCAGCGAGCGCGAGCAGGTCGTGTTTGACCTGGTCTGGAACAGTGTGGGCCAGAGGGCGCGGCGCGTGATGCGCATTGTTGGCCACCTCATGATTGGCGGCTTGGCTGCGGTGGCCATACCGGCGAGCTGGGACTATGTGCGTTTCATGGCGCGCGAAGGCTCGCCGGTGCTGGGGGTGTCCTTCCAGTGGGTGTTTATTCCCTTCGTGCTGCTGCTGGCCTCTTTGGTGGCGCGCAGCGTCTGGGGCATCTGGCAGGCGCTGCGCGGCCAGGGCCTACAAGACCAGGGCCTGCCCTCATGAGCGCCGCACTGTGGGCCCTGGCGGGCGTTGTGGTGGCAGGCATGCTGCTGCGCATGCCGATCGGCTTTTCGATGCTGATGGCGGGCGTGGCCTACCTGTTGGTCAAGGGCCAGGACCTCGGTCTGGTGGCCGAGCAGGTGAGCAACGGCCTGTACAACAGCTACGTGCTGCTGGCGGTGCCGCTGTTTGTGTTTGCCGCCAACATCATGAACGCGGGGACGGTCAGCGAGCGCATCTTTGACTTTTGCCGCATTTTGGTCGGGCGCATGCGCGGCGGCCTGGCACAGGTTGACATTCTGGTCAGCGTCATTTTCTCGGGCATGAGCGGCAGCGCCATTGCCGATGCCGCCGGCCCCGGGCTGGTGACCATCCGCCAAATGCTCAGGAAGCCCGAGTACTCGCGCGGCTTTGCGGGCGCTGTGGTGGTGGCCAGCGCCACGCTGGGCCCCATCATCCCGCCCTCGATTCCGATGGTGATCTACGCCCTCGTCTCGGGCGCCTCGGTGGGCGCGCTGTTTCTGGGCGGCGTCATGCCCGGTGTGTGCATGACCCTCATCATGATGGCGGTGGTGGCCTGGATCGCGCGCAAGCGCAACATGCCGCGCGAAGATCCGATTCCGCTCAAACAGTGGCCCGGCATTGTTTTCAGGGGGGCGCTGCCGCTGTCGATGCCGATCGTGCTGCTCGGCGGCATCTACTCGGGCGCGTTCACGCCCACCGAGGCCGCGGCGGTGGCTGCGCTGCATGCGCTCATCCTCGCGGCCTTTGTATTTCGCGCCCTCAACTGGCGCTCGTTTTGGGGCGTGGTGCTCGAATCGACGCGGGCCAGCGCGGTCATCACCATCATCTTGGCCGGCTCTTTCATGCTCAATTACGCCTTCACGGCCGAGGGCGTGCCGCAGGCCATGGCCGCCTGGGTCGACAGCCTTCAGCTCAGTCGCCTGCAGTTTCTGTTCATGGTCAACGCCCTGTTCCTGATTCTGGGCTGTTTCCTCGATGTCTCGGTGTTGCTGCTGGTGTTTGTGCCCATGCTGCTGCCAGCGGCCAAGATGCTGGGCGTTGATTTGGTGCACTTTGGCGTGCTGGTGGTGCTCAACATGATGATCGGGCTGATTCATCCGCCCTTTGGCATGCTGCTGTTTGTGATCAAGGCGCTGACCGGCATTCCGATTGGCGAGATGATGAAAGAGGGCTGGCCCTTCCTGGTGCTGCTCATCGGTCTGCTGGTGGCCATCACCGTCTTTCCGCAGATCGTGCTGTGGCTGCCGCAGACCATGGGTTACGGCCTCAAGGGGGGATAGTGGCCCCCGAGGTGGTGTGCATCGCCAGCTGGAATGTGGACCTGATCGCGCAGATTGGCTCGCCCCTGTTGCGCGGCCAGACCCAGCTGGCCAGCACGCTCGAGCGCCTGCCCGGCGGCAAGGGCAGCAATGCCGCCGTTGCCGCGGCGCGCCAAGGTGCCCGCGTGGGCCTGGTGGCGCGCATCGGCGGCGACGACTTCGGGCAGATGGGTCTGGACTTGTGGGCGCGTGAGGGCATAGACAGCGCCCATGTGCGGCGCGCGCAGGGCGAGGTCAATGGCACCGCGCTGATCTTGGTCTACCCCGATGGCGACAACTCGATCGCGATCTACCCCGGCGCCGGCAGCCGGCTCGATGCCGAGCAGGTCGAGCAGGCCCGCAGCATGATGGCCAGCGCCCGGCTCGTCATGGCCTCCTGCGAAGTGCCGCTGGCGGCCACGCAGGCCGCCTTTGCCCTGGCCCGCGCCCACGGCGTGCGCACCCTGCTCAACCCGGCTCCTGCTGCGGCCTTGCCCGATGCGCTGTGGCCCTTGATCGACGTGCTCACGCCCAACGAGGGCGAGCTGCACCAACTGGCCGGCTCAGAGCGCACCGATCAGGCCGCCGCCGCGCTGCTGGCCCGCGGCGTGGGCGCGCTGGTGGTCACGCTGGGCGATCGCGGCTGCCGGCTCTACCGAGCCGGCCATGCGCCGGTGACGGTGGCCGGTCATGCGGTGCAGGTGGTCGACACCATCGGCGCGGGCGACACCTTCACCGGCGCCCTGGCCGCGGCCCTGACACGCCAGGAAGATTGGCCGCAGGCACTGGCCAGCGCCAATGCCGCCGCCGCACTGTCGACCCAAGGCCGCGGCGCGGTGGCCGCCATGCCGACTTTGGAGCAGGTGCGGCGCTGGCGCTCTGGCGCGGTTTAGACGGGTCCAAGCGCGGACCGAGCAGTACCCTGCAAAGCCGGCGCAGTTTTACTGCGCGCCCAGGCTTTGATGCAGCGCATGCGCCGCTGCCAGCGTGAGCGCATCGCTGCCCACGGCCCCGACCACTTGCAGCCCCACAGGCAGGCCGTTGGGGGCGTGCCCGGCCGGGATATTTGCCGTTGGGGTGTGCAGCGCGGTCCAGATGCGGCAAAAGATCGGATCGCCCGTGTTCTCGAGCCCTGCCGGCGCGGCGCCCGGCGCGCTGGGCGCCAGCAGCACGTCGACGTCTTGGAACACCTCGGCCAGCTGGCTGCGGCAGCGCGCCAGCCAGGCCTGGGCCTGGTCGTATTGCCCCAGCGTCACGGCCATGCCGGCGTTCATGATGCCTTGCAGGCGCGGGCTCAGGCGCTCAAAGTGTTGCAGGCGCTCGTAGGCCAGGTGCTGCGCCTGCTCGGCCAGCTGAACATGGGTCTGGGCCTGGACCAGTTGCTCAAAATCGGCGGGCAGCTGCAACTTGTGCAGCGTCATGCCCTGCGTGCGCCCGATCTGCGCGGCCGCCCGGTCCAGGGCCGCTT
Organism: Comamonadaceae bacterium; assembly: GCA_027491035.1. Classification (GTDB taxonomy): domain Bacteria; phylum Pseudomonadota; class Gammaproteobacteria; order Burkholderiales; family Burkholderiaceae_C; genus Polaromonas. Next base: position 4,685 of record JAIXWZ010000230.1, on the reverse strand, counting down.
GCGTCTCGGGCAGGGCATGGGGCCATTCGTAGGTGCGGCACAGGCCTACGCGCAAGGGACGGCCCAGCACTTGCGTCAAGGGGCGTACCAACCAGTCGGCGCGCCCGCTCAGGGCGGCGGCCAGCAAGGCGGCATCGGGCACGTCGCGCGCCAGGGTGCCCACCGTGTCCAGCGTGTCGGACAGGGGTTTGACGCCGGCGCGGTTGATGCCGCCAAAACTGGGCTTGAAAGCCACGATGCCGCAATACGCCGCGGGCCGGGTGAGCGAGCCTGCGGTTTGCGTGCCCAGCGCCAGCGGCACCATGCCATCGGCCACCGCGGCGGCCGAGCCCGATGAGGAGCCGCCTGGGGTGTGCGCGCTGTTGTGCGGATTGCGGGTTTGGTTGGGCTCGAAGGTGGCAAATTCGGTGGTGACGGTTTTGCCCATGACCACTGCGCCGGCTGCACGCGCCAGGGCCACGCAGCTGGCGTCATGGGCCGTCTGGTGGCCCGCGTAAATGGGCGAGCCGTAGGTGGTGGGCATGTCGGCGGTGGCGATCAGGTCCTTCACGCCCAGGGGCAGGCCGTGCAGCAAGCCTTGGTGGGCGCCCCGATCAAGGGCTCGGGCGCGCTCAAGCGCCGCTTGGCCGGCCACATGGCTCCAAGCTTGCACTTGCGGCTCGCGCGCGCCGATGCGCTCAAGGCAAGCGCGCACCAGCTCTTCGGCGCGCAGGCTGCGCTGGGCCAGTTGCCGGGCCGCTTCGCAGGCGCTGAGGCGGTGCACGGACATGGCCTGCGCTCAGGCCGCTTCGCGATAAAACGGCCCGGCGCCCAGGCCGCGTGGCGACAGCGGCTGCACGGCCTGGTGGATCGCACCGATGTGCTCGGGCGTGGTGCCGCAGCAGCCCCCGACGATGTTGACCAGGCCTTGCTCGGCAAATTCGCGCAGCAGGCGGCTGGTGACTTCGGGGGTCTCGTCAAAGCCGGTCTCGCTCATGGGGTTGGGCAGGCCGGCGTTGGGGTAGCAGGAGATGAAGGTGTCGCTCGCCACGCGCGCGAGCTCCTGGATGTAGGGGCGCATCAGCGCCGCGCCAAGCGCGCAGTTCAGGCCCACCGCCAGCGGCTGGGCGTGGCGCACGCTGTGCCAGAAGGCGCTGACGGTCTGGCCGCTGAGGATGCGGCCGGAGGCGTCGGTGACCGTGCCGCTGATGATCAGCGGCAGGCGCTCGCCGCTGGCCTCAAAGTATTCGTCGATCGCAAACAGCGCCGCTTTGGCGTTGAGGGTGTCGAATATCGTCTCGACCAGCAGCACATCGCTGCCGCCTTCGACCAGCGCCTGAACCTGCTCTAAGTAGGCTGCGCGCAGATCTTCAAAGCTGGTGTTGCGCGCCCCTGGGTCGTTGACGTCGGGGCTGATGCTGGCGGTCTTGGGCGTGGGGCCGAGCGCGCCGACCACATAGCGCGGATGCTCGGGCGTGCTGTACTCGTCGCAGGCCGCGCGCGCCAGCCGCGCCGATTGCAGGTTCATCTCGGCGGCCAGATGGGCCATGTCGTAGTCGGACTGGGCCACCGTGGTGGCGCCAAAGGTGTTGGTCTCGATCAGGTCGGCGCCACAGGCCAGATAGCCTTTGTGGATGTCGGCAATCAGATCGGGCCGGGTCAGGCTGAGCAGCTCGTTGTTGCCTTTGACGTCCTTGTGGAAGTCCTTGAAGCGCTCGCCCCGGTACTGCGCCTCGCCGAGCTTGAAGCGCTGGATCATGGTGCCCATGGCGCCGTCAAGAATGGCAATGCGCTGGCTCAAAAGGCTGGGCAGGGCTTGGGCGCGGGTGTAGGCGAGAGCTCTCATGGCGCAATTGTAGGCAGCCGGTGCGCGCCGCCTGCAGACCCAGCCAGCGCACCTTGCGCTCTTGTTCGACAATAGCGGTTTTGATTTTTGCCCGGCCCGGTCCTTTTTGACGCATGAAACATCTGCACCCCCAGCAAGCTTGGCAATGGCTGCGCAGCCGCGATGACGTGGTGTTTGTCGATGTGCGCATGGAGATCGAGTCGCTCTACGTGGGCCGGCCCCCCGGGGTGATCAACATTGCCTGGTATGAGTACCCCGAGATGAAGGCCGACCCGGCGCAGTTCGTGGCCCAGGTCGAGCGCGAGGCCGGCAGCAAGCAGCGGCCGGTGCTGCTGATTTGCCGTTCGGGGCAGCGCACGCTCGATGCGGGCGCGGCTCTGGAGGCCGCGGGTTTTACCGAGGTGGCGCACGTGGTGCACGGCTTTGAGGGCGGGCTCAACGAGGCGTTCAAGCGCTCGAGCCTGTCGGGCTGGCGCTTTGAGGGCCTGCCCTGGGAACAAATGTGAAGGCGCAGCATGTGAAGGCGCAGCGCCTGCCATGAGCGCCAGCGCGGCGCAGCAGATCCTGGGCGAGGTCTTCGGTTACACCGCGTTTCGCGGGCCACAGCAAGACATCATTGAGCACCTGATTGCCGGCGGCGATGCGCTGGTGCTCATGCCCACCGGTGGCGGCAAGTCGCTGTGCTACCAGGTGCCGGCCATTGCCCGCCAGCGCGCCGGCCGGGGCGTGACCTTGGTGGTCTCGCCGCTCATTGCCCTGATGCACGACCAGGTCGGCGCCTTGCACGAGGCGGGCGTGGACGCCGCCTTTTTGAACTCGAGCCAGACGCTTGAGCAATCGCAGGAGGTGCAGGCTCGGCTGCAGCGCGGCGAGCTGACCTTGCTCTACGTGGCGCCCGAGCGGCTGAACACGCCGCGCATGCTCAGCCTGCTGGCCAGCCTGCATGAGCGCGGCCTGCTCAGTCTGTTTGCGATCGACGAGGCGCACTGCGTGAGCCAATGGGGTCATGATTTCCGGCCCGAGTACCGGGGCTTGTCCTTGCTGCACGAGCAGTTTGCGGGCGTGCCCCGGGTGGCGCTGACCGCCACCGCCGACGACCTGACGCGCCAGGACATGATTGAGCGGCTGCAGCTCGAGCAGGCCCGGCAGTTCATCAGCAGCTTTGACCGCCCCAATATTCGTTACCGCATTGTTGAAAAGAGCGACCCCATCCGGCAGTTGCTGCGTTTCATTGAATCGGAGCATGCGGGCGAGGCGGGCATCGTTTACTGCCAGTCGCGCAAGCGGGTCGAGGAGGTTGCGGCCGCTTTGCAGGGCGCTGGGGTGCAGGCGCAGGCCTACCACGCCGGCCTGGAGACGGCGCTGCGCCAGCAGCGGCAGGACCGGTTTTTGCGCGAGGACGGCCAGGTCATGGTGGCCACCATTGCGTTTGGCATGGGCATCAACAAGCCCGACGTGCGCTTTGTCGCCCATCTGGACATGCCCAAGAACATCGAGGGCTATTACCAGGAGACCGGCCGCGCCGGCCGTGATGGCCTGCCCGCCAACGCCTGGATGGCCTATGGTCTGCAGGATGTGGTCAACCAGCGGCGCATGATCGATGCCAGCGAGGTGGCCAGCGAGGCGTTCAAGCAGGTCATGCGTGGCAAGCTCGACGCCTTGCTGGCCCTGGCCGAAGGCACGGGCTGCCGCCGGGTGAGCTTGCTGGCCTATTTTGGCGAGGCCAGCGCCCCGTGCATGAACTGCGACAACTGCCTGCAGCCGCCCGATCTGTGGGACGCCACCGAGGCCGGGCGCAAGCTGCTCAGCTGCATTTACCGGGTCCAGCAGGCCAGCGCCTTGTCGTTTGGCGCCGGCCACCTGATGGACATCTTGCGCGGCAAGCGCACCGACAAGGTGCAGCAGTACGGCCACGAGCGCTTGTCGACCTTTGGCATCGGCGCAGATTTGTCCGAGGCGCAGTGGCGCAGCGTGCTGCGCCAGTTGATCGCGCGCGACATGGTTCGGGTCGATTTTGAGGGCATGAACACGCTGAGCTTGCTGGCGCCGGCGCGCGCGCTGCTGCTTGGCCAGGGCCAGTTGTGGGTGCGCGTGGCCACGCCGGCCGTCGCCCGTTCGCGCCAGCGGCCGCAGCGCACCTCGGTGCAGGGGCTGGCCGAGGCCAGCCTCAATGCGGGGGCGCTGGAGCGGCTGCAGCGCCTCAAGGCCTGGCGCGCCGAGGTGGCGCGCGAGCACAACCTGCCGGCCTTCGTGATCTTTCATGACGCCACCTTGCGCGCCATTGCCCAGCGCAACCCACAGCAGTTGGAGGCGCTCGAGGGCATCAGCGGCATGGGCACTAAGAAGTTGCAGGCTTATGGTGCCGATGTGGTGCGGGTGTGCACCGAATTGGCATGAAGCTGTGCCGGCCGCTGGGGGGGGGTGTCATGCGGGAGTCGACATAAGGCCATGTTGTTCGGGCATGCCCCGGCCCCACACTCGGGTTAATCCTAGGGGTATCCGGGTTCTGCGCTGCGGCAAGTCCCTGGGTTTCGTTTAGCATCCCGCCTCTGGCTTGCTACATGTGGTGCAGGCCTCCCCCTACCTTTCAATGGGAGTATGTTGTGTTCAAACTGACCAAAAATCAGGGCTTCAAAGCCCTGGCCGCAGCCGGCCTGAGCCTGGCTGTGCTGGCCCCCGCCTTTGCCGGCAAGACGCTCGACGCGATCAAGCAGCGCGGCCAAGTCGTCTGCGGCGTCAACACCGGTCTGGCCGGTTTTTCTGCGGCCGATTCGTCGGGCAACTGGAGCGGCCTGGACGTTGATTTCTGCAAGGCCGTTGCCGCCGCCACTTTGGGCGACGCCACCAAGGTCAAGTATGT
>JAIXWZ010000082.1 GCA_027491035.1 Comamonadaceae bacterium | reverse complement strand
CGCCTGAACCTCACCTACGTGATCACCAGCAAGCGCAAGCTGGCGCAACTGGTTGCCGAGGGCAAAGTCAGCGGCTGGGACGACCCGCGCATGCCCACCATCGTGGGCCTGCGGCGCCGCGGCTACACGCCCGATAGCCTCAAGCTGTTTGCAGACCGCATTGGTGTGAGCAAAAGCGACAGCTGGATTGACTACAGTACCTTAGAGGGGTGCCTGCGCGAGGACCTGGAGAACAAAGCCCACCGCGGCATGGCGGTGCTCGACCCCGTCAAGCTGGTGCTGAGCAACTGGGCCGAGGCTTTTGGGTCAGACGACTACACCGAGGCTTGCAGCCAACCGGCCCTGCCCCACTCTGCCCTCGCTGAGGGCCAAACGCCGCCAGCAGACCGCGTGTTCAAAATCGGCAAAGAAGTCTGGATCGAGCGCGAAGACTTTGAAGAGGTGCCGCCCAAGGGCTACAAGCGCCTGTTTCCTGGCAACGTGGTGCGTCTGAAGGGCGGCTACGTGATCGAATGCACCGGCTGCGCCCGCGACGCGGCGGGCCAGGTCAGCGAGGTCCATGCCAAAGTGATCCCGGGCACCAAGAGCGGCACGCCCGGCGCCGACAGCGTCAAGGCCAAGGCAGCCATCACCTGGGTTGGCGTGGCCGATGGCGTGAAGGCCGAGGTGCGCCTGTACGACCGCCTGTTTTTAGAGGCCCACCCCGATGCAGGCGGCAAGGACTTCCTGCAAGCGCTCAACCCGGACAGCCTGAAGATGGTCAGCGCCTATGTGGAGCCCTCGCTGGCCCTGGCGCACGCCGATCAGAAGTTTCAGTTCGAGCGGCACGGCTACTTCGTGGCCGACCGCATCGATCATGCGCCGGGCAAGCCGGTGTTCAATCGGGCGGTCGGACTCAAGGACGGCTGGGGCAAGTAAGCAAACCTCAGCCTGGGCCGCTCAAATACTCAGGCCGCCGAGCGACTTGCCGCCGTCGACAAACAGGGTCTGGCCGGTGATGAACTGCGTCGCGGGCGAGGCCAAGAACGAGATCGCATGCGCAATGACCTCGGGGCTGGCGGCCTTGCCGCTGGGCTCGAGCTTTTCCCAGGCCGCAAACATCTCGGGCGGCGCGCTGCGGGTCATGGGCGTGTCGGTAAAGCCCGGCGCCACCGAATTGACCGCAATCTGACGGGCCCGCAACTCCATGGCCATCGCCCGCGTCAGGCCCACCACCGCCGACTTGGACGCCACATAGTGGGCAAAGCGGGTGCCGCCGAGCGCGCCACGCGAGGAGATCGTCACGATGCGCCCGCCGGCCTGCATGCGCCGCGCCGCCTCCTGCGCCGGCAAAAAGGTGCCCACCACATTGACCTCGAGCATCTGACGAAACGCTTGTTCGGTCAGATCAAGGAAGGCAGCGTCGTTGTAGATGCCGGCCGCACAAACCATCACATCGACCCGAGGTCGGCTGTCCAGCACTGCCGCCAGCGCAGCGCGGTCACAGACATCGCAAACGGCTGCAAGAACCGGCAGCCCCTGGGCGCACAAGGCCGCAACGGCCGGCTCAAGACGATCGGCCTGGCGGTCCATGGCGACCACCTCAAAGCCGTCGCGGGCCAGCCGCTCGGCGGTGGCCAAGCCTATGCCCTGGGCAGCACCGGTGACAAAGGCGGTTGGCTTGGGTGTCATGGGAGCGAACTTGCGTTGAACTGTTTTACAGGGCGGGTGCTGCGTGGCTACTGGTAGCCAAAAGCGCGCGGCAGGAACAAGATGATCTGGGGAAACCAGGTCAAGATGAGCAGCAAGCTGCCCAGGGCGAGCACAAAAGGCCAGACCTCTCGAATGATCTGCATCAGCGGCACCCGCGTCAAAGAGGACATCACAAAGAGCAACAAGCCGTAGGGCGGCGTGATCAGGCCGATCATGAAATTCAGCGTGACCACGATGCCAAAGTAGGTCAGGTCGATGCCCAGCGCGCGCACGGCTGGCATGAGCAAGGGCACGAACACCAGCATCATCACCGAGCCATCGAGAAAGCAGCCGAGCACCAAGAAGAACAGGTTGACCACCAGCATGAACTGCATTTGGGTCAACTGCCAATCGGCGATCAGGGCCACCAAGCTCGCGGCCAGCTTCTCGTTGGTGATGGCGTAGTTCAGGATGAAAGCGCTGGCGATCAGCACCATGGTGGTAGCCGTCTGCCGGGACGATTCGGCCCAAATCGTGCGCAGAGTCGACAGCTTGATCTGCCGGTACAGCACCGCGCCCAGAACCAAGGCCCAAAGCGCAGCGACCGCAGCTGACTCCGTGGGTGAAAAAACGCCCGACCAGATCCCGCCGAGCAGCACCACCGGCAAGGTCAGCGAGGGCGTGGCGCGAAACAAGACCCCGGGCACTTGGGCCACAGGCACATTTTCGGCAGCCGGCAGGCCCCGGCGCCGGGCAATCAGCCAGATCGCCACCATCAAGGCCAGGCCCATCAATACGCCAGGCACCAGCCCTGCCAGAAACAAGGCGCCGATGGAGGCCCCCGAAATGAGGGCGTAGATCACCAGCGGGATCGAGGGCGGAATGATGGGCGCAATGGTGGCCGCCGCCGCTGCGATCGCGCAGGCCAGACCGGCCGGGTATTTGCCCGACTCTCGCATCATGCGCACGGCCACCAGACCCGGGCCGGCCGCATCGGTGATGGCGCTGCCGCTCATGCTTGAGAAAATCATGCTCACCAGCACCGTCACATGGCCCATGCCGCCGCGCAGGCGTCCAACCAGGGCACTGGCCGCCGCCCACAAGCGGTCGCTGATGGAAGCCGCATTCATGATGTTGGCCGCCAAGATGAACATCGGGATGGCCACGAGGACGTACATGGCCGTCATCTGCCCCATCACCTGACCGACCAGCAGGCCAATATCCTGCCGGGTGACAAACAGGTAGGCCGTGCCCGCGCCGAACATCACCAGCGCCAGCGGCAAGCGCATCAGGGCGCCAAGCAGCATCGCGCCGACCAGGGCGTACAGACCGGCGGTCATGGCGCTGTCGGGCTGTCCTCGCCCTTCCACTTTAGGAGCTCCTGCTGCCAATGGGCCGACAGCAGCCGGCGTATGGTCAACAACTGGCGCACCACGATGCCGATGAAAAAGACCGGAAAGATCGCGTACACAAAGTCGAGCCGCAACTCGAGCATGTCAGTCTTCTCGCGCCATAAAAACAGGGTGTAGTCGATCATCGCGGGCAAGGCGGCCAGCATGAGCAGTGCAAAAGCCGAGTTGGCCACCAGCAGCATCAGGCGCTGAGCGCCGGGCTTGAGGCTGATAAACAGCACATCAAACGAGATGAACTCGGACCAGCGCAAGACAAAGGCCGCCGTCCAGAGCACCGTCCAGACCGCCAACAGCGTCACCACCTCGTCGGCCCAGCCGACCGGCCGGTTGAACAGGTAGCGCATGCCCACGCCGTAAATAAACACGATGAAGACTGCCGCCAGACCGGCAATGGAAACCCATTGGGCCCAGCGGTGCGCCCTGCTGCTCAAACGCTCTGACATTGATCCGGCCGTCACCTTTACTTGACCGCCTGCACCCGCGCCAGCAGACCGGGTTTCCACTTGGCCGTCATGCCGCTGCCCTCATACTCCTTGAGAACGGCGGCACGAAACGATGCCGGATCGGGCTCGCTGATGCGGATGTTGGCGGCGCGAAACGTCTCGATGGCAGCCTTTTCGTCTTGCAGCGTTTTGGCAATCTGCACGTCGGCCGCTTCGCGCGCTGCGGCGCGCAGTTCGGTCTGCTGAGCGGGGGTGAGCTTGTCAAAGGCCGGCTTGGCCATTGCAAGAAACACCGGCTGCACCAGATGCCGGGTCAGCACCACCTGCTTGGTCACCTCGTGGAACTTCCAGTCGCGCGTCATGTTGGTGGGGTTGTCCTGCGCATCGATGGCGCCGGTCTTGAGCGCCAGATACACCTCGGTGATCGGCATCGAGACCGGCGTGGCACCCAGCGCCTTGGCCAGACCCTGGAAGGCGGCGCCCGGCGGCATGCGCATCTTGGTGCCGGCGAGATCAGACGGTTTTTCGATCTTCTTGTCGTTGCTCAGGTTGATGGTGCGCGTGCCCAGGTAGGCGGTATCGAGGATCACCAGGCCCATCTTGCTGGCCACATCGGCGTAGTACTCCCGCCCAATGTCCGAGCGGAAGGTCTTGATCAGATGGTCGGCATCGCGAAACAGGTAGGCGCCGCTAAAAACCCCGTACTCGGGCAGCTGCGCCTCAATCTCAAACGTCACGGGGCTGGCCATCTCCAGGTTGCCACGCTGCATGGCAGGCAGCTCGGTACCCTGGCGAAACAGGCTGCTGGCGGTGTGCACCGACACCTTGACCGCGCCAGGAAACTTGGCCTCCATGCGCGCCTTGATCATGCGAAACGCGTCAGACAGTGGCGAGTTGTCAGGCGCTGCGGTTGAAATGCGGATTTCGGTTTGCGCCTGCGCCATCGGCAAGGCCAGCACCGAGGCCAAGGCCACTGCGGCTGCAATCAGTGTTCGTCTCATGCTCACTCTCCCCTTGATTTCATCGTCGAGACCCATCAGATCAGGCCGGGTCTGTTGCCTTGAAAAAACAAGTCTCAGCTCGAGGGCTGCACCTGCACCGACAAGCGACCGATGCCTTCAATCTGGGCATCGACCCGATCGCCCACGCTGAGAAAGGTTTTGTGGGGCGAGCCGACACCTGCGGGCGTGCCAGTCAGCAGCACATCACCGGGGTCGAGCGTCATGATGCGCGAGGCCGTGGCAATTTGCTCAGCCACCGAGAAGATCATGTCGCGCGCGCTGCCGTTTTGCTTGAGCACGTCGTTGACGCTCAACTGCAGGCGCGCCTGCTGCGGATCGCCAAAGGCCTGCGCCGGCACCAGCCGCGGACCGAGCGGGCAGCAGGTGTCGTGGCCTTTGCCGGCCACCCAATCGAGCTTGTAGAAGGTCTCGGGTGCGCGGTTGTGGTCGCGTGCCGAAAAATCGATGGCCACGGTATAGGCCGCCACATGCGAGAGCGCCTGCTCGACACTGACATTGCGTGCGGTTTTACCGATCACCAAGGCCAGTTCGATCTCCCAGTCAAAGGCCTGGGTGGCAATGGGCATATGGACCGTGGCGCCCTCGCCCACCACCGCATTGCGCGGCGGCTTCATGAAGAAAAACAGCCGCTGGTCTTCTTTCTTGGCGCCGGGCATGCCCATCTCGGCCAGGTGATCGAAATAGTTGGCGCCCGCGCACAAAATCTTGCCCGGATACAGCAGCGGCGCCAGACGCTGCGCCGGCCCAATGGCGTCGGCCTCCTGCACCTGGGCACTGGCGGCCTGCAGCGCCGGCAGCGCGCGCGCCCAGTCGTCAAACAGGGCGCGGATGCTGTTCTGCCCGGGCCAGCCCACACGGGCCAAGCTCGGCTCGAGCCGGTAGGCGCGACCGGCCACCTCCAAGGCCGCCACCGGCTGCTGGTCGATCGAGAAAGTGGCCAGTGACCAGTCCGATTGTGTTTGCACCATTTTTTCCTCTTGCCTCCCAGATATAAATTCATCATAATTTTATAAAATCACGTCGTCAAGATATTTAAGACGCATGGAAAACCCTGAAACCTCCTCACTGGCCGAGCGGGCCTATCAGCGCCTGCGCAGCGAAATCCTGCACGGCGATCTGATGCCGGGCGAGCGCCTGCGACCGGCCGATCTGAACGGCAAGTTCCAGCTGGGCCTGACCCCGATCCGTGAGGCGCTGATGCGCCTGTCATCGGAGAACCTGGTGGCGCTGGACACGCACCGCGGCTCGCGCGTGAGCCAGGCCAGCTTGAGCGAACTGAGCGACCTGATGGCCACCCGCCGCTCCATCGAGAGCCTGTGCCTGGCCTCGGCCATGCAGCACGGCAGCCCCGCCTGGGAGGCCGACATCGTGGCCGCGATGCACCTGCTCTCGCGCACGCCCCTGCCCCGATCCCAGGACGACCGCGAGGCGGCCACGCTGTGGGAGTCGCGCCACCGGCAGTTTCACCACGCCCTGGTCAGCGCCTGCCAAGAAAAGTGGCTGCTGTGGTTCTGGAACATCCTGACTGATCATTCAGAGCGCTACCGCAAATTTCGCCTGATGCAGCGCGCCACACGCGCCAAGCAGTCCAAGGCCCGCGACATCGAGGCCGAGCACCACGCGATCATGCAGGCCGTGCTCGGGCGCGATCACAGCCGCGCCATCGAGCTGATGCACGCGCACTTGAGCGCAACCGAGCAGTCCGTGGCCGAAGGGCTCAGGGCCCGCGCCTCCTCAACCTCCAACCGCCAAGGCGCCTCATGATCATTCGCACCGCCATCCTGGAGGGTCGCGTCGCGCCCGCCGACAAGGCCGACTTCGACCACCACATGCGCACCACCGTGGTTCAAGCCCTTGGGCGCTACCCGGGCATCGTCAAGGCGGTGCTGCGCGAGGTCGCTGAAATCGACGCCGATGCGCCGGCGGTCTACATGGCTTTCGATCTGTACTTTCACACGCTCGAGGACATGCACACCGCCCTGGCCAGCCCAGTGCGCCAGGCGGTGCGCTCTGAGCTGGCCCAGGTCATGCCGCGCTTTGAGGGCCGGGTCTACCACGTGGTCTTTGATGAAACGGCGCACAGCAGGCCGACCGCATGAGCACGCTGGTGCTCGGTGCCGGCCTGATCGGCAGCCTGACCGCGCAGGCCCTGGCCGCTAGGGGCGAAGCAGTCATTCTGGCCGATGTGCGCGAAGGCCCGGGCCCGACCCACGTGCAGCGCGCGGTGTGCGATGTCACCGACCGATCGGCTTTGTCAAGCCTGATCGAGCAGCACCGCGTCAGCGCCATCGTGCACACAGCCGCCTTGCTGTCGACGGCGATCCGCCAAGATCCGCTCAAGGGTATTGCGGTCAACATCATGGGCACGGCCAACGTGCTCGAATGCGCGCGCGAGCACAAGCTGCGGCGTGTGGTGCTGGCAAGCTCGACCACGGTGACCTACACCGGGTTTGGCTCGCATGCGGCGCAGCCCATCGCCGAAGACCTGCCCCTGCGCCTGATCAGCGAGCGGCCCGCCAGCATCTACGCGGCCTGCAAGCTTTCGGGCGAACACCTGGGCCACCTCTACCACGACCTCTACGGCGTTGACGCGGTGTCGCTGCGCTACGCCGCCGTGCTCGGTGATCTCGGTCACGTCACCAGCGTGCCAGGGCGGCTGCTGCAAACCCTGGTGCGCGCTGCCCGCGACGGCCGGCCCGTCCATCTTGACGACCCCTTCTTGCTCTGGGGCGGGCGCGAAGAGTTTGTCGATGCGCGCGACTGTGCCCGCGCCAACGTCAGCGCCCTCGATGCCCAAGCGCCCGTGCAGCGCGTCTATCACATCGCAGACGGACAGTGGCACACATTGGGCGACTTTGTGGCGGCGGTGCAGCGCATCCACCCCACGCTGCAGGCCACCTGGCCACAGCATCTGCGCACCGGCTTTGCAGGCTTTGCCCACCAGAGGCCGGCACCCTCCGATGTCCGCAAGGCGCAGCAGGAGTTGCAGTTTGCATGCATTTACAGTCTGCACGATTGCATTGCCCACTGGGGAAACACCTGAGGATCAAACGGCCGACTCGATGGGCTGCAAGCTTGGGCGATCGGCCGGTCTTGGCTAAGATGAGCGCTCGATGCGCCGCCTGCTCAAAACCTTTGCTCTGACCTTGACGGCGCTGGCCCTGGCGGCGGGCATCTGGCTGGCTTGGACGGTCTCTCGCACCCTGCCCGAGCGCGATGGCAGCGTGGCCATCAGCGGCCTCAAAGCGCCCGTCACCGTGCGCTACGACGAGCGGGGCGTGCCCCATATTCGCGCCGACAACGAGATCGATCTGTACCGGGCCCTGGGCTACGTGCACGCGCAAGACCGCCTGTTTCAGATGGAGCTGATGCGCCGCCTGGCCAACGGTGAGCTCGCCGAGATCCTGGGGCCGGCCCTGCTCGATACCGACCGGCTGTTTCGCACGCTCGGGCTGCGCCAGCATGCCCAGCAGCGCGCAGCCCAAATGGACCGATCGCAGGCCAGCAGCTTGGCGCTTGCGGCCTACCTCGATGGCATCAACCAGTTTCAAGAGAGCGACCGGCTGCCGATCGAGTTCAAATTGCTGGGCATCGAGCCACGCGACTTTTCCGCGCAAGATGTGTGGGCCGTCTCCGGCTATCTGGCCTACAGCTTCGCGGCGGCATTTCGTACCGAGCCGGTGCTGACGCATATTCGCGACCAACTGGGCCCAAGCTATTTGCGCATCTTCCAAGCCGAAGGGCTGCCAACCCAAAACGCGACTCTGGAGCCAGCCATCGCACAGAGCCTGGCCCAAGTGGCCAGCCTGAGTCTGCAGGCCATTGAAGAGGCCAGACTGCCGCTGCAGCACGGCAGCAACGCCTGGGCCTTGTCGGGCTCACGCACCGCCAGCGGCAAGCCGCTGCTCGCGGGCGATCCGCACATCAGCTTTGCCTTGCCCAGCGTCTGGTACGAGGCGCATTTGCAGGCGCCAGGCTTTGAGCTGTATGGCTACCACCAGGCGCTGAGCCCCTTCGCGCTGATTGGACACAACCAGGCCTTTGCCTGGAGCCTGACCATGTTCCAGAACGACGATATCGACTTCGTCGCCGAAAAGACCGATCCGAGCCGGCCCGACCAGGTCTGGCATCAAGGGCGCTGGGTGCCCCTGCAAGTCACGCAGGAGCTCATTGCGGTCAAAGGTCAGGCGCCGATGCCGATCACCCTGAGACGCTCGCCGCACGGGCCGCTGATCACCGATGTGTTTCGCCCTGTTCTGTCGCAGCAGGCGGTGGCCCTGTGGTGGACCTTTTTGGAGTCAGACAATCCCTTGCTCAACGCGTTTCACAGCCTCAACCGGGCTGACACGCTGGGCAAGGCACGCGAGGCGGTCAGCAAGATCCACGCGCCGGGCCTCAACGTGGTCTGGGCCCATGCGGGCGGCGATATCGCCTGGTGGGCCGCTGCGCGGTTGCCGCTGCGCCCGGCCGGTATCGACCCTCGCTTTGTGCTCGATGCCAGCCGCGGCGAAGCGGTCAAGTTGGGGTACGCGCCGTTTGCGCAAAACCCGCAGGAAGAAAACCCCGCCCGCGGCTACATCGTCTCGGCCAACCACCAGCCCGGTGGCCTCAATCCGCCGGCGGGGTATTACAACCTGCCCGAGCGCGCCCGGCGCATCGATGCCGCCTTGCGCGATCCCCAGCGCAAATGGACGGTGCCCGAGAGTCAACAGCTGCAGCAAGACGTCACCACGTCCTACGCCAGCAGACTGCTCAAGACCCTGCTGGCCGCCCTGCAAGGTCGCAGCCAGAGCGCCGAAGACGAGGCCCTGCTGCGCAGCCTGGCGCAATGGGACGGCGCCCACAGCCCGGACAGCGTGCAGGCCACCGTGTTCACCCAATGGCTCTATGAAACCGCCCGCGCTGCCTTGCTCGATGAGCTCGGGCCAGTGCATTTTGACCACCTGCTCAAGACCCGCGCACTTGATCACGCCCTGCCGCAACTCTTGGCCGATCCGACATCGCCCTGGTGGGACCAAAAAGGCACCGAGCAGGTCCAGACGCACCAAGACATCGTGCACCAAGCCTGGCAAGCGAGCTTGCAACACCTGCGCGCGACGCTCGGCGCCGACCCCGGTTCATGGACCTGGGCCAAGGCGCACACGGTCACGCACGGCCATCCGCTGGGGCGCAAAAAACCGCTCAACCTGCTGTTTGATGTGGGGCCTTATGGTGTGCCTGGCGGGCGCGAACTGCCCAATAACTTTGCCCACCCGCTCGGGCCCGCCCCCTGGAAGGTGACCTACGGGCCCTCGACGCGGCGCGTCATCGACCTCAGCCAGCCCGGCCAAGCCGTCGGCGGCAACCCCACAGGCCAAAGCGGCGTGCTGTTTGACCGCCACTACAAGGACCAGGCCGAGGGCTTTCACCAAGGCCGATACATGCCCCAGCACCTGCTCGAGGCCAGTGTGCAGGCCCACACCCGCAGCACCCTGACGCTGCGGCCCGAGAAGTAACAACCCCTTAGGCGCCGCGCCAGCGAAGACCGCTGTTTTTAGCGATCGCTGCGCGCCACACCCCAGGCCATCAGCATGGCCAGCAGAGCCATCGGCACGGACAGCCAGAACACGCTGACCAAGCCCCAGTGACTGCTCAGCAGGCCACCGAGCAAGCCACCGACCACCCCAGGCAGACCATAGGCCGCCACGGTGTAGAGCGCCTGACCTCGGCCACGCAGCTGATCGGGGAAGTGCTGCGACAGCCAGGCGATGCACACCGTGTGATGGGTGGCAAAGGTGATGGCGTGCAGGCACTGGGCCAACACCAGCACCCACAACTGCTCAGCGGCGCCGGCCGTCATGACCATGCGCACGGCCATCACCGCCGCGCAAACCATCAGCCAAGCGCTCAAGGACAAGCTCGGCAACCAGCGCGACTGCGTGAAAAACCAGGCGATCTCGACCAGCACCGAGGCCGCCCAGAGCAGGCCGATGGTGGTCTTGCTGTAGCCCAGCTCATCGAGGTAGAGCGAAAAAAACACATACACGCTGATATGCGCCAGCACATGAAAAAAGGCCGATGCAAAAAACAGCTGCACCGCACGCTGGCGCAGCAGCGGCAGCACACTGAGCTGGTCCGCGCGCGCCACCACCGGCTCCCTCACGTTGGGCAGCCACCAGGCGCTGGCCGCCACGGCCGCAATCGTCAGGCAGGTCACCCACGGGAAATAGGCCATGCCAAAACGCTCGAACCACCAGCCAGCGGCGATGACCGTGAACAAAAAGCCAGCCGATCCGAACACCCGCACCCGGCCGTAGCGACGGCTGTCAAATTGCCCGTCTCGGCTCACCAGTTGGCTGAGCACCGCCTCGCTCATGGGCATCATGCCGCTGGTGTGGGCAAACAGCAGCAGCAGCACCACCAGCAACCACCAAAACCCACCGTCCCACCAAAGCCCCAGAGAGATCAGCAGGGAGGCGCTGGCGCCATAACGCAGCAAAAGCGTGCGCCGGCCGGTGTGGTCGCTCAGCCAGCCCCAGCCATAGGGCGCAATCAGGCGGCTGGCCGATTGCAGCGACATCAGCACGCTGATGGCCACCAGGCTCAGGCCCAGATCCTTGAGCCACAGGGGCAGGTAGGGATTGAAGAAGCCGACGTGTGCGAAATACGTGGCCACCAGGGCCGAGAGGGCCGAGAGCTGGCGCCGGCTGGACATCCGCGCTTAGACGGGCGAGGCCGGGATGCGAGGCAGCATCGGCTGCACGTCAGCGCACTGGGCGCGGTGCTGCAGGGCATGCTCCATCACCACCAGGGCCAGCATGGCCTCGGCAATCGGCGTGGCGCGGATGCCCACGCAGGGGTCGTGCCGGCCGCGGGTCACGACTTCGGTGGCCTGCCCGCTGCGATCGATCGAGGGGCGAGGCGTGATGATGGACGAGGTCGGCTTGATCGCCAGGCTCACCTCGAGGTCTTGGCCGGTCGAAATGCCGCCGAGCACGCCGCCGGCATGGTTGGACGCAAAGCCGGCCGGCGTCAGCGCATCGCCGTGAACGCTTCCGCGCTGGGTGATGCTGGAAAAGCCGGCGCCGATTTCAACGCCCTTGACCGCGTTGATGCCCATCATGGCGTAGGCGATGTCGGCATCGAGCTTGTCGTAAAGCGGCTGGCCCAGACCCACCGGCATGCCGCTGGCCACCACCCGCAAGCGCGCACCGCAGGAGTCACCGGACTTGCGCAGCGCGTCCATATAGGCCTCGAGCGGCGAGACGTCGGCCAGCGGCGCAAAAAACGGGTTGTTGTTGACGTGGTCCCAGGACTCAAAGGCAATCGGCAGCTCGCCGATCTGGGTCAAACAGCCTTTGAACTGGACGCCGTGGCTCAAGCGCAGCCATTTTTTGGCCACAGCACCAGCAGCCACCATGGGCGCGGTCAGCCGCGCCGACGATCGTCCGCCACCGCGCGGATCGCGCACACCGTACTTGTGTGCATAGGTGTAGTCGGCATGGCCGGGGCGGAAGGTGTCGAGCAGGTTGCCGTAGTCTTTACTGCGCTGATCGGTGTTTCGAATCAGCAGCGCGATCGGGGTGCCGGTGGTCTGGCCCTCGTAGACGCCCGAAAGAATCTCTACCGCATCGGGCTCGTTGCGCTGAGTGACGTAGCGGCTGGTGCCCGGACGGCGCCGATCGAGGTCAGGCTGCAGATCGGCCTCGGACAACTCCAGGCCGGGCGGGCAGCCGTCGATCACACAGCCGATGGCCGGCCCGTGCGATTCGCCGAAATTGGTGACTGCAAAAAGATGTCCGAAGGTGTTGCCGCTCATGGCCGAGGATTATCCCCGAGCCCGAGGAGGCTGCCGAGTTGGCAGACGCTGCGGCCTTCAGGGACAGTCTGTATGAGTCCGTTTCGCCAATGCGCACCGACTCCGTCATTGCACACCCGCTGCGTCATTGCGAGGAACGAAGCAATCCATTGCGACCTCAACACAGGCACATGGATTGCCACGGCGCGGGGCGCCTCGCAATGACGCAAGCCTATGTCACTGCCAACCAGTAGCGTCATCGCACACCCGCTCCGTCATCGCACACCCGCTCCGTCATTGCACACCCGCTCCGTCATTGCGAGGAACGAAGCAATCCATCGGCCGCGACTCAATGACATGGATTGCCACGGCGCGGGGCGCCTCGCAATGACGGGGCTTTACAGACCTTCCTCATGGCCATAGCCCGCAATGACAGGACTTTGCAGACCTTCCTCAGGACGCAGCGGAGCCGCCCTCACCTTCGCCCGGCCAATCGCGAATATAGGCCTTGAGCAGCTTGTTTTCAAAGTTCTGGCTGTCCACCACCGCCTTGGCCACGTCATAAAAGCTGATCACGCCCATGAGGGTGCGACTGTCGAGCACCGGCATGTAGCGCGCATGGCGCTCGAGCATCATGCGCCTGACCTCATCGAGCTCGGTGGCCAGGGTGCAGGTCAGGGGATGGTCGTCCATGGCGCTGCGCACCAGGCGCGTGCCCAGGGAGCCGCCGTTGGCCACCAGGCTGACGATCACCTCCCGAAACGTGAGCATGCCCACCAGATCGCCGTGCTCCATGACGACGAGCGAGCCGATGTCCTTGTCGGCCATGATTTGGGTGGCCTCGGCCAGAGCCTGGTCGGGCTTGACCGTGTACAAGGTGCCCCCTTTGACCTTGAGGATGTCCGCGACCTTCATGAACGAGCTCTCCTGGCTGGCAGGCCCGTGCACCACCGCGCGGGCCTGCCAACAATATAGCCCACAATTGACGCCGACACCCCCTCTGGACTGACCGCAGGAGACCCGACCGCCATGCCTGGCTACCTCGACCCTGGTTTTGACACCCTGGCGCTGCATGCCGGCGCCAGCCCCGACCCCGCCACCGGCGCGCGCGCCGTGCCCATCCATCTGAGCACATCCTTTGTGTTCGAGTCCAGCGAGCAGGCCGCCAGCCTGTTCAACCTCGAGCGCGCCGGACATGTGTATTCGCGCATCAGCAACCCGACCAATGCAGTGCTCGAGCAACGCATCTCGGCACTCGAAGGCGGCATTGGGGCGATTGCCACCGCCAGCGGCCAGGCCGCGCTGCACCTGGCCGTCGCCACCTTGCTCGACGCCGGCTCGCACATCGTCGCTTCCTCGGCCATCTATGGCGGCTCGCACAATTTATTGCACTACACCCTGCGGCGCTTTGGCATCGAGACGACCTTTGTGACACCGGGCGACTTGGATGCGTGGCGCGCCGCGCTGCGCCCCAACACGCGGCTGCTGTTTGGCGAAACTGTGGGCAATCCGGGCCTGGACGTGCTCGACATTGCGGAGGTGGCCGACATCGCCCACGGTGCGGGCGTGCCCCTGCTGGTCGACTCCACCCTGACCTCGCCCTGGCTGCTCAAGCCCTTCGAGCATGGCGCCGACCTGATCTACCACTCGGCCACCAAATTCCTCTCAGGCCACGGCACCGTCGTTGGCGGCCTGGTCGTCGACGGGGGCAGCTTTGACTGGCAGGCCAGCGGCCGCTTCCCGCAGCTCAGCGAGCCTTACGCCGGCTTTCACAACATGGTGTTCACCGAAGAAAGCACGGTCGGCGCTTTTCTGCTGCGGGCCCGTCGCGAAGGCCTGCGCGACTTTGGCGCCTGCATGAGCCCGCACACTGCCTGGCTGATTCTGCAAGGCCTGGAAACCCTGCCGCTGCGCATGGCCCGGCACATGGGCAACACCGAAAAGGTGGTCGAGTTTCTGCATGCCCATCCGCTGGTCACCCGGGTGGGCCACCCGATGCTGCCCGACCACCCCAGCCATGCGCTGGCCCAGCGCCTGCTGCCCCGCGGGGCCGGCTCGGTGTTCAGCTTTGACATCAAGGGTTCGCGCGCGCAAGGCGCGGCCTTCGTCGACGCACTCAAGGTGTTCAGCCATCTGGCCAATGTGGGCGACTGCCGCAGTCTGGTCATCCATCCAGCCAGCACCACCCACTTTCGCATGGACGACGCGGCGCTGGCCGGCGCCGGCATTGCGCAAGGCACGATCCGCCTGTCGATCGGTCTGGAGGACCCCGCCGATCTGATCGATGATCTGAAAAAAGCGCTCAAGGCGGCCGAAAAGGCGGGAGGCTGAACATGCAATTCCAGGTTCAAGGCCACAGCACCTACTGCTACACAGGCGGGCGACCCTTCGATCCCCAAAAGCCCACCGCCATCTTCATCCACGGTGTGCTCAACGACCACAGCGTCTGGATTTTGCAGAGCCGCTACCTGGCCCACCACGGCTGGAATGTGCTGGCCGTCGATCTGCCCGGACACGGCCGCAGCGCTGGCGAGCCGCCGGCCAGTGTGGAGCAGGCAGCCGACTTCTTGGCCGAGTTGATGCAAGCCGCAGGGCTGGCCGAGGCGGCGCTGATCGGTCACAGCTGGGGCTCGCTCATTGCGCTGGAGGCTGCTTCCCGCCTGAAAGATCGCATCAGCCATACAGCGCTGGTGGGCACGGCCTTCCCGATGCGCGTCTCGGCCGCTCTGCTGGACGCCGCACAAAACGAGCCGCTCAAGGCGATTGCCATGATCAACCAGTTCTCGCGCAGCACCCTGGCGCCGCCGCCGTCGGTGCTCGGGCCGGGCACCTGGGTCGACGGTGCGAGCATCGCGCTCAACAAACGCATCCTGGCAGGCAACCGCCAGTTCAATCTGCTGCACCGCGGCTTTGTGGCCTGCGACCGCTACGACCGCGGGCTTGCCGCGATCGAGGAGCTCACTTGCCCCCTGCTCTTCGTGCTGGGCCAGGTCGACCAGATGACGCCGCTCAAGGCTGCGCAAGGCCTGATCGAGCGGGCCCGAGCGCGGGGCAAATCGGTCGAGGTGGTGGGCGTGCCGGTAGGGCACCATGAAATGGCTGAGGCGCCCGAGGCGACGCTGGCGGCGCTGCGGGGGTTTCTGTCTACCTGAAGGCTGCGCCACCGTCGCCCTCTTACCCCAGAATGCCTTGGCCCACCGCTCTACGGGAACTGTCAGCAATCGGCTTGACTTTGGCATTGACCCGGATATGCTTTCATACTGCACAGTATTACTAAAACCGGTTTGAGAATGATCGTCATGACTGCAAACACGCTTCGCGCCTCTTATTCGATTTCAGCCTCAACGCTTCAACGCTTCAATGCGGTGGTTCCTGCCGGCGAGCGCAGCCGGGTGATAGAAGAGTACATGCAACAAGCCCTAGTGAACCGAGAGCAGGAGCTCGAGGCGATTGCCAGCGCGTTCATGAGTGACCCAGCCAATGCGCAAGCACTGGCAGACGAAAAGGCTTGGGATGTGACCATAGGCGATGGCATGAGCGGCCCCAAGGTCTAAGACCTTCACGCCATGGAATTCAAGCGCGGACAAATCTACCGATTCAACTTAGAGCCTGCGCGCGGCAGTGAGCAGCAGGGGACGGCCCGTCCCTGCGTCGTCCTCTCACTGACCCCCTTCAACAGGCAATTTCGCACCATTGGAATTGTTCCGCTTTCATCGACGGCCAAGGTCTACGAGCCCGTTTCTATCGCCCTGCCTTCGGCCGGTGACGCCTCGGTCGCTCTGGTGTATCAATACCGAGCCGCTGACAAGACGCGCGCTGTCAAGCATGTCGGCGATGTATCCCCGGCCGATATGGCCCGCCTCGAAGCTGCGGTGCGCCAATATCTTGGGCTTTAGTCAATCGTCTGCAAGCAATTGCGCGACCTGCAAGCGCACCCATGCGAGCGCCGCAGAGCGCCCCTATCGGCCTCCATATCGGTCAGATCTCAATTTTCAGCATTCGGTTTGAAAGACTTGCGGACTCCAGGCAGACTAGGCAGATGACTAGTTTAGTGAGGTTCAGATGCGCTCATGGCCAGTACAGGACGCGAAAGCGCGCTTCAGTGAATTTTTGGATGCTTGCCTGCTTGAAGGGCCTCAAATGGTCACCCGACGCGGCGCCGAAGCCGCCGTGTTGGTGCCCGTGCAGGAGTGGCGGCGGCTGCAGTCGGCTGCGCGCCCCTCGTTAAAACAGTTGCTGCTGTGCGACCCAGCTCGCGCTGACATGATCGCTGCGCCACGAGGGCAAGCCAGGCGCCGACCTGCGGAGCCGATCCTGTGACCCAGCGGTATCTTCTGGACACGAATGTGGTGTCTGAACTGCGCAAGCCACGCCCGCACGGGGGTGTCGTCGCTTGGCTGCAATCGCTGGATGAAAGCCAGCTCTACCTGTCTGCAGTGACGCTGGGGGAAATCCAAGCGGGCGTCGAGCTGACTCGAGAACAAGACCCCCCAAAAGGCCGAGGAGATCGAGATCTGGCTGGCCTTGGTGGCCGGCGCCTACAACGTCCTGCCCATGGACGCAGCAGCGTTCATGTCTTGGGCGCGCTTGATG
>JAIXWZ010000038.1 GCA_027491035.1 Comamonadaceae bacterium | reverse complement strand
GTGCCAGTGACGGTGACCACCTCGCTGAAGGTCACGGTGGCCGTGACCACGTCGCCTGCACTGAGTGTGCTGCTTTGCGCGCCGGTAGCGCCGGTGATGGCCACCGCGCTGACGGTGGGAGCTTGCGTGTCAAACGCCTGGCTGTAAGCAGCGGGCGCCGTGGCCGGGTTGCCCGCCGCGTCCACCACCCCGGCAGTGCTGGTGGTCACGGTGATGGTGCCGGCGCTGCCCGCCGGCGGCGTGATCACCAGGGTGTAGACCGTGCTGCTGACGGTCGTGAACGTGCCCTTGGTGCCGCTGCTGAGCGTGACCTTGCTGGCATCAAAGCCGGTCACAGCTTCGCTGAAGGTAAACGTCAGGGTCACATCGCCGTTGGTGGTGGCCGCCACGTTGTCGGCGAGGGTCACCGTTGGGGCGGTGGTGTCAATCAGCGGCAAGGCGGTGCTGTCGATGTTTGGGATAAGGCCGCCGTTGGCGCTGTAACTGAAAGCGTTGCCCGCTGCGTCCGTTATGCCGGCAATCAGGGCCGCTTTGAGGGCGCCCTCGTCGATGGCGGCCTGGCCGTTATGCCCTGGCTGCACGGTGTAACTGAGCGTGCGGGTGTTGCTGCCCGCCATGCCGCCCCAGTTGGCGCTGACTGTGTTGCCACCGACTGTGAAAACGGTGCTGTTGCTGCCGCTGGTCAACCCGTTGACTGGGCCGTCGAAGATGAGGGTCAGGATGATGCTTTCGCCGACGCCGTCACCCCCAGATCCCGTTACGGTCGTGGTGGCCGTACCTGGGGCTGAACTGGCCAGGGTAGGCGAGTCACTTCCGCTGTCGGCCGTCAGGGCGACGGCACCGAGAAGCATTAACGGCAAAGCGAGCGCGGCCCGGTCCCGATCTGTTGCTGCAACAGAAGATCCGGTAGCCGGTGTAGCCGGCGGTGGGCTGACCGGTGACGGCCCTGACGAGGCCATCGCGCCGAGGGACGGATCGGCGCTGGCGCTGAGCGCTGCAACACCGTCTGAGTCCATCAGGCTCTTGAGATAATCTGGCATGTCCCCAGACTGCGCCTCTAAAGCCGGCACTTCCGATTCACCGCCTGGCTGCTCCTTGACCCAAAACGAGGCATCCAGCGCCGGCTCCTGTGATGCTTCTGCACCAGGCTGTACCACGAGCCCGCGCTTGAGGCGACGCGTGTACAGCGATCGGTCCGCCTGGGAAAGGGGTTCAACATGGTTCGGCTGGCCAGGCAGAGCGATGGGTTTGGGGGGTGCCTGTAAGAAATCCCGGTCCAGTTCGGGTGGCGTGCCTGAAGTAGATGGCTTCTGCGCCGAGGGCGTAGGGATATCAGCCACAGACTTCTGCGGGGCGCTGACTGGCTTGGTGCTCATGGATTGGCGATGTTTCGCAGGTCACTGACTGCCGATGCCGTCAAGAGCTTGTCACCATGACTGACCGGGTCGGTCAGACTGGCCGCGGGCACGATCACGCGGACGGTGCGTTGCGCATAGCCGCCAGGACCCGCCTGAGCCCAAGCGAGCAGGGGGCTGCCGCCCAGGCCCAGCAGCAGCAAGATCGAAAGGAATTTGGTTGGCATGAGACCCCCAAGGGTGGCCAGGGCGCCCAGGCGCCCGGCGAGGAGGTGCTGAGCTTAGTTCTTGGGCAGCGCCCGCGATAGCTCAAAATTTCGGACAAGGTGCTGCAAAAAATGCAACACCGGGCCGGCCCGTCAACTGGCCTGGCCCTGCTCCATCTGTTGTGCGGCCAGGCGGCAAAAGCGATCGATCGCTGGCGGCAGGCTGCGGCCTGCGCGAACGTAGATCCCGAGCAGGGAGGGCTGCGTTTTTTTCAGGGGCAGGTGAACCAGCGATTTACGACGCAGCTCGTCTTCTATGCCCAGTTGGTTGAGAAAGGCCACGCCCCGCCCCTGACAGGCCATTTGCTTGACCAGTTCGAAGGAGCTGGTCTGCATGATGACCTGCAGCGGCTGCGGATGGGCGCGCAGCAGGGGGTCGAGCGCCTGAAAGATCGAGATTTCGGGCGTCGGCAGCACCAGCGGGTACTGGGCGCACTGTGCGAAGGTCACGGTCTCACGGCTTGCCAAAGGGTGTGTGGGCGGCACGACGGCGCCCAGATCGAAGGGGGCCACCGCCAACTGACGCAGTCCGGGCCTGCGCTGGTGCACAAAGCCGATGGCCACATCGGCCGAACCGTCTTCTACCGCTTCGGCCGCCTTGCTCGATCCGGCAATGCGCACCGAGGTGCTGACGCCGGGGTGGTGTTGCGCCATCTGTTTGAGGATGGCAGGAACGAAGGCGTGGGTCAGGGCTTCGACCGTCACCAGTTCTACATGACCACTGTGCAGGCCTTGCAGCGCCTGGAGCTCGAGCTCCAGGCGCTGTGCGTCCTGCAGCACATGAATCACATGGCGGGCCAGCACCTCGCCGCTGGGGGTCAGGCGCAAGCCGCTGCTCAGGCGCTCGAAAAGGGGTGCACCGATCTGGCTTTCGAGCTCGAGCAGCTGCCGGTTCAGCGCCGACGAGGACATGTGCAACTGCCGCGCCGCCTGCCGGATCGAGCCATAGCGGCGGATGGCGTCAAAGTGAACCAGGGCTTTGGCGTGGATCCGTTGGATCATAGTCGGGCAGCGCGTGCTCAGCCGGCGAGCGCCTGGGCTGCTGCATGCGCCTGCTGGTCGGCGTGGTAGCTCGAGCGCACCATCGCGCCGACGGCGGCGTGCGAAAAGCCCATCTCGTAGGCTTTTTCCTCGAACATCTTGAAGGTGTCCGGATGCACATAGCGGCGCACTGGCAGGTGGCTGCTGCTGGGCGCCAGGTATTGGCCGATGGTGAGCATCTCGATATTGTGTTCACGCATATCGCGCATCACTTCGAGGATCTCTTCGTCGGTCTCGCCCAAACCGACCATGAGGCCGCTTTTGGTCGGCACCTGCGGGAACAGGGCCTTGAATTTCTTGAGCAGGTTGAGCGAGAAGTGGTAGTCGGAGCCGGGGCGCGCCTGCTTGTACAGGCGCGGCACCGTCTCGAGGTTGTGGTTCATCACGTCGGGCGCTGCGGCCTTGAGGATCTCGAGCGCACGGTCGTCGCGGCCGCGAAAGTCGGGCACCAGCACCTCAATCTGTGTATGCGGTGACAGCTCCCGGGTCTTGCGGATGCACTCGACGAAATGGGCCGCGCCGCCATCGCGCAGGTCATCGCGGTCGACGCTGGTGATCACCACATAGTTGAGCTTGAGCGCGGCGATGGTTTTGGCCAGGTTGTCCGGCTCGCTGGTATCGAGCGGGTCGGGCCGGCCGTGGCCGACGTCGCAAAACGGGCAACGCCGGGTGCACTTGTCGCCCATGATCATGAAGGTGGCCGTGCCTTTGCCAAAGCATTCGCCAATGTTGGGGCAACTGGCCTCTTCGCAGACCGTCACCAGCTTGTTCTTGCGCAGGATGTCCTTGATCTCGTAGAAGCGGGTGCCGGCGCTGGCGGCCTTGACGCGGATCCAGTCTGGCTTTTTCAGCACCTCGGCCGCTTCGACCTTGACCGGAATGCGCGAGAGCTTGGCCGCGGCCTTCTGCTTGGCCAGCGGATCGTAGTTTTCGAGGCTCTGGGCCTCGCGCACGGTGGGCTTGCTCATGGGGTGTTTGGAGAGTCAGGGGGCAAGGCTGGCGCTGAGTTTGTTGCCCAGCAAGTGGGCAGCCTCGTCCCAGGTGATGTCAACGCCGATTGTAGAAAGGTCGATGCTCTGCAGGCCGGCGTAACCGCAAGGGTTGATGCGCGAATAGGGCTGCAGATCCATCGCCACGTTGAGCGCCAGTCCGTGATAGGTGCAGTGGCGGCTGACCTTGATGCCCAGGGCCGCGATTTTGCCCAGGCCTCGAAACGGCTCGTCTGCCGGCCGGGGCCCGGTGAGCGCGGCGTGCGAGGCCGGTGCATCGAGCCGCACATAGATGCCCGGTGAGCCGGCCACCCGGTGACCGGTCACGCCCAGGTGGGACAGGGTGCGGATCACCGCCTCTTCAATGCGGTAGACGTATTCCTTGACGTAGTAGCCGGCGCGCCGCAAGTCCAGCAGGGGGTAGGCCACGACCTGGCCAGGTCCGTGGTAGGTGACCTGACCGCCGCGGTTGGTTTGCACCACTGGGATCTCGCCGGCCGCGAGCACATGGTGGGCCTGCCCGGCCAGCCCCTGGGTGAAGACGGACGGGTGTTCGCACAGCCAGAGTCGATCGGCGCTGTGGCTCCCACGCGTGCTGGTGAAGGCCTGCATGGCCTCGAAGGTGGGCCGGTAGTCCACCCGGCCGAGCCGCTCGATCAGCATGGCCCGCTCATCTTGGGCTTCAGAGGACCACCTTGACCATGGGGTGGGTCGACAAGGTGCGATAGAGCTCGTCGAGTTGCTCGCGACTGGTGGCCGTGATGGTCAGGGTCACGCCCAGGTAGCGCCCGCCGCGGCTCTGGCGCAACTCGATGGTGCTCGCGTCGAACTTTGGATCGAAGGCGCGTGCCACCTGGGTCAGGGCCGGCACAAAGCCATCGACCTGAGCCCCCATGACTTTGATGGGAAAGGCGCAGGGATAGGCGATCAGCGAGTCGGAGGTGGGCGCGGTGGGCATGGCCGGCTAAACACGCAGGGTGAGCAAGAGGGCAGTTTAGCCTTGCGCCCGGCGCATGGGGATGCCCGCGCAAAACCGTTTGACAGGGCCTTGGTGTTTTTACCTATAATGCGGCGCTTTCACAAAAACAGACGCTGGTCTGAAACGGCGCGGTAACTATTGCGTAATCTTGCAGATCTAAGCTGCCTCCTGAAAAGAGGGCGGCGATGACGACAAGGCCAGGTTGCAGCAGCGGGCATTTTGAACAACTCTTCGTCCTCCAGCACCGGCGCGCAACAGCCTAGCGGTGAATCGACCGGGCCTGCGCCACAAGCGCCTGCCTGGCGGGTCTGGCAAGAAGAGTCGGGGCCCGAGCCGGTCAAGGCGCTGACGCGCGAGCAGGTGCAGCAACTGGGTTTGCAGCGGCCCTCGGTGTCAGTCTGGCAGGTGCTGCTGTGGCAGGCGCTGGTTGGCGTGGTGATGGCTTTGGCTTTGGGCGTGTGGTCCGGGCGCTGGCCGTTGGCCTGGTCGCTGCTCTATGGTGCGGCGGCCGTGGTGGTGCCAGGGTTGGTGTTTGCGCGTGGTCTGACTGGGCGTCTGTCCTCGATCAATCCGGGGACGGCCGTGATGGGCTTCTTTGTGTGGGAGTTCGTCAAGATCGGTCTGACGATCGCCATTTTGGTGGCCGCGCCGAGGTTGGTGGAAGGTTTGAGTTGGCCCGCCTTGCTGGTGGGCTTGGTGGTGACCATGAAGGTGGTCTGGCCGGTGGTGTGGTTCAAGACACGCCAGCGACGGGCGACTTGAGGAACTTGGAAGAACAGGCAAGACGATGGCAGCAGAAAACGGACCGACCGCAGGTGAATACATCATTCACCACCTGGGCCATCTCCAGAACAAGAAGCCCGAGAGCGTGCTGGACTTCTCGGTGTTCAACCTCGACTCCCTGTTTTGGGCCACCTTGCTGGGCATCGTCGCTTGCTTTTTCCTCTGGAAAGCGGCCCGCAAAGCCACAGCCGGTGTGCCTGGGCGTTTTCAGGCTGCGGTTGAAATCCTGGTTGAGATGGTTGACAGCCAGGCCAAGGGCATCGTGCACAGCGCTGAAAGCCGCAAATTTGTCTCTCCGCTGGCCCTGACCATTTTTGTCTGGATCTTCCTGATGAATGCCATGGACCTGCTGCCGGTGGACCTGATCCCGGCGATCTGGCACGGCGTGGCGCCGGCCTTGGGCGCCCCGGATTACATGCGGGTGGTGCCCTCCGCTGACCTGTCGGTCACCATGGGCCTGTCGGTGGCGGTGCTGATGATCTGCCTGTACTACAACGTCAAGATCAAGGGTCTGGGTGGCTGGATCCACGAACTGTTTACCGCGCCCTTCGGCTCGCACCCGCTGCTGTGGCCCTTCAATTTCCTGATGCAGGTCATCGAGTTTGTCGCCAAGACCGTCTCCCACGGCATGCGACTGTTCGGCAACATGTATGCCGGCGAACTGATTTTCATGCTGATCGCGCTGATGGGCGGTGCCTGGTCGCTTTCGGCCACCGGTATCGGCCTGGCCATCGGCCACATCATTGCCGGCTCGGCCTGGGCGATCTTTCACATCCTGATCATCACCTTGCAGGCTTTCGTGTTCATGATGCTGACCCTGGTCTACATCGGCCAGGCGCATGACGCCCACTGAACGGGTTTTCAGCGCCCATTGATTTTTCGGTTTCGTTTTTCTCTCAACCTGTCTCTTTAGGAGTTACATCATGGAAGTTATCAGCTTTGTTGCCTTGGCCTCCGGCCTGATCATTGGCCTGGGCGCTGTCGGTGCCTGTATCGGCATTGGCATCATGGGCAGCAAATACCTGGAGTCGGCTGCTCGTCAGCCCGAGCTCATGGGTGAACTGCAGACCAAGATGTTTCTGCTGGCCGGTCTGATCGACGCGGCCTTCATTATCGGCACCGGTATCGCCCTGTGGTTTGCTACGGCCAACCCCTTCCTTGGTCAAATCGCCAACCTGCCGAAGTAATTTTGCCGGCCCTCGTGCACAGACCCGGATTGCCATGCCTTAAAGGCCATGGGCGTCGGGGAAAGGAATCCAAGTGAGCATTACCGGTACCCTCATCATCCAGATCATTGTCTTTTTGATTCTGGTGTGGTTCACGATGAAATTCGTTTGGCCGCCGATCACCGCGGCGCTCGACGAGCGTGCCCGCAAGATCGCCGATGGCTTGGCCGCCGCTGACAAGGCCAAGGCCGATTTGTCGGCTGCCAATCAGCGGGTCGAGCAGGAACTGTCCAAGTCCCGCAACGAGGCGGCCGTGCGCCTGGCCGAGGCGGAGCGTCGGGCACAGTCCATGATCGAAGAGGCCAAGTCCAAAGCGTCGGAAGAGGCCGCCAAGATCATCGCTGCGGCTCGCGCGGAAGCGGAGCAGCAGACGGTCAAGGCACGCCAGAGCCTGCGCGAAGAGGTCGCCGGTCTGGCGGTCAAGGGCGCTGAGCAGATCCTGCGCCGCGAGGTCAATGCCAGCGTCCACGCTGACTTGCTCTCTCGCCTGAAAGCCGAGCTCTGAGCCATGGCTGAACTTGCCACCATCGCTCGGCCTTATGCCGAGGCATTGTTCAAGAGCAGCGCGGGCGACCTCAAGGGCAGCCTGGCCTGGCTCGAAGAGCTCGCCGCCATCGCGGCCGATCCGCAATTGCAGCAACTCGCTGACGACCCCAAGGTCACGGCCGAGCAAACCTACGGCGTGATCACCGGTGTGTGCAAGGCATCCCTGTCGGACAAGGCGCGCAACTTCTTGCGCACCGTGGTTGACAACGGTCGCCTGTTGGCCTTGCCTGAGGTGGCTCGCCAGTTTCGGATCCTGGTCAACGCCCAGACCGGCAGCTCTGATGCGGTGGTCCACAGCCCCTTCCCCATTGAAGGACAGGCTCTGGCGGACCTGGCAGTGACGCTGGAAAAGCGATTCGGACGCAAGCTCGACCTGTCCGTCGAACTTGAGCCCGAGCTGATCGGCGGCATACGCGTCGTGGTGGGTGACGAGGTGCTTGACACTTCGGTCAAAGCCCGTTTGGAACAAATGAAAGTGGCGCTGATCGCCTGACCTGAGGCGAGGGTCACCAACCAACTTGAAAGAAGGAAAGAGTCATGCAACTCAATCCCGCAGAAATTTCTGAGCTGATCAAAAGTCGCATCGAGGGTCTGGCTGCCAGTGCCGATATCCGCAACCAGGGCACGGTCGTGTCGGTGGCCGACGGTATCGTGCGCATCCACGGCCTGTCCGACGTGATGCAGGGCGAGATGCTCGAGTTCCCCGCCACCAAAGACGGTGTGCCCACCTTCGGTCTGGCCCTCAACCTCGAGCGCGACTCGGTCGGCTCGGTGATTTTGGGTGAGTACGAGCACATCGCCGAAGGCGACACCGTCAAGTGCACGGGTCGCATTTTGGAAGTGCCGGTCGGCCCTGAGCTCATCGGCCGCGTGGTCAACGCCCTGGGGCAGCCGATCGACGGCAAGGGCCCGATCAACGCCAAGATGACCGACGTGATCGAGAAGGTGGCGCCGGGCGTGATCGCGCGTAAATCGGTGGACCAGCCGATGCAGACCGGCCTGAAGTCGATTGACTCCATGGTGCCGATCGGCCGGGGTCAGCGCGAGTTGATCATTGGCGACCGCCAAACCGGCAAGACTGCGGTGGCCATCGACGCGATCATCAACCAAAAGGGTCAGAACATGACCTGCGTTTACGTCGCGATTGGCCAGAAAGCCTCGTCGATCAAGAACGTGGTGCGCGCGCTCGAGCAGGCCGGTGCCATGGACTACACCATCGTGGTGGCTGCGTCCGCTTCTGAGTCGGCGGCCATGCAGTATGTGTCGGCCTACTCGGGCTGCACCATGGGTGAGTACTTCCGTGACCGCGGCCAGGATGCGCTGATCGTCTATGACGACTTGTCCAAGCAGGCCGTGGCCTACCGCCAGGTCTCGCTGCTGCTGCGTCGCCCTCCGGGCCGCGAAGCCTACCCCGGCGACGTGTTTTATCTGCACAGCCGTCTGCTCGAGCGCGCCGCCCGCGTTAATGCCGACTATGTCGAGGCTTTCACCAAGGGTGAGGTCAAAGGCAAGACGGGTTCGCTGACTGCGCTTCCGGTGATTGAGACCCAGGCTGGCGACGTGTCTGCCTTCGTTCCGACCAATGTGATCTCCATCACCGACGGCCAGATCTTCTTGGAAACCAGCTTGTTCAACGCAGGTATCCGCCCCGCTATTAACGCCGGTATTTCGGTCTCCCGCGTCGGCGGTGCCGCGCAGACCAAGCTGATCCAGGGCCTGTCCGGCGGTATCCGTACCGACCTGGCGCAGTACCGTGAGCTGGCCGCTTTTGCACAGTTCGCCTCTGACTTGGACGAGGCGACCCGCAAGCAGCTCGACCGCGGCGCCCGCGTGACCGAGTTGCTCAAGCAGCCGCAGTACAGCCCGCTGCCCATCAGCCTGATGGGTGCGACTTTGTTCGCTGTGAACAAGGGCTTTATGGATGATGTCGAGGTCAAGAAATTGTTGGCTTTCGAGTCGGGCCTGCACAGCTACCTCAAGGACAAGCACGCCGCCTTGCTGGCCAAGCTCGAGTCGAGCAAAGCCATGGACAAGGACGCCGAGGCTGAAATGAGTGCTGCCATCGCCGAGTTCAAAAAGTCCTTCGCTTGAAGTCTTCGAGCCTTAGAACCCTTT
>JAIXWZ010000061.1 GCA_027491035.1 Comamonadaceae bacterium | reverse complement strand
GTGGCTTGGGCTGCCAGGTCGGTGATGTCCTGCCAGCGGCCCTGCTCCAGAGCCGCCGCTGGCGTGAGCCAAGACCCGCCGACCATGGCCACGTTGGGCTGCTCTAGGTACTGGGCCAGGTTGCTCGGCGAGACGCCGCCAGTGGGGCAAAACCGCATCTCGGGCAGGGGGCCGGACAGGGCCTTGAGCATGCCCAAGCCGCCGGCTTGCTCGGCGGGGAAAAGCTTGAGCAGGCCAAAGCCGTGCTCGCGTGCGCGCAGCACCTCCCCAGGGGTCATGACGCCGGGGATGAAGGGCAGCTTGCAGTCGAAGGCGGCCTGCACGAGCTCATCGCTCATGCCCGGCGAGAGGGCGAAGCGGGCGCCTGCATCACGGGCACGAACCATTTCACTGGCCCGGGTGACCGTGCCCGCGCCCACCTGCATCTGAGGCACCTGTCGCGCCACCGCCTCAATGGCCGGCAGGCCTGCCGCATGGCGCAGGGTGATCTCCATCACATCCACACCGCCGGCCAACAAGGCGTGGGCCAGCGGCACGGCCTGCTTGACGTCGGTGATCACGATCACCGGCACGATGCGCGAGACGAAGGAGGGCTGGCGCAAGCTTGGGGGGTCAAGGGTCATGGCTGGATGGGAGCAACAGGTCAAAACAGAGACAGCAAGGGGCTGGCGCCGGTTTCGGGGTCACCGACATTGTCCCGAAACAGGGCAAACAGATCGCGACCGCTGCCCCTTTGATGGGCGCTCAGGTCCGGCACCTCTGGCGCGCGGCTGGCCAGCTCTGCGGCATCGACTTCGAGCCACAGTTGCTGCTGCTCGCAATCGAGCGTGACCCAGTCGCCCTCGCGCACCCGGGCAATCGCGCCACCGCTGACCGCTTCGGGACACACATGGATGGCAGCCGGCACCTTGCCCGAGGCGCCCGACATGCGGCCATCGGTGACCAGCGCCACCGCATGGCCCTTGTCCTGCAAGAGCGACAAAATGGGGGTGAGCTTGTGCAGCTCGGGCATGCCGTTGGCCCGTGGGCCCTGGTTGCGCACCACCGCGACAAAGTCTCGCTCGAGCTGTCCGGCGCGAAAAGCCTGCTCGAGCTGCTTTTGGTCGGTAAAGACCAGGGCCTGGGCGCGCACCCGACGGTGGGCCGGCGCAATCGCCGAGACCTTGACCACCGCGCGGCCCAGGTTGCCTTGCAACAGGCGCAAGCCGCCGTCGGCACTGAAGGGGCGCTCAATGGGGCGCAGCACCTGCTCGTCGCCCGAGCGCTGCGCCGCAGGGCGCCACCGCAAAACCGCCCCGTCGAGCCAGGGCTCCTGGGTGTAGCGGCTCAGGCCGGGGCCCCAGATGGTCTGCACGTCGTCGTGCAAAAGACCGCCAGCAAGCAACTGGCTGATCAGAAATCCCATGCCGCCGGCGGCATGAAAGTGGTTCACGTCGGCCGATCCATTGGGGTAGATGCGCGCCAGCAGCGGCACGCATGCCGACAGATCGGCGAAATCGTCCCAATTGATGATCCATCCGGCGGCGCGGGCCATGGCCACCAAATGCAGGGTGTGGTTGGTCGAGCCGCCCGTGGCCAGCAGACCGACCAGGCCGTTGACGAAAACCCGCGCATCCATTTGCAGGCCCAGCGCAGCTTGCCTGCCTCGCGCCAGAGTCACGGCCTGGGCCACGGCCGCATCGGTCAGCGCCTGCCGCAAGGCCGTGCCCGGGTTGACAAAGGACGAGCCGGGCAGGTGCAGGCCCATGATCTCCATGAGCATTTGGTTGGAGTTGGCCGTGCCATAAAAGGTGCAGGTGCCCGGCCCGTGATAGGCTGCCTGCTCGGCATCGAGCAAGGCCTGCCGGTCGACCAGCCCCTGCGCAAACTGCTGGCGCACCTTGGCCTTGGCATCATTGGCCAGGCCCGAGGTCATGGGGCCGGCAGGAATGAACACCGCCGGCAGATGACCGAACTGCAGCGCCCCCATAAGCAGGCCCGGCACGATCTTGTCGCACACGCCCAGAAACAGCGCCGCATCAAACACGTTGTGCGACAGGCCCACCACGCTGGCCAGGGCAATCACGTCGCGCGAAAACAGCGACAGCTCCATGCCGTCTTCGCCCTGGGTGATGCCGTCGCACATGGCAGGCACGCCGCCGGCGACTTGAGCGGTGGCGCCGGCGCTGCGGGCGCTGGCGCGGATGCGTTCGGGATAGTGCTCGTAAGGCTGATGGGCCGAGAGCATGTCGTTGTAGGCGGTGATCAGCCCCAGGTGGGGCGCGCGCTCCTGGCGCAGCATCAGCTTGTCGGCAGCGGGCATGGCCGCATAGGCGTGGGCGGCGTTGGCGCAGCCCAAAGCGCTGCGCTGCGGGCCGCCCTTGCCGCCGGCCGCGTGCAGCACCGACAGGTAGGCACTGCGGCTTTGGACGCTGCGCGCCTCGATGCGCGCGGTCACTTCAACAAGACGGGGGTGCAAGGGGCTCATGGGGAGATCCAGACGGCCACCGGGGCCAGGCTTTGGTGCAGAACATGGGAGATCGGCAGCTCACGCCCCTGGCAGGCGCGGCGCAAGGTCTGCAGCTTGTCACTGCCGCGCACCGGCAGCACGATGTGCCGGGCCGTCAGCAAATGGGCCAGCGTCTGTGTGATGCGCGCATGCGGCGCGGCGGCAGGCAGCCCCTCGCGCGCCACGGGCAGGCACACGGATCTGCCCTGGGGGTCGAGCGCCTGCGTCAGATTGGGCATGCCCGGAAAAATCGACGCGGTGTGCCCGTCCGCGCCCATGCCCAGCACCAGCACATCGGCCGGCCCCTGCGCGCCCAAAGCCCAACCGGCCTGCTCGGCCAGATCGGGCAGCGCCAGCGACTGCGGCAATACAGGCAGCAAAGGCAGCAAAGGCAGCAAACGCGCGCGCGCTGCCGGCCCCTGCAGCAGGTGCGTGCGCACCAGGCGGGCGTTGCTGTCGGCATGCTCGGGGGGCACCACGCGCTCATCGGCCAGGCTGACCTCCACCTTCTCCCAAGGCAGTGCCTGCTCGCGCAGCGCCTCAAACAGCGCCACGGGTGATTGCCCGCCCGAGACATGCAGGACGGCCAGGCCCCTCGCATCGATGGCCTGGCGCAGTCGTGCGGCCACGTCGGCGGCCAAGGCTTGCGCCGCCTGATCGGCCGCAACGGTGAAGAAGGAAACCAGCCGACCAGCCGGCAGGTCCCCATAAGGTTCGGGTTGGGCGGGCATCAGGACTCCTCGAACCAGCTCAGGCTTTCTCGGGCCATCAGCGCCGAAGAGGCGGCCGGTCCCCAGCTGCCCGCTGCATAGGGGCGCGGCTTGTCTTCCAGCGCCTGCCAGCCGCGCAAGATCGGCTCGACCCAGCGCCAGGCGGCCTCGAGTTCGTCGCGCCGCATGAAATGGGTCAACCGGCCCTTCATGACATCGATGAGCAGGCGCTCGTAGGCCTCGGCGCGTCGCTTGTCCGACGAGGACTGAAGATCGAGCCCAAGCTCGACCGGGTGCAGCTTCATGCCCGAGCCTGGCTCCTTGACCATCATGCCCAAGTGAATGGACTCTTCGGGCTGCAAGCTGATGATGAGCCGATTGGGCCGATGCTGGGGGCCGCTGCCAAAAATCGAGAAGGGCTGCTCGGCAAACTCAATGACGATTTGCGACTGGCGCTTGGCCATGCGCTTGCCCGTGCGCAAGAAAAACGGCACGTTGGCCCAGCGGGCGTTGTCGATATGGGCGCGCAAGGCCACAAAGGTCTCGGTGCGGCTGCCCGCCGGCACGCCCTCCTCCTGCAAATAGGCCTGCACCGACTGGCCGTCGGCCACGCCCGCGCCATACTGCCCGCGCACCGTGTCCCGACCAATGGCCGCCAGGTCCATCTTGCGCAGCGAACGCAGCACCTTGAGCTTTTCATCGCGCACATCGTCGGCCTCAAGCGAGACCGGCGGCTCCATGGCGACGATGCACAGCAGCTGCAGCAGATGGTTTTGCACCATGTCGCGCAAGGCGCCGGCGCCGTCATAGAAACCGGCGCGGCTGCCCACGCCCACTGTCTCAGCCACGGTGATCTGCACGCTCTTGATGAACGGCGCGCGCCACAAGGGCTCGAAGATCGCGTTGCCAAAGCGCAGCACCATCAGGTTTTGCACCGTCTCCTTGCCCAGGTAGTGGTCGATGCGGTAGATCTGCTCTTCCCGAAAATGCCGCGCCACTGCGGTGTTGATGGCCTGCGCCGACGCCAGGTCCGTGCCCAGGGGTTTTTCGAGCACAACCCGGCTGCCCTCATGAATGAGGCCGGCCGAGCCCAGGTGCTCGCAAATGCGGGCAAACAGCGAGGGTGCGGTGGCCAGGTAAAAGACACGCAGCCCCTGGGACAGTTGGCGCTGCGCCAGGGCCGCGTAGGCGCCGGCATCGCTGACATCGAGGCCGATGTAGTCCAGCCGCGCCAAAAACTCGGCCCAGACCGATGCGTCCATGGCGGCCGCCTCAATAAAGGCCGGCGAGCGCGCGTCGATGAAGTCCAGGTACTGCTGGCGCGACCAAGCCTGGCGACCGACGGCGATGATGCGCACACCGGGCTCGAGGCGGCTGTGCATGTGGGCCATGTACAAGGCCGGCAGCAGTTTGCGGCACGACAGATCGCCGGCGCCGCCAAAGATCACGATGTCCGGCGCGTCGGCTGCGGCAGCAGAGCTCATGGCAGGGATCCTGACAAAAGGGTGTGTAACTCAGGAAAAGTGTTTTCAGATCAACCCGAAAGACCCACCCCTCTCAATTTGGCGATTAAGAAGGCGATTCATCCAGATCATTGGAGAAAACAGGGATGCAATGCGTCGGGCAGAGTGTAACTTAGTTACATAAAGACGTCCATCTTCTGCCCTGTCTTGCCCAGCCCGGGGACATGGCTGGGCGCCAGGAGAAGCGGGGCGGCATTGAAGCGACAATGTCTGCATGAGCCCGGAGCAGTACGTCCAGCGCAAAACCGCCGCCTCAGGCAGCAGCTTTTACTACGCCTTCCTCTTCCTGCCCAAAGACCGCCGGGCGGCCATCACGGCCTTCTACGCCTTTTGCCGGGAAGTCGACGATGTCGTCGACGAGACGGTCGATGCGGGTGTGGCGCAAGCCAAACTGTCCTGGTGGCGCGGCGAGGTGGCGTCGGCCTACAACGGCCAGCCCAGCCATCCGGTGCTCAAGGCATTGATGCCCTGGACCGAGGTGTTCGGCATCACGGCGGCGCATCTGAACGCCGTCATCGATGGCTGCCAGATGGACCTGGAGCAAAGCCGTTTCCTGGATTTGCCGGGTCTGACGCGCTACTGCCACCTGGTGGCCGGCGTGGTCGGCGAGGTGGCTGCGCGCATCTTCGGTCAGACGCAAGAGCGCACGACCTCTTACGCGCACACGCTGGGCCTGGCCTTTCAGCTGACCAACATCATCCGCGACGTCGGCGAGGATGCGCTGCGCGGGCGCATCTACCTGCCCGTCAGCGAACTGCAGCAGTTTGACGTGAAGGCCCACGAAATCCTCAAGCGCCAGTACTCCGACCGCTTCCGGGCCCTGATGGCCTTCCAGACGCAGCGGGCGCTGCGCACCTACGAACAGGCGCTTGAGCTGCTGCCCCAGGCCGACTGGCGCGCACAAAAACCGGGCCTGATGATGGCCAGCATTTATCGCACCTTGCTGCGCGAGATTGAGGCCGACGGCTATCAGGTGCTGCACCAGAGGGTGAGCCTGACGCCGCTGCGCAAATTCTGGCTGGCCTGGAAGACACAGGCTTTGGGCCGCGTCTGCTGATGCGGGTGGCCGTTGTCGGTGCAGGCTGGGCGGGCTGCGCCGCTGCGCTGCAGGCTGCCGAGCGTGGCGCCGAGGTGGTGCTGCTCGAGGCCGCGCGCCAAGCCGGCGGCCGCGCCCGCGCGCTCGCCGTGCAGCACGGCGGCGAGCGCATTGAACTCGACAACGGCCAGCACCTTCTCATTGGCGCCTACAGCCACAGCCTGGCGCTCATGCGCGGGCTTGGCGTCGATCCGGAGCAGCACCTGCTGCGCATGCCTTTGTCCCTGATGTTTGCCGATGGGCAGGGGCTGTGCCTGCCCAACTGGCCGCCGCCGCTGTGGGCGGGGGCGCCAGCGAGCCTGGCCGTGGCTCTGGGCGTGTTGGGGGCGCGCGGCTGGAGCCTGGGCGACAAGCTGTCGCTGCTGCGCCGGGCCCACCGCTGGCAAGGGGCCGGCTTTGCCTGCGAGGCGTCGACGACCGTCGAGCAACTGTGCGCGGGCCTGAGCCCGACCGTGGTCGATGGCCTGATCGCCCCGCTGTGCATCTCGGCTCTGAACACACCGTTGCAGCGGGCCAGTGGCGCCGTCTTCCTGCGGGTGATGCAAGACGCCCTGTTTGCCGGTGCCGGGGGCTCCGACCTGCTCGTGCCCACCACCGACCTGAGCCGGCTGCTGCCCGATGCGGCGCTGCGGCAGCTGCACCAGCGCGGACACACGGTGCACCTGGGCGCCCGCGCCCTGGCGCTGCAGCCGCAAGGTCGGCGCTGGCAGCTGCGGATCAGCCAGGACGCCCAAGAGCGCAGCGAGGTGTTCGATGCCGTGGTGCTTGCCTGCCCGGCCGGTGAGGCGGCACGGCTGGTGTGCGATTTGCCCGCGGCGCAGGCCTGGCAGGACAAGGCCCAGGCCTTGCAGCATGAGGCCATTGCCACCGTCTATGCCCGCTCGCCCGGCGCCCGGCTGCCTCGTCCCATGCTGGCGCTGCGCGAAGGCACCAACGCACCGGCGCAGTTCGTCTTTGACCGCGGTGCGCTCGGTGGCCCCGCCGGCTTGCTCGCGTTTGTGGTCAGCGCCAGCACACACTCGCGCCAGGCGCTTGAGGACGGGGTCCAGGCGCAGGCGCAGACCCAGCTCGGGCTCCAGACGCTCGAGGTCGTGCAGACCGTGATCGAGCGACGGGCGACCTTTGCCTGCACCGCCGCTGTGCAGCGGCCGGGCCAACAGGTGCTGCCCGGCTGCGCGAGCCTGCTGGCCTGCGCCGACTATGTGGCCGGCCCCTACCCGGCCACGCTCGAAGGCGCGGTGCGCAGCGGTCAGGCCGCCGCCGATGCGCTGGCCTGACCCACCTAAAGCTCAGGACTTCCTGGACAGCGCCCGCACCTGCTGCTGGGCGGGCCGCTCCAGACAGCGCTGCAACCAGGCGGCCACGCGCGGCTTGTCTTGCAGCAGCTCGGGCATGGGCTTGATCCAGGCCAGCACCGAAGCAACGCAGACATCGGCCACGGTGAAGCGCTCGCCGGCCAGATAGGGCTGCTGCAGATGCTGCTCGAGCACGCGCAGCGGCACTTGCAGGCGGCGGGCCGCCTCCTGCGCCAGCTCGGGCTTGCGCTGATCGGCCGGCATGGCCAGCGTGTGCATCAGCACGCTCAGCGCGTCCTTCTCGCACTCGGTCACGGCCCAAAAGGTCCAGCGCAGGACGTCGGCCTGCTCGGCCGGGGTCTGTCCGGCCAGGCTCAGGCCCTCGGCGCTGCTGTAACGCTGCGCCAGATAAAGCGCGCAGGCCATCGACTCCCAGACGATCACGCCATGGTCGTCGACCACCGGGATGTGGCCGTTGGGGTTGAGCTGCAAGAACTCGCTGGTGCGGGTGGCCCCGCCCGTGTAGGGGGTGGGCACATGCTCGTAGGCCAGCGCCAACTCGTGGGCCACCCACAGGGGGCGGCCAGCGCGGGAGGCGGCAATACCGTAAATCTTCAGGCTCATGGGAGTCTCCAGTGGATTGGGGGAAACCGGTTCAGCGCAACAACTCGGTCAACTCGTGCAAATTGTTCACCGTCTCGTGGGGCTGCTCGGTGTGCGGCCACAGGTGATCCTCACGGTTGACCCAAATGGTCTGCATGCCGCAAGCCAGGGCGCCAAGCACATCGAGGCTGGCATCGTCGCCGACATGCAGCACGTCCTGGGGCGCCACGCCAGCGGCCTGGGCCGCGGCATGAAAAATAGCCGGCTCGGGCTTGCCCACGCCAAAGGACTCGGCACTGATGCTGGCATGAAAAAACCGCCCGAGCCCGACCGCCTCGACGCTGGCATTGCCATTGGACAGTGCCACCACCGGGTAGCGCGCCGCCAGAAACTCCAGCGCAGGCCGGGCGTCGTCGAACAGATCGACCTGCTGGCGGCTGGCGTGAAACACCGCATAGGCCGGCTCTGCCAGCACCGGATCGTCTCCGGCCTGCGTGAGCGCGCGCCGGATCATCTCGGTGCGGATGGCGCTGAGCTGGTGCTTGAGGTCGGGGCGCTCGCGCATGACCTGCTCACGCAGTCCATGGCGCTGCAAATCGTCGGCCAGCAAGTCGGCGGTGGCGCCTGCGCGCGCACGCAGCCAGTCCTGCAACTGCCTTTCGGCACGGGCAATGGTGGGCCAAATCGGCCAGAGGGTGTCGTCAAGGTCCAGCGTAATGGCCCGGACTTTAAGTCGGTCGAGCATGGTGGGCGAGAATAACGCACATGCCGTTTTCCGCCGAACCCGCCTACGCCCATGGCGCCGCACCCGCTGACGGTGCCCGCACCGCAGTGCTCTACTGCAACCTGGGCACGCCCGATGCACCGACGGCGCCGGCCCTGCGCGCCTACCTGGCCGAGTTCCTGAGCGATCAGCGCGTGGTCGAGATCCCGCGGCCGATTTGGTGGCTCATTTTGCACGGCATCATTTTGCGGGTGCGTCCCAAAAAGTCGGCAGCCAAGTACGCCAGCATCTGGACGCCCGAGGGCTCGCCGCTGCGGGTTTGGACCGACAAGCAGTCGCGTCTGCTGGCGCAGTCGCTGGCCGATCGCGGCCACCGCTTGCAGGTGCGCTACGCCATGCGCTATGGCAGCCCCTCCATCGGCTCGCAGCTCGACGAGTTCAAAAAGCTGGGCATCGAGCGGGTGCTGATCGTGCCCGCCTATCCGCAGTACAGCGCCACCACCACCGCCAGCGTGTTCGATGCGGTCTACGCCTGGTCGCAAAAGGCCCGGCGCCTGCACGAGCTGCGTTTTGTCAACCACTACCACGACGAAAGCGGCTACATCGAGGCGCTGGCCCATTCGGTGCGGTCGCACTGGCGGGCCCACGGCCAGGCCGAGCAACTGGTGATGAGCTTTCACGGCGTGCCGGCGCGCACCCTTGAACTGGGCGACCCCTACCACTGCGAGTGCTACAAGACCGCGCGTCTGCTGGCCCAAAGCCTGGGGCTGCCCAAAGAGCGCTACAAGGTCACGTTTCAGTCGCGTTTTGGCAAGGCCAAGTGGCTCGAGCCCTACACCGAGCCCACCCTGGTGGCCATGGCCGAGGCGGGCACGCGCTCGGTCGACGTGATCTGCCCGGGCTTTACCGCCGATTGCCTGGAGACCCTGGAGGAAATCCAGGACGAGGCCCGGCAGGCCTTCCTGATGGCCGGCGGCGAGCGCTTTCAGTACATCGCCTGCCTCAACGACCAGAGCGACTGGATCGAGGCACTGGCCGACGTCTGCGAGCGGCATCTGGCCGGCTGGGCGACGCTGCAGGCACCGGACTTGCAGGCGCTCGCGCGCAGTCGCCAAGAGGCGCTGGCACTGGGCGCCCAGCGCTAAACCCTGGCGCGCGAAACGGACCCAGCGGCCATGGAGACGATGCGCATCGACAAGTGGCTGTGGGCCGCCCGATTTTTCAAGACACGGGCGCTGGCCGTCGAGGAAATCGCCAAGGGCCGGGTGCAGATCAATGGGCACACCGTCAAGCCGGCGCACGATGTCAAGCCCGGTGATGAAATCGCGATCAAGGGCCCGTGGCCGCGAACCGTGCACGTGCGCGGCCTGTCGCAGCAGCGAGGCCCGGCGCCAGTGGCCCAGCAGCTCTACGAAGAAACCGCCCAAAGCCTGGAGCTTCGGGCCGCGGCCCAGGAGCGCCTGCGGCTCGCCCCGGAGCCGGCCGTCAGCATGGAGCGTGGCCGGCCGACCAAACGCGACCGACGCGATCTGAGCAAGGCGTGGAATCAGCGCTGGAGCGCAGCGCTGCCGGACTGAAGCGCCGTCCGCTCAAAGCTTGAGCAGGTGCTCGCGGTAGTGCACCAACTCCTCGATGGATTCGTACACGTCGGCCAGCGCGGTGTGGCTTTGCGCCTTCTTGAAGCCGTTGTAGACCTCGGGCTTCCAGCGCTTGGCCAATTCTTTTAGCGTACTGACATCGAGGTTTCGGTAGTGCAGCCAGGCCTCAAGCTTGGGCATGTACTTGACCAGGAAGCGCCGGTCCTGGCTGATGGTGTTGCCGCACAGAGGCGAGGCGCTCTTGGGCACGTAACGGGAGATAAAGTCCAGCAAGATCCGCTCGGCCTGCTCTTCGCTCAAGCTGCTGGCCTTGACCTTGTCGATCAGTCCGCTCTTGCCGTGCGTGCCCTTGTTCCAGGCGTCCATCTTGCCCAGCAGCTCCGCACTTTGGTGGATGACCAGCACCGGGCCCTCGATGCGAGGCTGCAGGTGCGGGCCGGTGATGACCACCGCAATTTCCAGCAGACGCTCTTTTTCCGGGTCAAGCCCGCTCATCTCGCAATCGATCCACACCAGATTCTGATCGGATTTGGCGAGGTCGGCTGGGGGGACTTGGGCGCTGGGCATGCGGGCATTCTCGCCGATGACCTAAACTTCCCCGCATGCAAGATCTGTCAACCCTCTGGGCTGTGGTGTTTGCCGCTGCGCTTGTCCTAGGCGTGCTGCTCAAACTTTATCTGAGCTGGCGCCAGGCGCGCCACGTCTGGCAGCACCGCGGCCAGGTCCCTGCCGCATTTGCGCAGGCCATCACGCTGCAGGCCCACCAAAAGGCGGCCGATTACACCCTGGCCAAATCGCGCCTGGGCACAGCCGAGCTGGCGTGGAGCACCGTGATCTTGCTGGGCTGGACCTTGCTGGGCGGCCTGTCGGCGCTCGACGCCCTGGTTGGCGCCTCGCCGGTCGCCCAATGGGGGCCGCTGGCCCAGCAAGTGGCGCTGGTGGCGGCCTTCGCCCTGATTGGCGCTGTGCTCGATCTGCCGCTGTCTTGGTATTCGACGTTTGTGCTTGAAGAGCGTTTTGGCTTCAACAAGATGACGCCGGGCCTGTGGCTGGGCGACCTGCTCAAGTCCAGCCTGGTCGGCGCGGTGATCGGCCTGCCCATCTTGGCCCTGATCCTGTGGCTGATGGGCAGCACCGGCGGCTTGTGGTGGCTGTGGGCCTGGGCTGCCTGGATGGGCTTTAATCTGCTGATTCTGGTGCTCTACCCCACCGTCATTGCGCCGCTGTTCAACAAGTTCGAGCCACTGCAAGACGAACAACTCAAGTCCCGCGTGAGCGCGCTGATGCGGCGCTGCGGCTTTTCGGCCAAGGGGCTGTTCGTGATGGACGGCAGCAAACGTTCGGCCCACGCCAACGCCTATTTCACCGGCTTCGGTGCGGCCAAGCGGGTGGTGTTCTACGACACCTTGCTCAAGCAACTCACGCCGGACGAGGTCGATGCAGTCCTCGCACACGAGCTCGGCCATTTCCGCCACAAGCACATCGTGCAGCGCATCGTGATGCTCTTTGGCTTGAGCCTGGGCGCGCTGTGGCTGCTCGGATGGCTGTCGCAGCAGGTTTGGTTTTACAGCGGTCTGGGCGTACAAGTGCACCTGAACGCGCCCAACGATGCGCTGGCCCTGCTCTTGTTCTTGCTGGTGGTGCCGGTGTTCAGCTACTTCATCTCACCGCTGTCGGCCCATTTGTCGCGGCGCCACGAATTTCAGGCCGATGCCTACGCCTGTGCCCAGACCAGCGGCAGTGACCTTTCCAGCGCCCTGCTCAAGCTCTACAAGGACAACGCCAGCACGCTCACGCCCGACCCGCTGTTCGCGCGCTTTTACTACTCGCATCCGCCTGCCTCAGAGCGCCTGGCCCGCATGGGCCCGCAAGCTGCAGCGGCTGCGCCGTGAATGACCCCATGAGCGCCCCCATGGATGCACCCAAAGCCCGCACCGCCCTGACGGCCACGCAGGTCATCACGCGCCTGACCCAGCTCAATGGCGAGCGGGCGCAGGGCTGGCGGGTGATCGATGGCGCGCTGGAAAAGTCGTTTGAATTTGCCGACTTTCACCAGACCATGGCTTTTGTCAACGCGGTGGCTTTCGTGGCCCATCGCCAAGACCACCACCCCGACCTGCGGCTGGGCTATGGCCGCTGCACGGTGCGCTGGCACACGCACGACGTGGCGGCGCTTTCGGCGAGCGATTTTCTCTGCGCGGCCCAGGTCGACGCCCTTGTCGATTGAGGCCGCCCAAAGCGCCCCGCAAGGAGACCGGCCAGGCGACGCGGGACGCGCTGGTGGTGGCCAGCTTCGGTCGGCATGTGCTGATCGAGACGCCGCAGGGTCAACGCTTGTTGTGCCACCCCCGGGGCAAGAAGAACGAGGCGGTGGTCGGAGATCGGGTGCGCTGGCTGCCCAGCCAAGATGAAGGCACGATCGCGTCGATTGAGCCCCGGCGCAATCTGCTGTACCGGCAAGACGAGCTGCGCACCAAGTCCTTTGCCGCCAACCTGGACCAGATCTTGATTCTGGTGGCCGCCGAGCCAGAGTTTTCGGCCAGCCAGCTCAGCCGGGCCCTGATCGCAGCCCGAGCGCAAGGCATCAGCGCCCTGATCGCGCTCAACAAGAAAGACCTGGGCGAGAGTTTCACCCGCGCCTGGCACAAGCTGGCGCCATACCGGGCCATGAACGAGACGGTGCTGGCGCTGGCGGTGCAGCCCGGCGCTGCGCCCAGCGCACAGCGCAGCGACCTGGCCGATCTGCCCGAGCGCCTGCGGGGCAAGACCACCCTGGTGCTCGGCCCATCGGGCGCCGGCAAAAGCAGCCTGGTCAACACCCTGGTGCCCGAAGCGGGCGTGCTGACTGCGCAAATCTCCCAAGCCCTGGGCAGCGGACGCCACACCACCACGCGCACCAGCTTGTACTGGCTCGATCCGCAGCGCAGCGCTGCCCTGATCGACTCGCCGGGCTTCCAAGAGTTTGGTCTGCAGCACATCGAGCCCATGGCTCTGGCCAGCCTGATGCCCGACCTCAAGCCATACGCGCAGGCGTGCCGCTTCCACAACTGCACCCACCGGCAGGAGCCTGGCTGCGCGGTCATCGCCGAGCGCCAGTCCAGCGACGGCACCATCAGCGAGCAGCGCTACCGGATTTACCTCGAGCTGTTCGAAGAGTTGTCGCGCCCGCCGCGCTACTAAAACGCAGCGCTACTAAAACGCAGCGCAACTAAAACGCCGCGCGGCTCGACCACTGCGCACGGGCGCCCAAGTGCCCCGGAGTGCCCCCAAGTGCCCCATCCTCAGCCCAACAAGCGCGCCAGGGTGAGCAGGGCCAGCAGCACCATCCACAGCACCACCGATCGCCAGACCAGGCCGACCACGCTGCGCAGATGGGCAGGCTCGGGAGCCCGGCCGCCGGCGCCCAGAGGACCCAAGGGCTCGGGCGGCGGTGCGTCGGGCGCTTCGGGCGCAGATGCCGGCAGCGGCGAGCCTCCCAAGCGCACCTGGACGGCACCGGCGGTCGCCGCGAGCACGACGGTCTGGTTGCGCTCGACCGAGGCCCAGGGATGACCGGCCAGGCTTTGGGCGCACTGGCGCCAGCTGTCGACCGCATCTTCAAAACTGCCGACCACGGCAAATGCAACGGCCGTCATGCGCGCGGGCAGGTAGTCGATGAGGGCCCAGGCCTGCCTTGCCACGCGCAGCAAGGCCGGGCTCACGCCTTCGCCGGGCTGACTGCTCTTGTGGCTCCAATAGCGCGAGGCGAACTCGCTCATGCGGTAGAGCACGGCGCCGGCCGGCCCGAAACCGAGCGCCGCACCGATGCAGTAGCAGCTGAGCACGCCAAAAACATGGCGGTGCGCTGCCAGCACCGAATGCTCGATCACATGGCGCACGATTTCGCTGCGCGGCAATTGCCCCACGTCGACTTGCTGCCAGCGGGCCAGGGACGCGCGGGCCTGGTCCTCGTCGCCCACATCAAGGGCGTCGCGTATGGCGGTGAAGTGATGGCTGAACTGC
Source organism: Comamonadaceae bacterium (assembly GCA_027491035.1). Taxonomy (GTDB): domain Bacteria; phylum Pseudomonadota; class Gammaproteobacteria; order Burkholderiales; family Burkholderiaceae_C; genus Polaromonas. The sequence goes on along the minus strand of JAIXWZ010000061.1, from coordinate 65,895 downwards.
CGAAAGCCCAGCGTGAGGTAGAGCAGCCCCACATTCCAGAGATAGGCCAGCACCGGATGCAACTGCCACAGCAGATGGTGCAATGCCAGGGCCAGCAGAGCCGGCAGAGCAACCGCAGCCGACCAGGCCAGATAGCCGTGCAGGGGGCGGCCCGCGTCAAGGTTGCCGCTGATCGCGCGCACCCAGGCGCGCAAACCCGTGTGCAGCACATTGGCCGGACTCAGCGGCCTGACCTGCTCGAGCACCAGGGCCAGCAAAACAGCAAGAAAGCTCATGGCTGCGATGATATCGCCGGCCCGATGGCCGGGCTCAGCTGAGCAAAAACCGGTACAAATTGCGCAGCATGCCGGCCGTTGCGCCCCAGATGTAGCGCTCACGCTGCTGCGCATCGGTCCAAGGCATGGACAACCACCGACGGGCCTGGCCTTCAAGCAACGCCTGGTGGTGGCGGTGATGGGCGGGATTCATCAGGTAAGGCAGGGGCACCTCGAACACATCGGCCACCTCGGCCGGGTTGGCCTGCACCTCAAAGCCGGGCTGCACCAAAGCCACCACCGGGGTGACGATGAACGCCGTTCCGGTCACGTAGATGGGCAGCGTGCCCAGCACCTCCACATGCTCGGGCGCAAGTCCCACCTCCTCCTGCGCCTCGCGCAGAGCGGTGTGCACCACATCCGGGTCCGAGGCATCCATGCGCCCGCCCGGAAAAGCGATCTGTCCGGAGTGATTGGACAGGTGCTGCCCCCGCTGGGTCAGCAGCAAGGTCAACCCGCCCTCGCGCAGCACCAAAGGGACCAGCACCGCCGCGGCAGCCGACTGGCGGTCGGGCAAGGGCGCCTCGCGCACGATCTCGGGCGTCCAGGCGGGTGGGTCGGCAAAATGCCGTCGCAGGCCCAAGGCGGTGAGCCGCTCAGTGGGCACCGGCGGCAAGCCGGCGTCGACCTGATGCGGCGCCACACTGCGTGGGTCAAATCGCTCGAGCGAAGTCATGAGACGGGCCAGACGCAAAAAAAGCCGCTTGGAGCAGCGGCTTTTTGTTCGACGGCAAGATTCACTTGCGCCAGGATCAGGCGGCCTTGGCGCCGAGCTTTTCCTTGATGCGAGCCGATTTGCCGCTGCGCTCGCGCAGGTAGTACAGCTTGGCACGGCGCACATCGCCGCGGCGTTTGACCTCGATCTTGGCAATCAGCGGGCTGTAGACCTGGAAGGTGCGCTCAACGCCCTCGCCGTTGGAGATCTTGCGCACGATGAAGCTCGAATTGAGACCCCGGTTGCGCTTGGCGATGACCACGCCCTCAAAGGCCTGCACGCGCTTGCGGTTGCCTTCGACCACGTTGACACTGACGATCACAGTGTCGCCAGGGGCATAAGCCGGAATGGTCTTGTTCAGACGAGCAATTTCTTCCTGCTCGAGAGTTGCGATGAGATTCATGAGGCTTCCTCAGTTGTCTTTTTCGTTCATGCACGCGCTGCGCTAAAGACCGCAAATCCGTGGAGTCGCCGCAAAGCCTGGGCTTGCGTGACACCGCACCGGTTGCAGTGGCCGCCAGAGGACCGAAAAGCCCTCGAGTATAGCCGATCAGTGCTCGGGGTCTTGAGCCGCCGGCCGCTGGCGCTCAACCAGGGCAAGGTCCCGCGCCGTCAAATGCCCGCTGTTGCGGGCTTTTTGCAACAGATCGGGGCGTTGGCGGGCCGTCAGCAGCAGGCTTTGCTCACGCCGCCACTGCGCGATCTGCGCGTGGTGGCCCGACAGCAGCGGCGCGGGCACCGACTGGCCCTGCCAGAGTTCGGGGCGGCTGTAATGCGGGCAATCGAGCAGGCCGTCGATGGCCGGGTTGAAGCTGTCTTGCCGGTGGCTGCCCTCGTCGTGCAACACCCCCGGCTGCAAGCGGGCCACCGCGTCGAGCAGCGCCATGGCGGCGATCTCGCCGCCCGACAGCACAAAGTCGCCCAGGCTGATCTGCTGGTCGACATGGGCATCGATGAAGCGCTGGTCCACGCCCTCGTAACGCCCGCAAATCAAGATCGCCCCCTCGCTGCCGGCCCACTGGCTCACCGCCGCATGGTCCAGCGCAGGGCCGGCCGGCGAAAAAAGCACCACTGGCGCGGCAGTCGGCCGGTCGGCGCGGATGCGCTGCAAACACTCAAGCAGCGGTTGGGCCAGCATGACCATGCCCGGCCCACCGCCGTAAGGCCGGTCATCGACGCGCCGGTAAGCGCCTTCGCCATGCTCGCGCAGGTCCCACAGCCGCACCTGCACCTGGCCCGATTCGTAGGCCCGCCGCGTCACGCCGCTGACCAGCAGCGGTGCAAACAACTCGGGGAAAAGGGTGACGATGTCAAAGCGCATGGTCGCTCGCGCCGCCCGTCTCAGTAATCGGCCTGCCAGTCGACCGTGATGCGCCGCGCCGGCAGATCGACCGCATCGACATAGGCTGAAACAAAGGGGATCAGGCGCTCGGCCGGCCGCGGCGTGCCGTCGGCGTCCTCCATCGAGTAGGACAGCACCAGCACCGAGGTTGGCCCGGTGGCCATCAGGTCACGCACCTGGCCCAGCTGCTCGCCCTGGCGGTTGACCACGTCCAGGCCGATCAAGTCGACCCAGTAGTACTCGTCGCTGGCGGTCGCGGCAAAGGCACTGCGGGGCAGGAAGATGCGCGCGCCCCTGAGGCTTTCGGCGGCGCTGCGGTCGTCGAGGCCGTCGATCTTGGCCACCAGCGCGTCCGAATGGACCTTGCACTGCTCCACACTCAGGGCCACCGTCGCCTTGAAAGCTGAAAAGCCCGGGCGCAGCCGGGCTTCGGGAGGCTGGACAAACCAGCGGTTGGCCGCGAGCAATGCTTGCGGCTCGCTGCTGTGGGCCAGCACCTTGACCCAGCCCTTGATGCCCCAGGCGTCGAGCACACGCCCGACCTCTACGGCATCGTCCGGCAAGGACGCGGGCTGGAATACGGACATCGCTGCCGCGCTCAGGCGGCAGCCGGCGCCTGCTGCTTGACCAGACGCACGACCGTGGGCGAGGCCTGGGCGCCGACGCCTTGCCAGTGGCTCAGACGGTCCATGGCCACGCGCAAACCTTCTTCGCCCGCCTTGGCCAGGGGGTTGTAAAAGCCGATGCGCTCGATGAAGCGGCCATCACGGCGATCCCGCTTGTCCGCCACAACGATGTTGAAAAAAGGACGGTGCTTGGAGCCGCCGCGAGAAAGTCGAATCACGACCATGGTTTATCCTTCGGGTGGTGGGGACCGGGCGGACCCCACAAATCTTGCGGAACTTGAGACACGGCATGGCCACCCGGCCAGCCAAACACCGCAAAGCCCTCCATTATAGTCAGATCCACCTTTTGAGCCGGCAAGCCCGTCGGCGCCTGCCCATGACCCTTCTCGTACGGCCCAGCCAAGACGGCGACCTTGGCGCCATCACCGACATCTATGCCCACCATGTGCGCCGCAGCACGGGCACCTTCGAAACCGAGCCGCCCAGCCTGCACGAGATGGGCCAGCGGCGCGCCGATGTGCTGGCCAAAGGCCTGCCCTACCTCGTGGCCGCGCAAGGCCCGCAAGTGCTGGGCTTTGCCTATTGCAACTGGTTCAAGCCGCGTGCGGCCTACCGCTATTCGGCCGAAGATTCGATCTACCTGGATCCCGCGGCGCAGGGGCGCGGCGTGGGCCGCCTGCTATTGGCCGAGCTGGTCCGCCAGGCCGAGGCGGCCGGCATTCGCAAGCTCATTGCCGTCATCGGTGACTCGGCCAATGCTGGATCGGTGGGCGTGCACAGCGCCCTGGGCTTTACCCAGGTGGGCGTGCTGCAGTCGTGCGGCTGGAAATTTGACCGCTGGCTCGACGTGGTCATGATGGAGAAGGCTCTGGGTGTCGGGGACAAAGCCCCGCCGGGCCCGCCGCCTCAAGCGCTCGCTTAACATGCGCCCAGCCCGCAGCAAACGGGCTTGATCTGGGCACCGATGAAAAACAAAACCTTGAGCACCTGGCTCGCCTTTGTGGGCGGTCCACTGGGCTTGCACCGCTTCTACCTCCACGGTTTGGACGACCTGATCGGCTGGGCCTTGCCCATCCCGACAGCCCTGGGCCTTTACGGCCTGATGCGCGCCCGAGGTCTGGGCGTCGATGACCCCATGAGCTGGGTGCTCATCCCTGTGCTGGGCCTGGTGCTGGCCGGCTGCTGTCTCAATGCCATCTGGTACGGCTTGATGGCCGAGGACAGGTGGAACGCGCGCTTTAACGCCGGCTTGGGCCCAGAGGCCCAGCACGCGGGCGGCAGCAACTGGCTGACCATCATCGGCGTGATCGGCTCGCTCATGGTCGGTGCCACCTCACTTATGGGCGCGCTGGCTTATGGCTTTCAGCGCTACTTCGAGTGGCAGATCGAGCTGGCCCGGCAGATATCGCAGTAAACACCTCGGCGGGCGCAACGCTCGCTCAACGGTCCCTCGCTCAGCGCCCGTGCACCGGCTTGAGCCTCAGATCATGAGCGCGAGCGTGGCGGTCAACGTCAGCATGGCCAGCATGGACGACATGGCCACGCTGGCCGTCACCAGGTCCTGGGCCACGCCGTAGCGCTGCGAAAACAAAAACACGTTGGCTCCAATGGGCAAGGCGGCGGTAACCACCATGACGGTCATGGGCAAGCCCTCGACACCCAACAAGCGGCACAGGGCCCAGACCAGCACCGGATGGAGCAGGTTCTTGACGCCCGCCAACGCCAAAGCGCCGCGCCAGTGCTGACCCACCGAGGTGTGCGACAAGGACACGCCCACCAGCACCAGGGCCAGCGGCGACAGGGCCGAGCCGAGCAGGGCCAGGGGCTTGTCGATCAGCGGCGCAATGGCCCAACCGGTCTGCGCGTACAGCAGCCCCAGCAAAATCGGCAGGGGCACAGGATGCAAGACCGTGGACTTGAGGGACTGCAGCACAATGGCCAGCGTGGACTGCCGCGCTGCGGCCTGGCCCGGCAGCGCGGCCGCGTCGCGGCGCATCGCCACTTCAAGCACCAAGGTGGCCAGAGTCAACAACACCAGCGCGTGGATGGAGACCAGGGTGAGCAAGGTCACCAGGCCCTGGGCACCAAAGAGCAGGTTGATCAGCGCAATCCCGATCATCACCGTGTTTGAAAACGTTCCCGCCAGCGCCAGCACCGCCGAGCGCCGGCTGAACCCTTGCAGCAGCAAGATGCTGCCAAACAAGATGCCAGCGGCCAAAAAGTAGGCCGCCACCGGCATGAAATCGAGCTGCTCGATGCGCACCTGGCTCATGGTGCGAAACAGCAAAGCCGGAGACAGCAGCAAAAAGATCAGATTGGTCAGGTCCTTGAGCGAGGCCTGGCCCAGCCAGTCCAGGCGCCCGGCCAGATAGCCCGAGGCGATCAGCAAAATCACCGGGGCAAGAGAGTCGACAACGGCGCCATTCATGGGCGGCGATCTTAGCTGCCCATGCCGCTGGCGCTGGGCCAGCCTGCCTGCTCGACTGGCCCGCTCAGACGCAGGCGTGTGCCGGCAGGGGCCGCAGCGCGCTCAACTGCTCAAGCAGCCAGCGCTCGACAGCGGCGCTGTCTTGGAGACGGCGCAGTTGCTGATAGGCCTGTTCGGCCTGCGGGCTCGCACGGCGCAGAAAATTGAGCCACTGCTTGAGCCGGCCGGCGCGCGCCCGCGGCTCGATGCGCTCGCACACCCGCCGCCAAAAACGCTCCAGGTGTGGCAGCATCTCGGGCCAGCTGAGCTCGCCTGCGGCCCGTGGCCCGCAGGCCGCAGGCGGCCAGCCGAGCTCGCGCCTGAGCTTGCCGGCCAAAGCCGGATCGACCACGGCGCCGCGCCCGAGCATGAGCGCATGGGCACCAGACTCGCGCAAACAGCGGCGCGCGTCATCGACCGACCAGACCTCGCCATTGGCCACCACCGGCAGGCGCACGGCCGCCCTGACATCGGCCACGCGCGACCAATAAGCGGGTGGGCGGTAGCCATCGTCGCGCGTGCGGGCATGGACCACCAGCTCCGAGGCGCCACCGGCCTCAATGGCCTGCGCGCAAAGCTCGGCATCGCGGTCGTGGGTGTAGCCCAGGCGCATCTTGGCCGACACGGGCACATCGGCCGGCACCGCACGGCGCACCGCCTCAACAATGCGCAGCAATTGCTGCGGCTCTTGCAACAAGATGGCACCGCCTCCGTGGCGATTGACGACCTTGGCCGGGCAGCCAAAGTTCAAATCGATGCCGGCCGAGCCAAGTGCGGCCAGCTGGGCGGCGTTGTCAGCCATGCACGCCGGATCGGACCCGAGCAGCTGCGCGCGCACCGGCACGCCGGCCGCGGTGCGGCTGGCATTGAGCAGCTCGGGCATCACGCGCAGGAAGACCCGCGGCGGCAGCAGTTGATCGGTCACGCGGATGAACTCGCTGACGCACCTGTCGAAGCCACCGATGCCGGTGAGCACATCGCGCAGCACAAAGTCGAGCAGGCCCTCCATCGGGGCCAGCAGCAACTGCGGGGCGCGCTCAGGCTGGGCCGTCATCTGGGCAGGGGATCGTCAGGGTGCGGGCCGCGGCGCCTGCTGGCGCCTCAGAGCAAATCGCGGCGCAGGCGGATCTCTTCCATCTTCGCGCTGCCGGCACTGACGAGGCGCAGGCTGTTGGTTTCGCGCTTGAATCCGTTGTGCTCAAAAAACCGCAAGGCCCGCTCGTCGCGCAGGGGCAGCCACACCGTGACCTTGGTGCAGCCCTCATCCTTGAGCCCGTCATGGGCCGCGTCCCACAAGGCGGTGCCGATGCCCTGCTGGACATGGTCGGGCAAGACGCACAGCGCCCAGAGCTCGCCGGTGGTCGAGGGCGTGCCTTTGTCGCGCGAGCGGTCGAAGCCGACAAAGCCGACCATGGTCTCGCCCTCAATGGCCACCTGCACCTGCGGCTCGCTGTATTCGATCGCCTCGCGCCAATACGCCTGGCGCTCCTCAATGGAAGGGCCGCTGAGTTTGTCCATCATCAAGATGTCGCGCAGGAGCGCTTGCGTGACGCTGGCGTGCACGCGGGCGATGGCCTTGGCGTCGCGCACGGTGGCAGGCCGCACTGTGTGGGTGGTCATTCGGAGGGCATTTTTCATGAACAAAACCATGGATTGTCGCCCGGATCGGTCGATTCGGGCCGGGGCTGCTTGAACCGATCCAGTGTGTGCGTCAAACTGGCGCAAGCGGCATCGGTTAAATTCCCGCTTACATGTCACGCAATACCGAGCCGTGCATCGGCCAAGGGCCGATCGTCCACCAACTGAGCCTCCACCCTGGTGCGCGCCCGATCGACGCGCCGAGCGATCAATCCGTGCTCGCATCGGCGCAGGCCGCCGGCGTCGAGTTGCACGCGTCATGCCGCAACGGCACCTGCCGCGCCTGCCTGCGCCGGCTGCACAGCGGTCAGGTGCACTACCGCATCGAGTGGCCCGGGCTGAGCGCCGAGGAAAAGGCCGAGGGCTTCATCCTGCCCTGCGTGGCCCATCCCGCCTGCGACCTGGTGCTGGTCGCCCAAGGCTGAGATCGACATGGCACGCACGGCTTGGGCCCTGATGCTCATCTGCCTGAGCCTGCTTGCGCCTGCGGCACAGGCCACGCAGATTTTCGAAGACAGCATGGCCCAGCGCAGCCTGGCTTGCACCCATTGCCATGGGGCGGGCGGGCGGGCAGCGCCCGACGGCTATCACCCGCGCATCGCGGGCAAGCCAGCGATCTACCTCTACAACCAGCTGCTCAATTTCCGCGACGGGCGGCGCCACTATGGACCGATGACTCAGCTGCTCGCGCCGCTGAGCGACGAGTACCTGCTGGCCATCGCCGAGCATTTTTCGGCCCTGCAGCTGCCCTATCCCGCGCCAGCTGCTGGCCTGCGCCCAATGCCACGGCCAGCGCCTGACCGGGATGCTGCCCCACGTGCCTGGCCTGCTGGGTTTGCCGCGCGACTACCTCAACGCCCAGCTCGGTGCCTGGCGCACCGGCAAGCGCCGCGCCCACGCGCCGGACTGCATGGCCGACATCGCCAAACGACTGCAGCCGCAGGACATTGAAGCGCTGGCCAGCTGGCTGGCCGCGCAAGCCGTCCCAGCAGGCAGTGCTGCGGCACCCTCCAACGCGCCGCGCGGGGTGCAGGACGCGGCAGTGGGGTGCGGCACCGCCAAGGCGCCCCAACGACCATGAGCCCAAGCCGGCCACAAGCCAAACGTTGGCGCGCGGCCGCCCTGATCGGCGTCCTCATCAGCGCCTTGATCGGCGTCTTGCTGGCCACCACGCTGGCCTGGCAGGGCCACAATGAACCGGCCCGTGACCCTGACCCATCGCGCAGCGCGGCGCCGGCCGATGCCCAGACGGTGCAGCAAGGCGCCTACCTGGCGCGGGCCGGCAACTGCATGGCCTGCCACACAAGCGCGGGGGCCCCAGCCTATTCGGGCGGACGCGGCATCGAAACCCCGTTTGGCACCGTCTACGCAGGCAACCTCACGCCCGACCTGCAGACCGGCATCGGCCGCTGGAGCGCCGACGACTTCTGGCGCGCGCTGCGCGAGGGCCGCTCGCGCGACGGCCGGCTGCTCTATCCGGCCTTCCCGTACGCCAACTACAGCGTGATCCGGCGCGAAGACAGCGACGCGATGTACGCCTACCTGCGCAGCCTGACGCCGGTGCACCAGCCCAACCGAGCGCACGATTTGCGCTGGCCCTTCAACACGCAGGCCGCCCTGGCGTTTTGGCGGGCCCTGTACTTTGAGCCCGGGCAAATCAAAGTCGAGGCGCAGGCCGATGCCACCTTGCTGCGCGGCGCCTATCTGGTGCAGGGGCTCGGTCACTGCTCGGCCTGCCATTCGGCGCGCAATGCCCTGGGCGCGAGCAATCCGCTCGATCTGGCCGGCGGCCTGATCCCGATGCAAAACTGGTATGCGCCGTCACTGAACAGCCGCGAGGAAGCCGGCGTGATGCACTGGCCCCTGGCCGACATCGTCGCGCTGCTCAAAACCGGCGTGTCGCCGCGCGGCTCGGCCCAGGGGCCGATGGCCGAAGTGGTGCTGCACAGCACGCAGCACCTGAGCGAGGCCGACCTGCAAGCCATCGGCGTGTTTCTGCAGCGCCTGCCCGAGCAAGCCAGCCGTTTGCCAGAGCCTGCACCACCGACCGCCAACCGCGCCGGTGCGGCCCTCTACGACAAGCACTGCGTGCAATGCCACGGCGAGCAAGGCCAGGGGGTGCCCGGAGCCTATCCCGCGCTGGCCGGCAACCGGGCCGTGGGCATGGCCCAACCGGTCAATCTGGTGCAGATGGTGCTGCACGGCGGCTATGCGCCGGCAACGGCCGGCAACCCGCGGCCCTTTGGCATGCCGCCCTATATCGTCGATCTCTCGAACCAGGAAATTGCCGACTTGCTCAGCCACCTGCGCAGCAGCTGGGGCCACTCGGCCGGCGCGGTCAGCGCAGTGGACGTGCAGCGCTCGCGCGCGCAGCAGGGCCGCTGAACCGCGCTGGCCGGCCTGGGTCGGTTCAAGAGCCCTGCATGCGGTCGCGCTGCGCCAAGCCGGGAAACAGGCGCAACCAGGCGGCGGCCACCAGCAAGGTGCCCACGCCACCGAGCACCACGGAGCCGACCGGCCCGAGCCAGGCGGCCGTGGCGCCCGACTCGAACTCGCCGAGCTGGTTGGACGCGCCGATGAAGATCGAATTGACCGCGCTGACCCGCCCGCGCATCTCGTCGGGCGTCTCAAGCTGCACCAACGTCATGCGGATGACCACACTGACCATATCGGCCGCGCCGGAGATGGCCAGCACCAGCAAGGACAGCACAAAACTCGTCGACAGACCAAAGGCGAGCATGCACAGGCCATAGACGGCCACCGCCGCCAGCAGTTTGTGGCCCACGCGCCGCTCGATCGACCAGCGCGTGAGCACCAGCGACATCAGCAAAGCACCCACTGCGGGGGCGGCGCGCAGCAAGCCCAGACCCCAGGGGCCGACCTGCAAAATATCCTTGGCAAACATCGGCAGCAAGGCGGTGGCCCCGCCCAGCAAGACCGCAAAAAGGTCGAGCGAGACCGCACCGAGCAAGAGCTTGCTGCGCCAGACAAAGGTCAGGCCGGCAAACACGCTGGCCAGGGTGACCGGCTCATGGGCCGGCGGCACATGCCGGTAGCGCAGGCGCAGGGCCAGCAGGGCGGCCACCAACAGCAAGCCCAGACACAAGCCATAAACCGCGCCGGCGCCGGCCACGAACACCAAGCCGCCGAGGGCCGGACCGCCAATGACGGCCACCTCGGTGCCAGTTGAATTGAAGGCGGTGGCCCGCGGCAGCAAAGGCGCAGGCACCAGCAGCGGAGCCAGAGCCTGCTGGGCCGGCATCTGAAATGCGCGGGCCAGCCCCAGCACCACCGACAGGCCCAGCAGCAGATCGCGGCTGAGCCAAGCACCGGCATCGCGCCAACCGGCGGTGGCCGCCAGCAGCACCAGCGCCACCAGGGCCTGTCCGATCAGACAGGCCGCGATGATGCGCCCGCGGTGCATCCGATCGGCCGCATGACCGGCCACCAAGGTAAACAGCAGGGCCGGCGCAAACTGGTAAAGCCCCACCAAACCCAGGTCCCAGGCGCTGTGGGTCAGCTCGTACATCTGCCAGCCGACGGCCACCATCAGCATCTGCTGGGCCGCCGTGCTGGTCAGCCGCGCACCCCACATGCGCATGTAGTCGCCCAGCCGCAGCAGGTCGCGCAGTCCGGTATCTGAAGACATGGGCAGGCACTGTAACAGCGCAGGGCTGCCCGCCGATAATGCCGCCCCATGTCATGCACGCCCAGCATCGAGCAGCGCCTGATCTACCAAGACGCGGACCTGCTGGTGCTCGACAAGCCCGCAGGCGTGCTGTCCGTGCCCGGCCGCGGACCGGACAAGCAAGACTGCATGAGCGCGCGGGTGCAGGCGCGCTGGCCCGAAGCCTTGACGGTGCACCGGCTTGACATGGCCACCTCGGGCCTGCTGATCATGGCGCGCCACCCGCACAGCCAGAGGCAGCTGAGCCAGGCCTTTGAAGCACGCCAGATCCACAAGCATTACGTTGCGGTGGTGCGCGGGCAGCTTCAAGCTGACGCAACGGGGCAAGGGCTGATCGATCTTGCGCTGACCGTCGATTGGCCCCGCCGGCCGCTGCAAAAAGTCGACCCCGTCCACGGCAAGCCCAGCCAGACCCGCTGGCAGATCCTTGAGCACGCGCAGGGCACAACACGCTTGCTGCTGCAGCCACTGAGCGGGCGCACCCACCAGCTGCGCGTGCACCTGCAAGCCATTGGCCATCCGATCGTGGGCGACGCACTCTACGGCAATGAAGCCGACCGGCGAGCGCCGCGGCTGCTGCTGCACGCCAGTGCGCTGATGCTGGCGCATCCGATCAGCGGGTTGAGCCTGCACTTTGAAAGCCCGCCGCCTTTTTGAGCGGCAACCGGCGCCCGGTTCATGGCTTGCGGTTCATGGGTTGCAGCTTATGAGTTCCAATGGAGGTTTTGCCTCACCGGAGCAGCAAGCATGGCATTGAAGGCCACCATCTACAAAGCGCAGTTGCAGATCGCAGACATGGACCGCGCGCTGTATGCCGACCATGCGGTCACCCTCGCACGCCATCCCTCGGAGACCGACGAGCGCATGATGGTGCGGCTGCTGGCCTTTGCCCTGAATGTGGCCAGCAGCGATGAGGCCGGTCAACTCGAGTTTGCCAAGGACCTGTGGGATGTCGATGAAGCCGCGCTCTGGCACCGCGACTACACCGGCGCCCTGCGGCACTGGATCGACGTGGGCCAACCCGATGACAAGCGGCTGATGCGGGCCGCCGGACGCTCTGAACAAGTGAGCGTGTACAGCCACGCCAGCAGCACGCCGGTGTGGTGGAAGGGCCTGGAAAACAAGATCACGCGGGCCGACAACCTGGCCGTCTGGCAGATCGAGGCGGCGCAAAGCCAGGCCTTGGCAGGCCTGAGCGAGCGCAGCATGCAACTGCAGGTGACCGTGCAAGACGGCCAAATCTGGATCGGCAACGGCGCAGCCACGGTCGAGATCACGCCGCTGCGCCTGCGCTGACAGCGCGCCAGAGCCCGCCTCCAGCGCCGCCGGGCCCACTCCCGGATAATCGACTGCCTCGCGGCCACACCGGCGCACCGCACGCCACAGCCATCATGACCGACACCCGCACCCCACGCCCAGCCCGCGCTTTTCATGCCGCCGTGCTGCTCGCCAGCACCCTGACGGCCGCTGTCAGCCAGGCGCAAATGGGGCCGGAAGAAGGTCCGGGCGGGCCCGTGACCAGCGGCCAGAGCCTGCGCGAGGTGGTGATCAGCTCGCGCCGCTCGATCGAGGAGCGCTTCCAGGCGGCCGGCTCGCTGGTCGTGGTGGACCGGCAGGACATCGAGCAGATGGGTGTGGACACCACGGTCGATGTGCTGCGCCAGCTGCCCGGCCTGCAGGTGACCACCGGTGCCAATGGCGGCATCGAAATTCGCATGCGCGGACTCGACGGCAGCGCCACCCGCGTGATGATCGACGGCCAGCGCTCAGCCGGTCGCGCGCAGCTGCCCATCGACCAATTGCCGGCCGACCTGATCGAGCGCATTGAAATCGTGCGCTCGCCCAGTGCCGAGTTTTCCGGCTCCAGTGGAGGCACGGTCAACATCGTGCTGCGCCAGGCCTCGCCGCAGCGCAGCGCCATGTTCCGCCTGACCGACAACGTGGCTTTTGGCGATCACAACCCACGCCTGTGGCTCATGCGCACCGGCCCCATTGGCGGTGATGCCCAGACGCCCAGCCGGCCGCCCTGGTCGTTCTTCATGGGGGTGTGGCTGGCCGACAGCTACAGCGGCTTCAATCAGGAGCTCGAGACCCAATCGCCCACGACCTTGAGCCGATCGGATGCGCGCAGCCGCACCGAGCGGCGCGACTGGATGCTCATCCCCCGGCTGAGCGGGCGCATCGGCCGCGACCAAGTCTCGCTGCGCGGCAACATCAGCGGCTCGAGCACCGATGGCAGCTACCTACAGCGCCTGAGCGATGGCAGCACATTGCGATCGGAAACCTCGAAAACCGAGCGCGACTCTTGGCAGCTCGGCGGTGACTGGACGCGCCGCCTGGGCGTGGGCAAGCTCGAGACCAGCTGGTCGGGCAATCGCCAAAGCGACGAGCTGCTGCGCCAGCGCGCGGCAGGCACCCGCTACGACGAAGACCGCACCGAGTCAACCTGGCAGCTCAAGTCCAAGCTCACCGGCTCGCGCGAATCGCTGCTGTGGATGACCGGCATCGAATACGAGAACCGCCAGGCCCACGGCAGCAGCCTTGACAGCGCCTTCGGCAGCGTCGGCCTGGAGCGGCTGCAATCGCGCATCGAGCGGCTGGCGCTGTGGGGCCAAAACGAGTGGGAGTTGCCCGCCAAGACCACGCTGACCCTGGGCCTGCGCGGCGAGTCGGTGCGGCTGCAGTCGCAGGTCAACACGGCGCGCAGCCAGCAGCAACTGGACTTCTGGCAGCCCTCGCTGCACACCCGCACTCCAATTAGCGAAACCGCGCAGTGGCGCATGAACATCGCCCGCGTGACGCGCCAGCCCAGCGTGTGGGACCTGCTCGACCGCGCCGTGCCCAGCCAGGGCGACAACAGCCCGACCAACCCCGACCAGTTGGGCAACCCCAATTTGCGCCCCGAGGTGACCCAAACCTTTGACATCGGCGTTGAGCAACGCCTGCCCGGCCAAGGCCAGGCCGGCTTGAGCCTGTTCATGCGCCGCACAGGCGATGTGATCGCCACCGAGCTGTTCGAGCAGTCGGGCCAGTGGGTTTCCCAGCGGCAAAACATCGGCAGCGCCCACACGGTTGGCCTGGAGGGCGACCTCAAGCGGCCGCTGGCGAGCAGCGGCTGGGCGCGCGACTGGATGCTCACGGCCAACGCGACCGTGCTGCAATCGCGCATGAGCGACGGCCCGCGCGAGGGCACGGCCATCCCGGGCCAGCCCAGCTACACCCTCAGCCTGGGCGCAGCCAAGCCGATGCGCCGCACGGGTGGCACCTTCGGTGGCCTGTCGGCCAGCCTCAACGGCCCGGCCTCCCTGAGCACCCCCACCCTCAGTGGGCGCGAGCGCGCGCGCATCACGCTCGATGCACACGTGGGCCATTCGGTGCCCCGCAAAGGCTTTTGGCGGGTGGGCGTGTACAACCTGGGCGACGCGCCGGTCGAACGCAGCCGCTCCTACCGGGACGCTGGGGCGAGCATCCACGAGCGCAGCAAAACCTACTACGCGCCGCGCATCTACGCATCGATTGGCGCGCAGCTCTGAGTTGCCGCGCCCACAGGCCCACGCCCCCATGCCCTCCCTGCTGTACTTTTTCGCTTTCTGCAACCTCATCATCGGCAGCAGCGCCTTCGTGCTCGGCGGCATCCTCGAGCCGGTCAGCGTGGCCCTCGGGGTGAGCCTGGCGGCCACAGGCCAGGCGATGACCGCCTATGCACTGGGCGCAGCGGTGCTGGCTCCCATGCTCATCCTGGCCACCGGGCACTGGAGCCGACGCCGGACCATCTTGCTGGCCCTCGGCCTGTTCAGCGCGGGCAGCCTGATCAGCGCGCTGGCCCCCAGCCTGAGCTGGCTCATGATCGGGCGGGTGGTCATGGGCGCGGGCGTCATGTTCACCGCTGCTGCATCGGCCACCGCGGTCAGCCTGGTGCCGGTGGCCCAGCGCGGCCGCGCCCTGTCGATTGCCAACCTCGGCCAAAGCGTGTGCTACGCGGTCGGCGTGCCGGTGGGCACCTGGATCGGCCTGCAGTGGGGCTGGCGCTGGCCGCTGTGGCTCGCTGCGGCCGCCAGTGTGTGCGTCTGGCTGCTGGCCACCCGGCTGGTGCCGGCCGCGACCACCGGCAGCGTGGTCACCGGCAGCCTGCGCACGGCCGCTGGCCAGTGGCCGGTCTGGCGGGTGTGGCTGCGCACCTTGCTGATGTTTACTGCCATCTTTGGCGTGTTCACCTATATCGGTCCGGTGCTGCAAGAGCTCGACGGGCTCGATGCCACCGGCCTGTCGGTGGTGCTGGCCATCTTCGGTTGCGCAGGCGTGATTGGCACGCTCATGGGCGGCTGGGCGGCCGACCGCTTCGGGGTGCTGCGCACCACGGCCATCCAGCTGACCGTCGTGGCCCTGATGATGGCCGTGCTGCCCCTGACGGCCGGCCACACGGTGCTGACCACGCTGGCGCTGGTGGTCTGGGGCCTGAACAGCTTTGGCTCGATGGCGCCGCAGCAGAGTCGGCTGATCAGCCTGGCGCCCTCACAAGCGCCGATGCTCATCAGCCTCAACAGCTCCATGCTCTACGTGGGCGCGGCGCTGGGCGCAGCCGCCGGCGGCTCGCTGATCAGCACTGTGGGCATGGGCCAGCTGTCTTGGGTGGGGGTTCCCTGCGTGGTGCTGGCTTTGCTGAGCCTGCTGCCTGACTTCAAGGGCGAGCCCGCCCGCCTGGCCCGCCTGCAAAGGTCGTCGGCATGAGCGCCGCGCAGCAAGAGCTGCAGGCGATCCGCGCCTGCCTCGTGCGAGTGCAGCAAGGCCAAAGCAGCATGACCGAGCTGTGCACCGGTGCGCTGGGCTCGCAAGCTCTGCTCGAGGCGCTGCCGGCGCCCTACACCACGGTGCTACAGGAATTGAGCAACCGGCTCGAGTCCTCGGCCCTTTTTAGCGAAGAAAGCTGCTCCTTCAGCCAGGCCGATTTGCTGGGCAGCCTGCAGCTGTGGCTGGACAAGGCCGAAGGCAAGCTCGCAGCCGCTTGAGGCGCGCCGGCCTCACAGGCCGAGCTTCTTCCAGCCTTCTGGCCCGAGCTTTTCTAAGGTGCGGATGTTGTCTTGGTAGATTGCATCGGGATCGGCCAGGCCGTCGACCGCCCGCTCAACGCTGTCCTCGCGCAGCAAATGCAGCGTGGCGTAAGGCGCGCGGTTGCTGTAGTTGCCCATGTCCTCGGGCTCGGTGCCCTCGAACTGGAACTGCGGATGAAAGCTGGCGATCTGGATCACGCCCTCAAGCCCATGCTCTTCGAGCACGCGATCGGCCAGATCGAGGAAGTCATTGAAGTCCAGAAAATCCGCAAACAGCGTCGGATGGACGATGAGCGTGGTGTCGATCTGCTCGGCCGGCGTCTGCACCAGCAAGTCGAGCTCGCGATCGAGCTCTTCGAGCAGGTCGTCGACATGCCGCGCCTGGCTGACCACCCAGCGAACTTGCTGCTTGACGTACACCGCCTTGGCAAAAGGACACAGGTTCAGGCCAATGACCGCCTTTTCGAGCCAGGCCCGGGTGCGGGCCAGCACCGCCTCGTCAGACGACGCACGCTCAGCGTTCATGGCCAGCCCCCTCGTTCGTCATTGCGAGGGCCGCAGGCCCGTGGCAATCCAGACGGCGGCCCATCAAGCAAAAACGCCTGGATTGCTTCGCTGCGCCCGCAATGACGCCGCGCGCCGAACGCGCCACGCCAGGCACCGATCGAGCAGAGATGATCCCGAGCCCAGGTCCGGGCTTCACTTCAGGGCCTTGAAACGCACCCGCTTGGGCTTGGCGCCCTCTTCGCCCAGGCGCTTTTTCTTGTCGGCTTCGTACTCCTGGTAGTTGCCGTCAAAAAACACCCACTGGCTGTCGCCCTCGGCCGCCAGAATATGGGTGGCGATGCGGTCCAAAAACCAGCGGTCGTGGCTGATGACCATGACCGCGCCGGCGTATTCGAGCAGCGCGTCTTCCAGCGCGCGCAGGGTTTCCACATCGAGGTCGTTGGACGGCTCGTCGAGCATGAGCACGTTGGCGCCCTGCATCAAGGTCTTGGCCAGGTGCAAGCGGCCGCGCTCGCCGCCGGAGAGCAGGCCCACCTTTTTTTGCTGGTCGCCGCCGTTGAAGTTGAAGCGGCCGCAATAAGCGCGGCTGGGCATCTGGAACTTGCCCACGGTGATCATGTCCAGACCGCCCGAGACGTCTTCCCAAACGGTCTTCTCGTCGGCCAGCGCGTCGCGGCTCTGGTCCACAAAAGCCAGCTGGACGGTCTTGCCGAGCTTGACCGTGCCGGCATCGGGCTGCTCGCGGCCAGCGATCAACTTAAAGAGGGTGGACTTGCCGGCACCGTTGGGGCCGATGATGCCGACGATGGCGCCGGCCGGGACTTTGAAGGACAGGTTGTCGATCAGCAGGCGGTCACCAAAGGACTTAGAGACACCCTCGAACTCGATCACCTCGGTGCCCAGGCGCTCGGCCACCGGGATGAAGATCTCGTTGGTTTCGTTGCGCTTTTGGTATTCGACGTCGCTCAGCTCCTCAAAGCGCGCAAGGCGGGCCTTGCTCTTGGCCTGGCGGCCCTTGGCGTTCTTGCGCACCCATTCCAGCTCGGCCTTCATGGCCTTGGCATGGGCTTCCTCGCCCTTTTGCTCGGCCTCCAAACGGGCTTCTTTTTGCTCCAGCCAGGTGCTGTAGTTGCCCTTCCAGGGGATGCCACGGCCGCGGTCGAGCTCCAAAATCCACTCGGCGGCGTTGTCCAGGAAGTAGCGATCGTGGGTGATGGCCACCACCGTGCCCGAAAAGCGGGCCAGAAACTGCTCGAGCCAATCGACCGATTCGGCGTCCAAGTGGTTGGTCGGCTCGTCGAGCAGCAGCATGTCGGGCTTGGACAGCAGCAGTTGGCACAGCGCGACTCGGCGCTTTTCGCCGCCGCTCAGATGCTCGATGGTCGCCTCCCAGGGCGGCAGGCGCAGCGCATCGGCCGCGATGTCGAGCAAGTGGTCGCCGCCGTCGCCGGCCGCGGCAATGATGGCCTCGAGTTCGGCCTGCTCGGCCGCGAGCTTGTCAAAGTCGGCGTCGGGCTCGGCATAGGCCGCATAGACCTCGTCGAGCCGGGCCTGCGCGGCCTTGACCTGCCCCATGCCGCTTTCGACCGCCTCGCGCACCGAGGCCTTGGGATCGAGCTTGGGCTCCTGCGGCAGGTAGCCGATCTTCAAATTGGCCATGGGCATGGCCTCGCCCTCGATCTCCTTGTCGATGCCGGCCATGATCTTGAGCAGCGTGGACTTGCCCGAGCCATTGAGGCCAAGCACGCCGATCTTGGCGCCCGGAAAGAAGGACAGCGAAATGTCCTTGAGGATCTGACGCTTGGGCGGCACGATCTTGCCGACCCGGTTCATGGTGAAAACGTATTGGGACATGGTGTGGGTGGGTGGGTTGCTGGACGCCCGTCGGCGTGACAAGCGATGAAATCGGGCCTGGCCGGCGGGCAAAAAGCCCGCCCGCGCATCAACCGAGCATTATCCCCGCTCAGGCCATGGCCCGTCTCGGCGGCTTTGCCATCGAACCCAGTGACACCGCAGGCCGGCACCAGGCGCGCAACGGGTCACGCGGGGCGCCAACTGCGCAGCGCAATCCATCGCCCCGAGGCTGCGGCCTCAGTCTTGCGGCAAGATTTCGCAGGTCCGGCTGATAAAGCCAGCGGCCAGCAACATGCGCGCCATCCCGGTGAGGATGCCGATGACCGTGAACAACTCCACCAGTTCCGAGGCGCTCAGGTGCTGTGTCAGTCTGGCCTGCAGTGCTTCGTCGAGCACAGCTTCGCTGTCGAAGTTCGACATTCGCGTCGCGGCGTCTGCGGCGGCCTGCTCGGTGGCCGAAAAACTGGGGCATTGCCCGTCGCCAAAGAGCGCATCGACCTCGGTCGGCGTCACGCCGTTGGCGATGGCTGATGCGCGGTCACCGACTTGACAGAAAGAGCATCCGTTGAGGGCTGCCAGCCGGAGGCGCACGATCTCCTTGAGGCGCACCGGCAACACACCCTTGAAGAACACGTCCTGGTAGAACTGCACCCAGTAAAGCTCAACGATGTGCGGCGCTTGGGCCGCAAACTGGAAAAAGCGTGTATCGCCACCGTGGGCGGCGATGGTGGCGATCTTCTCGCGCAGGGGGGAGCCGATTTGCGCGACGGCAAGCATGGGATACATCATGGTCTGGCCTTTCACGCAAGGACTGCAAGATTCACCGGATAAAAACCGCAACTGGCGACTTAACCGGACAAATTATGGTTCCTGACCCGAGGAGGAGACAAGCGGGCAAGTGCGGGAATGTCCCAATCTTTACAGTTGTCCGGACATGTCGTTTAATTCAAGCACTTGGTTTTTCTAGGAGTAGGCATGAAACATCTCAAAAACTTTGTGCGCTCGCTGGCCGCCGGCGTCGCGATTGCCGCAGTCATTGCCCCGGGCGTGCAAGCCCAGAGCGCGCAGCAGCAGCCCTACAAGTTGCTGGTGGGTTTCGCGCCGGGCGGTACGCTCGATTCGATTGCGCGGATGCTGGCAGAAAGAATCCGCGAGCCCCTGGGCCAGACGGTGATCGTTGACAACAAGCCCGGCGCCGGCGGTCGGATTGCCATCGACCTGCTCAAATCGATGCCTGCCGATGGCAGTGTGGCCATGATGTGCCCGGATTTCTTCAGCACCATCTATCCGCTGGTCTACCAAAAGCTCAACTACGACCCTGATCTCGATCTGGTCGTCGCCTCAACGGTCGCTGAGTCGGCCATGGCTCTGGCTGTGCCGGCGGCCTCGCCCGCCAAGACCCTGGCGCAGTACGTCGATCGCGTCAAGGAAAACCCCGCCCAAGCCAATTTTGGTCATGGTGCCCTGGGCGGCCCAACCTACCTGCTGGGCCTGATGATCGGCAGGGAGTTCGGGGTCAAGATGACCGACGTCCCTTTCTCGGGCGCGGCCGCCATGATGCCTGGCTTGATCGGTAACCAGTTCAGCTCTGGACTGGCCTACGTCGGCGATTTCGTCGAGCACCACAAGGCCGGCAGAATCCGTGTGCTCGGCCTGTCAGGGGAGCAGCGCTCGTCGCTCTTGCCGGATGTGCCCACCTTTGCGGAACTGGGCTACAAGAACCTCACCGCGTCGTCGATTTTTTCAGTGTGTCTGCCCAGGAACAC
This sequence comes from Comamonadaceae bacterium, assembly GCA_027491035.1. Taxonomy (GTDB): domain Bacteria; phylum Pseudomonadota; class Gammaproteobacteria; order Burkholderiales; family Burkholderiaceae_C; genus Polaromonas. The sequence goes on along the minus strand of JAIXWZ010000061.1, from coordinate 45,930 downwards.
GCCGGCGCCTGTGGTCCAGAAGTGGAGCTCCGCCATCGCAACCGCGCTGGGTGACAAGCAACTGCGCGACAGGATCGCCAACCTCAACTTCATGGCGCGCGCCAGCACGCCGGCCGAGGCGCGGCAGCGCAACCAGGCTTTGCGCGCTTTCTGGGAGCCGACCGTCAAGGCGTCCGGTTTCAAAGCCGACTGATTGCAAGCGTCACTGCCTCAGCCCCGAAAGACGAGGGCCTGGGGCAGTGGCTCAGTGCAGTTTCTAAGGTCACAAGAACAAAGCCTGGCTGACCCAAGCCCGCGCGATCCGCGCCGAAGTTAAGAGCCAGTACAGTGCCCCGCGCACAGTAGCCCAAGAGCTTATGGACCAGGGTGTGGGTGGTAGTGCGACAAGCCATCCACCGATTTGCGGCGCATCATGACCCCCAGACTTTTGTGGCGTATCCGGGCTGGTTCATGGCTGCGGTTCCTTCTGAGCACAGTAGGTTTTTGAAAAAAAATCCAAGGGTACGATGGGGCATGCATAGGCCTGTCCAAACTCTGCCGAGATGGCCAGCAAATCGCGGTCGCCAGATACCAACACCTGCGCCTTGCCTACCACCGCCAAGTGCATGAACGGCAAATCCAGCACATCGCGGCAATCGGGCACCGTGGGTGGCGGCTGGGTTATGCGAACGGTTTCGGCATACGGCAAGTAGTCGGCCAGCAACTCGTCTTGCTCAGCTTGCGACAAGCGGAACTTGGGGTAAGCCAACACGCGCACCAGCTCACGCACCGTGGTTGTGCTGGCCAGCGGCAGCACCTGCCCTCCCTGCCAAGCCTGCCGCACCTGAGCGGCTGCGCCACCGCGAAACACCAACGCAGACAAAACCACGTTGGTGTCCAGCACCACGCGAACAGCAGTGGTCATGCTTTGGGCGTGGCCTTTTTGGCAGCCGCCTCCTTGGATTTGACAGCATAGGCGGCTGCGGACTCGTTGACTACAGCGGCAACAAGGGCGGGCGCTCTGGCCCAGGCCACAGCCGCGGCCATATCGTCCGGGGTCAGGTCAAGCTCAGCCAATTTGGCGCGCACCGCATCGCCACGCTGAATGCGCACCGGTGTCAAGATGAGCTGCCCGCCCCGGGCCTCCACATCAAAGTATTCGGTCGCGCCCACAGCCTGCGTCAGGCTCTTGGGCAGGGTGAGCTGGTTTTTGGCCGTGATTTTTGCAAGCATGCTTTTTCCTAAAAGTAAGGAATCATTACTTTAGCCATTTTCCAGAGGATGCGCAACGGGAACAACCGTGCGATAAGCCTGGCCTGGCCGATTGGGCACACCCGGGTAGCGCAGCTCAAGCAATCCCTGCCCAACCGCCCACAGCCACCCAGTTGGGCGAGGCAGCGGGCAGGCCTTGTGCATAGCGCTCTGACTGCAGCTCCACCCCTTTGAGTGGCGCGCCATCTGTCTTGGCCTCAATCGGGCCGCAGGCTTTGCCGTTCACATACAGCGGGTAGTGGGCAAAGCCGTGCTCGGGGTTGAGGGGAGATTCGCGAATAGCCACGCCCAATGCGCCATAAAGATAGACCTGATGGAGGTCGCACACCTGCCAACCCACTGCAACGAGCAATTCGTCGATTTCGATGCGGGCGCGCTCTTCGGGTTTCATGGATGGGCTTTCACGGTAGAGCAATTTTATTAATTAAAAAGACTTATTTTTATTGACAAATCGGCGCCGCCAGAGGCAAACGTGATCCGTGTCACAATCGACGCACCGTTGGCCTCCAGTTGCCGCGGCATCAGCACTTGTGCTGGGAGATGCAGACCACGTCTGCGCAAGCCCTCCCTCCCTTGACCCCTTCGGCCTGGACTGGCGATCGCTTCAAAGCGGTTGACGAGCCGAACCCTGCGCCCGGTGGGCGCTTTCTTATCCAATGACTTTTGAAGAATTGAACTTGGCTCCGGCCATCGTTAAGGCTGTGCGCGAGCAAGGCTATGACACCCCCACGCCCATCCAGGCACAGGCCATTCCGGCGGTGCTCAAGGGCGGCGACCTGCTCGGTGGCGCCCAAACCGGCACCGGCAAGACGGCGGCCTTTACGCTGCCGCTGCTGCAACTGCTTTCAAGCCGCGAGCGCACCAAAGACCGCCGCGGTGCCAATGCAGTGCGCGCGCTCATCCTCACGCCCACGCGCGAGCTGGCGGCGCAGGTTGAAGAAAGTGTGCGCACCTACGGCAAGTACCTGGACCTCAAGTCCATGGTGATGTTCGGTGGCGTGGGCATGAGCCCGCAGATCTCGCAGCTGCGCAGCGGCGTCGACATCCTGGTGGCCACCCCTGGCCGCCTGCTCGACCATGCCGGCCAAGGCACGCTGGACCTGAGCAAGGTCGAAATCTTGGTGCTCGACGAGGCCGACCGCATGCTCGACATGGGCTTCATCCACGACATCAAGAAGGTGCTGGCGCTGGTGCCCAAGCAAAAGCAGTCGCTGCTGTTTTCAGCCACCTTCAGCGACGAGATCCGGGACCTGGCCAATGGCCTGTTGCGCGATCCCGAGCATATTCAGGTCACGCCGCGCAACACCACGGTGCAGCGCATCGAGCAGACCATCCACCCGGTCGGGCGAGGCAAGAAAAAAGCGCTGCTGGCGCACATCATCAACGAGCGCAACTGGAGCCAGGTGCTGGTGTTCACGCGCACGAAATTCGGCGCCAACAATGTGGCCGAGTACCTGGGCAAGAACGGCATCACGGCCATGGCGCTGCACGGCAACAAGAGTCAGACGGCGCGCACGCAGGCGCTGTCGGGCTTCAAGAGTGGCGAGATCCGGGCCCTGGTGGCCACCGACATCGCCGCGCGCGGCATCGACATCGACGAGCTGCCACACGTGGTCAATTACGAGATTCCCAACATCAGCGAAGACTATGTGCACCGCATCGGCCGCACTGGCCGCGCCGGCAACAGCGGCCAGGCGATCAGCTTTGTGTGCCTCGATGAAGAAGGCTTCATGCAGGACATCGAGCGCTTTACGCGCCAGACGATCGAAAAAGTTGTGGTGCCGGGCTTTGAGGCCGAGCCGGGCGAGCAGGCCGAGCCGATCGCCATGGGCCGTCAGACCCTGTGGGGCGGACTGGGCAAGCCACCGAGCCGCGAGGTCATGGCCGCAGCGGCCAAGGCCGCGCGTGGCGAAATGATGGAGCGCATTCGCGCCAACAAGGGCGCAGCCGGCGGTGGCCGCTCGGCCGGCTCTGGCCAGGCTGCACGGCCTGCCGGTGGTGGCGCTGGTGGCGGTGGCGGGGGTGGCAATGGCGGCGGGCAATCTCGCCGTGGCCAGGGCCAAGGCCCTGCCAACGGACACCGGGGTCAGCCCGGATCGCACGCGCCCCACGCGCCGCGTCAGGGCCAAGGTTTGCCGCGCAGCGCTGCGCCGCGTCCGCAACGCAGCCACGACGATGAAGCACAACCGAGCTCACACCTGTCGTCGGGCTTCCCGTCGTCAGGCTTGCCTGCAAGCCGCGGTGGCTACCGCGGCGGTGGTGGTGGTGGCGGTGGTGGCCGCAGTGGTGGCAATCGCAGTGGAGGCGGCGGCAATCGCAGCGGCCGCTCGGGCGGCGGTGGTCGCTCCGGTGGTGGCGGCTACGGCTATTGAGCGTCACCGGCCCTGACGAACCGGCCCCTCTACCTTTGTGGGAGCGCCGCCCTCGGCGCGATTTGAGCGTTGGATGTGCAGCCGGCCTGTTCAAGGGCCGCATCGCTGCGAGGGCGCAGCTCCCACAGTCCTTGCCCGCCCGCAGCTCATTCGCCCAAATACGCGGCGCGCACCCTCGGGTCGACCAGCAGGTCGCGCGCCGCGCCCTGCATGGTCAGCAAGCCCGATTCCATCACGTAGGCGCGGTCGGCGATCTTGAGCGCCCGGCTGGCGTTTTGCTCGACGAGCAAGACGGTCACACCCTGCGCATGCACATCCCTGACGACCTCAAAAATCTTGTCGACCATGATGGGCGACAGGCCCATCGAGGGCTCGTCGAGCAGCAGCACCTTGGGCCGGCTCATCAGCGCCCGGCCCATGGCCAGCATCTGCTGCTCGCCCCCGGACATGGTGCCGGCGAGCTGGTCGCGGCGCTCCTTGAGGCGCGGGAACAGTGCAAACACCTTGTCGATGTCAGCGGCTATGTCGGCCCGGTCGCTGCGGATGTAGGCGCCCATCTGCAGGTTTTCGGTGATGGTCATGCGGGTGAACACGCCGCGGCCTTCGGGCACCATGGCCAGGCCGGCCTTGACCAGATCCCAGGCGCCCTGACCGCGGATGGTTTGGCCCAGGTACTCGATCTGGCCCTCGAGCAAGTCGATCGAGCCGGTGATGGCCTTCATGGTCGAGGTCTTGCCGGCCCCATTGGAGCCAATCAGGGTGATGAGCTCGCCCTCACGCACTTCGAGATCGATGCCCTTGACGGCCTGAATGCCACCGTAGGCCACCTTGAGGCCTTGAACTTTAAGCAGTGTCTGCGCCATCTCAGTGACCTCCCGTGCCCAGATAGGCCTCGATGACCTTGGCGTCTTTTTGTACTTCGGCGGGCACCCCCTCGGCAATTTGCTTGCCGTAGTCGAGCACCGTGACGCGGTCGCACAAGCCCATGACGAGCTTGACGTCGTGCTCAATGATGAGCACCGTGCGCTGGTCGTTGCGGATGCGGTCGATCAGCTCGCGCAGTTGCACCTTCTCGGTGGCATTCATGCCCGCTGCGGGCTCGTCGAGCGCGACCAGCTCAGGGTCGCTGGCCAGGGCACGCGCGATTTCCAGGCGGCGCTGGTCGCCATAGCTGAGCGTGCGGGCGCGGTAGTCGGCGTAGCGGCCGATGCCCACATAGTCGAGCAGCTCACGCGCGCGCTCGGCAATGGCCTGCTCCTCGGCCCGAAAGCCCGGCGTGCGCAAGATGGCACCGACCAGGCCCGAATGCGTGCGCACGTGGCGACCCACCATCACGTTTTCGAGGGCGGTCATTTCGGCAAACAGGCGGATGTTCTGAAAGGTGCGCGCAATGCCAGCCTTGGCCACCTCATGAACCGCTGTGGGTGTGTAGGGCTTGCCCGAGAGCATGAAGCTGCCCGCGTCGGGCGTGTACAGACCCGTGAGCACATTAAAGAACGTGGTCTTGCCCGCACCGTTGGGGCCGATCAGTCCGTAGACCTGGCCGCGCTCAATGCGGATGCCCACTTCCGACAGGGCTTGCAGGCCGCCAAAGCGCTTGGAGGCGCCTTTGACTTCGAGGACAGGATGAACCATGTTCAAGCCCCCCCTTCTGGCCGCTTGGCCGCGTCCGAGCGCCCGTGCTCGGGCGCCGGCCACAGGCCACGCGGGCGCATGAGCATGATGGCGATCATGGCCAGGGCGATGAGCAACTGACGCAAGATGGCCGAGTCGAGCCGCCCGCCGGTCATGGCCTGCAGCGGCCCGGCCACATGGCGCAGCACCTCGGGCAGGGCGGCCAGCAAGAGCGCGCCCAAGATCACGCCTGGCAAATGGCCGATGCCGCCGAGCACCACCATGGCCACGATCATCACCGACTCCATCAGACTGAAGGACTCGGGCGAGACAAAGCCCTGAAAGGCCGCGAACATTGCGCCAGAGACGCCGCCAAAGGTGGCGCCCATGCCAAAGGCCAGCAGCTTGAGGTTGCGGGTGTTGATGCCCATGGCCTTGGCGGCCACTTCGTCTTCACGGATGGCCATCCAGGCCCGGCCGATGCGCGAGCGCTCGAGCCGGTGGCAGATGATGACCGACACCACCACCAACGCCAAGAACAGGTAGTAGTAGAGGCTGACCGAGTTGAGCGTGATGGGCCCGATCTCCAGCGGGCGGTTCATGTTGATGCCGAAAAAAGTGATGCCGTCGATCTGGCTGATGCCCTTGGGCCCGTTGGTCAGGTTGATCGGGCGATCAAGGTTGTTGAGAAACACCCGGATGATTTCGCCAAAGCCCAACGTCACGATGGCCAGATAGTCGCCCCGCAGCTTCAAGGTGGGCGCGCCCAGCAACACGCCGAACACCGCCGCCAGCAGCGCGGCCAGCGGAATGACGGCCCAAATCGGCAGGTGCAGGCCATTGGGAAAGGTCGCGGCAATGAGGGGAAAGGCGTCGGCCAGGTGGGGCGAGGCCAACAAGGCAAACAGGTAGCCGCCCACCGCAAAGAAGGCCACGTAGCCCAGATCGAGCAGGCCGGCATAGCCCACCACGATGTTCAGGCCCAGAGCCAGCAGCACGTAGAGCAGGGCCATGTCGACAATGCGCACCCAGGCGTTGCCAAAGGGCTGCAAGGCCAGCGGCAGCACCATCAGCGCGATCGCGGCAATCAGAAAGGTCAGCAGGCGATGTTGGTTCATCATGGTCTGCTCTCCTTACGCCCGATCGGCCACACGCTCGCCCATCAGCCCCGACGGCCTGAGCGTGAGCACCAAAATCAGGACCATGAAGGCAAAGATGTCGACGTACTGGCTGCCCAAAAAGCCGCCCGTCAGAGGGCCGATATAGCCCGCGCCGATCGACTCGATCAGGCCAAGCAGCACGCCGCCGATCACCGCCCCCTGCAAATTGCCGATACCGCCAAACACCGCGGCGGTGAAGGCCTTGAGGCCCGGCAAAAAGCCCATGGTGTGCTGGGCCGTGCCGTAGTTCGATGCGTACATCACGCCGGCAATGGCGGCCAGCACCGCACCGATGATGAAGGTGGCCGAGATCACGGTGTCTGGACGCACGCCCATGAGCGCGGCCACGCGCGGGTTCTCAGCGGTGGCACGCATCGCACGGCCCAGGCGCGTGTGGTTGACGATGTACATCAGCACCGCCAGCGAGATCGCGGTCACCGCCAGGATGCAGATCTGGGTGACGGTGATGACCGCACCGCCCAGCTCGATCGGCGCGCTGGGCAGCAGCGTCGGATAAGACTTGTAATTGGGCTTCCAGATCATCATGGCCAGCGTTTGCAGCAAGATCGACATGCCGATGGCGGTGATCAAGGGCGCGAGCTTGGGCGAATTGCGCAGCGGCCGGTAGGCGACCTTCTCGATCGCGAAATTGAGCGCGGCGCAGACCACGCAGGCAATCAACAAGGCAATGAGCAGGATGATCCAGCCCGGCGTGCCGGTCATCGACTCCTGCATCCAGACAATGATGGTCCAGCTGGTCAAGGCGCCAACCATGAGCACCTCGCCATGGGCGAAGTTGATCAGGTTGATGATGCCGTAGACCATGGTGTAGCCCAGCGCAATGAGGGCGTACATGCTGCCCAGAACCAGACCGTTGATGATCTGCTGTAGCAATACTTCCATAGAAATCTTCTCCGAGGGGTGTGAGCGGTGTCTGCCCCGGTGCCGGCGCCTTGTGAGCGCCGGTCCCGATCTGACAAAAAAGCCCGCCAACACAGCGCCTGCATGGGCCGACGCTCCTGGCGAGCTTTCGCGGCAGATTGTATGAACTGAGGATGATGCGAACCGCGCAGCAGGCCGGGGTTTACCCGCAACGCCGTGGCGCCAGGGTGGTTCTATGAACGATTCAACGGCCTCATCAAAGCGGCGAATGACACGCTCTTTTGCGATTGGCGCAAGCTGGGGTGGGCCTCAGCCGGGGGCAGAGCCCTGATCGAGCCGGCGCAAAAAAGCCATCTTCTCGGCGATCTTGGCCTCCAGGCCGCGATCCGTAGGGCGGTACCAGTTGGGCTCGGCCATGCCCTCGGGAAGATAAGACTGGCCTGCGGCATAGCCGTGCGGCTCGTCGTGGGCGTAGCGGTAGGCCTGACCATGACCGAGGTCTTTCATCAGGCGCGTCGGGGCGTTGCGCAGATGCGCTGGCACCTCGCGCGAGCGGTCGCTTTTGACGAAGGCGCGCGCCGCGTTGTAGGCCTGGTAGCCGGCATTGCTTTTGGGCGCCAGCGACAAATAGATCACCGCCTGCGCGATGGCCAGCTCGCCCTCGGGAGAGCCCAGTCGCTCATAGGTGCTGGCCGCTTCGCTGACGATCTGCAGCGCGCGCGGGTCGGCCAGTCCGATGTCTTCCCAAGCCATGCGCACCACGCGGCGCATCAGATAGCGCGGATCGGCGCCGCCATCGAGCATGCGGCACAACCAGTACAGCGCCGCATCGGGATCGGAGCCGCGCACCGATTTGTGCAAGGCCGAGATCTGGTCGTAAAAATGGTCGCCGCCCTTGTCAAAGCGACGCAGCGAGGGGCTCAGGCTGTGCTGCACGAAGTCGGCATCGATCCGTGCGCTGCGGGCCTGCCGCGCCGCAGTGGCCACCTGCTCGAGCAAATTGAGCAGGCGCCGGGCGTCGCCATCGGCCAGCTCGACCAGGGCGTCAACAGCCGCTGGGTCTATGTCCAGATCGGCCAGCGCCAGCTCACGGGCGCGCTGCAACAAGGCCTTGAGCTCGGCCGGTTCGAGCGACTTGAGCAGATAAACCTGCGCCCGCGACAGCAGGGCCGAGTTGACCTCGAAAGACGGGTTTTCCGTGGTCGCGCCGATCAGCACCACCAGGCCTGACTCAACGAAGGGCAGCAGGCCGTCCTGCTGGCTTTTGTTGAAGCGATGGATCTCGTCGACAAAGAGCAAGGTGCGCACGCCCCTCGCCAGATGCTGCTGGGCCTGCTCCATGGCGGCGCGGATTTCCTTCACGCCGGAAAACACCGCCGACAGGGCAATGAACTCGTGGCCAAAGGCGCCGGCCATCAGGCGTGCCAAAGTGGTCTTGCCCACGCCGGGTGGCCCCCACAGGATCATCGAGTGGGGCTGCCCCGACTCAAAGGCCAGCCGCAGCGGCTTGCCGGGCCCGAGCAGGTGGGACTGGCCAATGACCTCCTGCAAGCTGGCGGGGCGCAGCAATTCGGGCAGGGGCGCTTGCGGCTTGGCCTGGAGCAAATCGCCCATGGCGTCCATTGTTTAAGGCCGCAGGACGTCGGCGCCCGCAGGCGGCGTGAATTGAAACTGACTTGGCGCCAAGTCGGGCTGCGCCTCAAAGCGGCTGAACTGCATCAGCGAGCGCTGGCCCAGGGCGTCAAGGATGTCCAGCGTCACCAGCTCAACGCCTTGCGGCGCGGCGCGCAAGCCCACTCGGATGCTCTGCAGCTGGCCGTCGCGGCTGCGCGGGATGGCCAGCACCCACTGCAAGCCGTCAGCGGGCGCCTGCGCACGCAAATCGAAGTCGGCTTGCAGGCCGCGCAGATCGGTGGCCGACGCAATCACTGCAGCGGGCGTGCCCTGCAGCACCTGACTGAGCTTGCGGGCCGTGACCTGATTGAGCTCGGGGTCGTGCAGCCACAGCGTCTGCCCATCGGCCACCAAGGTCTGCGGATAGGGCTTGGTGTAGCTGAAACGAAAGCGGTTGGGACGGATAAATTCGAACACGCCGCTTGAGGTGCGCGTGCGGCCGGCCTGGCCTTCACGCGGCGGCGAGCTGACAGTCTGCGTGAACTGTGCGCGCCCCGATTGCACCGAACGAATGAATTGGCCGAGCAGTTGCAAGCCGTCGACCGGGCTTTGGGCCTGCACAGGCCCCACGGCCAGGCTGGCGAGAACGACTAGGCTGTGGCGACGGTGCATGGTTGGCGGTGGGTTTATTCGGCGCGCGCAGGCACCAAAATCTCGCGTTGGCCGGCACCCGACATGGCGCTGACCATGCCGGCGTTTTCCATGTCTTCAAGCAAGCGGGCGGCGCGGTTGTAGCCGATCTTGAGGTGGCGCTGCACCAGCGAGATCGAGGCCTTGCGGTGCTTGAGCACCACCTCGACGGCCTGGTCGTACATCGGGTCCTTCTCGCCCCCGGCCTCGCCTCCAAAGTCGCCGCCGCCCTCGCCATCGACCGTGCCGCCCTCCAGCACGCCCTCGACATACTGCGGCTCGCCCTGGCTCTTGAGGTAGGCCACCACGCGGTGCACCTCTTCGTCGCTGACAAATGCGCCGTGCACCCGCACGGGCAGGCCGGTGCCACTGGGCAGGTAGAGCATGTCGCCCATGCCCAGCAGACTCTCGGCGCCCATCTGGTCGAGGATGGTGCGGCTGTCGATCTTGCTGGAGACCTGAAACGACAAGCGCGTGGGAATGTTGGCCTTGATCAGGCCGGTGATGACGTCCACGCTCGGGCGCTGAGTGGCCAAAATGAGGTGGATGCCGGCAGCGCGCGCCTTCTGGGCGAGCCGCGCGATCAGCTCTTCGATCTTCTTGCCCACCACCATCATCAGGTCGGCCAACTCGTCGATGACCACCACGATGAAGGGCAGGCGCTCAAGCGGCTCGGGCTGTTCGGGCGTGAGGCTAAAGGGGTTGTAGATGAACTCGCCGCGCGCCTTGGCCTCGTCGATCTTGGCGTTGTAGCCAGCCAAATTGCGCACGCCCAGCTTGCTCATGAGCTTGTAGCGCTTTTCCATTTCGGCCACGCACCAGTTCAGCCCATGCGCGGCCTGCTTCATATCGGTGACCACGGGTGCGAGCAGGTGGGCAATGCCCTCATAGACGCTCATCTCGAGCATCTTGGGATCAATGAGCAAGAGCCGCACGTCGCGTGGGTCGGCCTTGTAGAGCAGGCTCAAGATCATGGCGTTGATGCCCACCGATTTGCCCGAACCGGTGGTGCCGGCCACCAGGCAGTGGGGCATCTTGGCCAGGTCGGCCACCACCGCACTGCCACCAATGTCCTTGCCCAGCCCGATGGTGAGCATGGACTTGGCCTCGTTGTAGGTCTGCGAGCCCAAGATTTCCGAGAGCTTGATCGACTGCCGCTTGGCGTTGGGCAACTCCAGGGCCATGTAGTTCTTGCCCGGAATGGTCTCGATGACCCGAATCGACACCAGGCTGAGCGCGCGCGCCAGGTCCTTGGCCAGATTGACCACCTGCGAGCCCTTCACGCCGGTGGCCGGCTCGATTTCGTAGCGCGTGATCACCGGCCCGGGGGCCGCGGCCACCACGCGCACCTCGACGCCAAAGTCCTTGAGTTTTTTCTCGATCAGCCGCGAGGTCATCTCCAAAATGTCGGAGGACACGCTCTCCTGCCTGGACACGCTGCTGTCGAGCAGATCGATCTGCGGCAGGTTGGAGTCGGGCAGCTCATTGAACAACGGCTTCTGACGCTCTTTGGCCACCCGCTCGCTCTTGGGGATCTCCATGCGGGGCGGCTCGATCACCACCGCAATCGGGTGCTGCTCTTCGATCTCGAAACGCTCCTCGAGCAACCCTTCTTCGCGCTCGCGGGCCGCGGCCCGGCCCACCGCCAAATCTTGCGCCAACTCGCGCTTGTCGCGCCTGGCCTGCACGAACTCGTCGATCCACTGGCCCAGCTTCTGCGCGGTGTGCGCCCACGAGAACGAAAAAGCCAGGGCCAGGCCCAGCACACCGGCGACGATCCACACCAGGGTCGAACCCGCAAAACCCAACCACTTGACGCCCAGCGGTCCGACCCAAAACCCAAGCACCCCGCCCGCGTGTCCCGGCAGGCCCGACTCAAAGCGGTACAGACGGCTCCACTCCAGCGCCGTGCTGGCCAGCAACAGCAGCAGCAGGCCGCCCATGCGCACCCAACGCTCGCGCATCAGAGGCTGCGCGGCGGGCTCGCCCTGCAGCCAGCGCCGCAGCCCGGCCAACCAGGCGCGCACGCCCAGCGCCAGCAACCACCACACCGAAAGGCCGAGCAGGAAATAGCTGCCATCGGCCAGCCAGGCACCGAGCTGCCCGCCCCAGTTGCGCGTCACCGCAGCCGAGCTCGCGTCCCCGGTGGTCGACCAGGCCGCATCCAAAACCGAATGGCTGATGAGGCAAATAAACCAAAACAGCAAGGCCAGCAGGCCCAGCAGCAGGCCGATTTCGTGGGCAAAGCGGCCCAGCCCGGCGCTCGGTGGCGAGCGCTCGCCGGTCGTTCGCAGCGTGTCAAGTAAGTAGGTCATGTCGCAGGGGCGTAGCTTAACGCACAAGCGCGCCGCCCCAGGGCAGACAGGCGGTGCCAGGCGCCCCAAGCAGGCCCGGCCAGCCGGACTTTGGGCCCCTTCTTACAATAGCACCCGAGCCCGCGCCCGAGCACGCCCGCGCCGCCGCAGCGATCACGGGCGCCACACGCCCCGTCCTCTTGCTCCTTCTCTTGCCCCTCCCACACCCAACGCCTCCCCCACCGACATGAAACACTGCAAGGTCCTGATCCTGGGCTCCGGCCCCGCTGGCTACACCGCCGCCGTCTATGCGGCGCGCGCCAACCTCAACCCGGTGCTCGTCACGGGCATCGCCCAGGGCGGGCAGTTGATGACCACCACCGATGTCGACAACTGGCCGGCTGACGCGCAGGGCGTGCAGGGGCCCGACCTGATGCAGCGTTTTCTGGAGCACGCCGAGCGCTTCAAGACCGAAATCATCTTTGACCACATCAACCGGGTCGATCTGAGCTCGCGGCCCTTCCAGCTCACCGGAGACAGCGAAACCTACAGCTGCGACAGCCTCATCATTGCCACGGGCGCATCGGCCAAATACCTGGGCCTGCCCTCCGAGAGCGCCTTCATGGGCAAAGGGGTCTCGGGCTGCGCCACCTGCGACGGCTTTTTTTACCGCCAGCAGGTGGTGTGCGTCGTCGGCGGCGGCAACACCGCGGTGGAAGAGGCGCTGTACTTGTCCAATATCGCCAGCAAGGTCCATCTGGTGCACCGGCGCGAGAAGTTTCGCGCCGAGCCCATCATGATTGACAAGCTGATGGACAAGGTGGCGGCCGGCAAGATCGAGCTGCAGCTCAACCAGACGCTCGATGAGGTGCTTGGCGATGCCTCCGGCGTCACCGGGGTCAGGCTGCGCTCAACCGACGGCGCGCAAACCCAAGACCTGAGCCTGTCGGGCTGTTTCATTGCCATCGGCCACCAGCCCAACACCGACATCTTCAAGGGCCAGATCGACATGAAGGACGGCTACATCGTCACCCGCAGCGGTCTGTCGGGCATGGCCACCATGACCAGCGTGCCCGGGGTGTTTGCCGCAGGCGACGTGCAGGACCATGTGTACCGCCAGGCCATCACCAGCGCCGGCACCGGCTGCATGGCCGCGCTCGACGCCCAGCGCTACTTGGAACAAGAAGGCAGCTGACCGTGGCCGTCTTCAGCATGACAGGCTACGCGGCCGTGCAGGGGCCGCTGCAGGGTGCCCAGGCCCACGGCGGGGGCATGCTGGGCCTGGAGCTGCGATCGGTCAACAGCCGCTTCCTGGACCTGAGCCTGCGCCTGCCCGACGAGCTCAGGCAAGCCGAGCCGGCCTTGCGCGAGCTCATCGGCCGCCAGCTCAAGCGCGGCAAGGTGGAGTTGCGCGCCAGCCTCGAAAGCGCGGGCAGCCAGACTCCGGCTGCGCCGTCAGCGCGCACCCTGGAGCAGCTGCGCCAGCTGCAAGAGGCGGTGCAGGCGCAGCTGCCCACGGCCGCGCCGCTGACGGTCGCAGAGGTGCTGCGGCTGAGCGAGCCGGCAACGCAGCCGGCCCCGCAGCTGCAGGCTCAGACTTTGGAGCTGGCCCGGCAGGCGCTGCAGCAGCTGGCCGATGCGCGCCAGCGCGAGGGCGCCCGACTCGCAGACCTGCTGCGCGAGCGAACCGGCCAGCTGCGCGCGCTGGCACAGCAGGCGGCCCCCCTGATACCCATGCTGGTGGAGCAGCAGAAAAAACGCTTTCTCGAGCGCTGGGCAGACGCCATGGCCCTCACCGACTCTGGCGCCAGCACGCAAGCTGCCCAGGAGAGGGCTCTGACCGAGGCCACCGCCTTTGCGATTCGCATCGACGTGGCCGAAGAGCTCGGCCGGCTGGGCTCGCACCTCGAGGAGGTCGACGCCTTGCTCAGCGGCGGCGGCGAGTTGGGCAAACGGCTGGACTTTCTGATCCAGGAATTGCACCGCGAAGCCAATACCCTGGGCTCCAAATCGGCGACGCTGGAGCTCACCCGCATCTCGGTGGACATGAAGGTGCTGATCGAGCAAATGCGCGAGCAGGTCCAAAATATCGAATAAACCCCAGATCCCATGGACTATCCAGGAAACCTCTTCGTTGTGGCCGCCCCCAGTGGCGCCGGCAAGTCCAGTCTGGTCAAGGCGCTGATGGAAATCGACGCGGGCGTGGCGCCTTCGGTCTCGCACACCACGCGCCCGCCGCGCGGCCAGGAAAAGCATGGGCGTGAGTACTTTTTTCTGTCAAACGAGGAGTTTGACCGGATGACCGAGCGCCAGTCCTTCCTGGAGTGGGCCCATGTGCACGGCCACCGCTATGGCACCTCGCGCCAGGCGATCGAAGAGCGCATCAAGGCCGGCGCCGATGTCATGCTCGAGATCGATTACCAAGGCGCCATCAACATCAAGAAGATCTTCACCAATGCGGTGCTGGTCTTCATCCTGCCGCCGAGTTGGGACGAGTTGCGCGCCCGCCTGCAAAGACGGGGCGAGGACAGCGCCGAGGTGATCGAGCTGAGACTGCGCAATGCCGCGCAGGAGATGGCCCAGGTCCAGCATTTCGACTTCGTTATAATCAACGAGCTTTTCGAGCGGGCGCTCTTTGATCTCAAGAGCATCGTGCACGCTCAGCGGCTCAAGTACGCAGCCCAGCGGCGCAGCCGCGCTGCCACCTTTGACGCCCTCAATCTGCCCTGAATTGATCACCGACTGGAGTTTGTGCCATGGCCCGCATCACCGTTGAAGACTGCCTGGAAAAGATCCCCAACCGCTTTCAGCTGGTGCTTGCCGCAACCTACAGGGCGCGCATGCTCAGCCAGGGACACACCCCACGCATCGAGAGCAAGAACAAGCCGGGCGTGACCGCCTTGCGCGAAATTGCGGCCGGTCAGGTGGGCCTGGAAATGCTCAAGAAGGTGCCCGGCTGAGTCGGTTTTTTCCGCTTCAAGAGACCGAAAAGCACCGCTGCGGCGGTGCTTTTTTTCATCCCATCTGAACCCAATCGGGCCGCTTGGCGCCGGCTGCGGCCGGCTCGCGCTAAAGTCGGGGTCATGAGCGCCCTGCAACCGGCCACGCTGACGGCCGCCCGATCCAGCCCCGCCGCCGCCAACGCCGCCGCGGCGAGCTTTGCTGCGCTGACGGCCAAGCTGGGCTATCTGAGCCGCGAAGACACTGCGCTGGTGCGCAAGGCCTACCGCTTTGCCGACGAGGCCCATCTGGGACAGCTGCGCAGCAGCGGTGAGCCCTACATCACCCATCCGATCGCGGTGGCCGCCCAGTGCGCCGACTGGAAGCTCGATGCGCAGGCCTTGATGGCCGCCTTGCTGCACGACGCCATTGAAGACTGCGGCGTGAGCAAGCCCGAGCTGATCGAGCGCTTTGGCGCGCCGGTGGCCGAACTGGTCGATGGACTGACCAAGCTGGAAAAGCTCGCCTTCAACACGCGCGAGGAAAACCAGGCCGAATCGTTTCGCAAGATGCTGCTGGCCATGGCGCGCGACGTGCGCGTGATCCTGGTCAAGCTGGCCGACCGCACCCACAACATGCGCACGCTGGGCGACCTGCCGCGCACCAAATGGGCGCGCATCTCCCAGGAGACGCTGGACATCTACGCGCCGATCGCGCACCGCCTGGGCCTCAACGCCACGTACCGCGAGCTGCAAGATCTGTCTTTTGCGCATTTGCATCCCTGGCGCTATGCCACGCTGGCCAAGGCGCTGGCCCGCTCACGCGGCCGCCGGCGCGACGTCATCCACCGGGCGCAAAGCGAGGTGCAGGCGGCACTGAGCGCCGCCGGTGTGTCGGCGCGCATCGACGGCCGCGAAAAAACGCTGTTCTCGATTTACCGCAAGATGAACGACAAGCACCTGTCGTTCGCCCAGGTCACCGACATCTATGGCTTTCGCGTCATCGTCGACCAAATCATCACCTGCTACAGCGCACTGGGCGTGCTGCACCAGCTCTACAAGCCCATGCCGGGCAAGTTCAAGGACTACATCGCCATCCCCAAGATCAATGGCTACCAGTCCCTGCACACCACGCTGATCGGGCCGTTTGGCACCAACATCGAGTTTCAGATGCGCACCGAAGCCATGCATGTGGTGGCCGAGTCGGGTGTGGCGGCGCACTGGCTCTACAAAGCGGTCGATCCGCTGGGCGATGCCTCGCAGAATCTGGGCACGCAGTGGCTGCAGTCGCTGCTGGACATCCAAAACGAGACGCGTGACGCCTCCGAGTTTTGGGACCACATCAAGATCGACCTGTTTCCCGATGCGGTCTATGTGTTCACGCCCAAGAGCCAGATCATGGCCATGCCCAGGGGGGCTACCGTGGTCGACTTTGCCTACACCATCCACAGCGACATCGGCCACCGGGCGGTTGCGGCGCGCATCAATGGCGAGCAGGTGCCGCTGCGCAGCGAGCTGCGCAACGGCGACGTGGTCGAGGTGATCACCGGCTCGGTGCCCAGCCCCAACCCGGCCTGGCTCGGTTTTGTGCGCACCGGCCGGGCCCGCTCCAAGATCCGCCACCACCTCAAGACCATGGCGCTGGCCGAGTCGAGCCAGCTGGGCGAGAAGATGCTGGCGCAAGCATTGCGAGCCGAGGGCATCGAGGCGCTGCCGGCGCATGAGGGCCCGCAGCGCAGACTGTGGGAGCGCATTCTGCGCTTTTCGGGCAACCGATCGCGCAGCGACCTGCTCACTGACATTGGACTGGGCAAGCGCGTGGCCAGCATCGTGGCCAAGCGCCTGGCCGCCCTGCTGATCGAAACTGGCGTCAAACCCGATCCGCTGCTCATGAGCCGAGAGCGTTTTACCGCTCATGAATCGGTGTCCCAGACGTCGCTGCTGCTCGATGGCAGCGAAGGCGCCTCCGTGCAGTTCGCACCGTGCTGCCGACCGATTCCGGGCGACGACATCGTCGGCTACCTTGGGCGCGGCGAAGGCGTGATGGTGCACACCGCCGACTGCAGCGTTGCACAGCGCCTGCAGCACCGCGACAGCGAGCGTTTCATCGCGGTGCAGTGGTCCGATGAGATGACGCGCCCCTTCGAGACCGTCCTGCTGCTGACCGTCACCGAGGGCAAGGGCGTGCTCGCGCGCGTGGCATCGGCTCTGGCCAATGCAGAGGCCAACATCACCCACCTGCAGATGCAGCCGCAGAGCACCGAATCGACCACGGAGCTGCGCTTTACCCTGGCGGTCGACGACCGGGTTCATCTGGCGCGGGTGATCCGGGGCCTCAAGCGCACGCCGGCGGTGCTGCGGGTGCAGCGCGCCCGCCCCGGCCTCTGAGGCTTCAATCCCGGGGCGGGCCGTCTGCTGGCGCCCGGCGATGTGGCGCATCATGCCGGCGCACTGGCCTACTGCCCAAACAGGAGCGTGTCACAATGCATTGAGGCTTTGTTGACCCGACCGAGCCCTCTCATTGCAGATCAAACGGCGGCGGACCGCACCTGACCATGGCACGGCGCGACCTCACCACCGGCTCCATCCCAGACCACTTTCGAGCCCTGGCCCTGCCCACGGCCATTGGGATGATGTTCACCACCCTGTATAACGTGGTCGATGTCTACTACGCGGGGATGCTGGGCACCGAGGCACAAGCGGGTCTGGCCATTTCGTTTACCGTCTTTTTTGTCCTGTTCGTGGCGATCGGCGTCGGCCTGTCCAGTGCGATGGGCGCCTTGGTGGGCCATGCCTTGGGCAAGCGTTCAGGGCAGGAAAGCCTGATCGCCGCGCAGGGGATCACCTTCGGGCTAGGCGCCTCGGTGTGCTTGATGGTGATCGGCTGGTTTGCCGCGCCTTGGCTGATCGCACTGGTGTCCGAGCCGGGCGCCTATCGGGACGCGGCCAACCAATATCTGCGCGTCCTGATGCTCGGCGCGCCAGCCTTCGTCATCGCCTATGTCGCCAATGGCATCCTGACGGCGCAAGGCGACACCAAGTCCATGCAATACGCCAACATGGCCGCCTTCTTTGCCAATCTGGCCCTGAACCCCTTGTTTATCTTCGGGATCGGCCCACTCAAGGGGATCGGCTTTGACGGCATCGCGCTGTCGACCGTCGTGTCCCAGGCCGGGGTGATGACCTATGTCCTGTGGCGCGCCTTGCGGTCCGAGGCGATGGCGGGCCACCGCCGCTTCGTGCCCGAGGCGGCGATGATGCGTCAGATCGGCGGCCAGGCCCTGCCCGCTAGCTTTTCCATGGTGGTGATGATGGTGGCCGGGTTCGTGATCCAGTTCTTTCTCAAGGGGTTTGGGGGCGAGGCGGTGGCCGCCTACGGCATCGCCCTGCGGATCGAGCAATTGATCCTGTTGCCCGCCTTTGGCCTGACCGGAGCGCTCTTGCCGATCGCGGCGCAAAACTATGGGGCGGGACATTTTGACCGTGTGCGAGAGGCGACGATGTTTTGCTTCAAGGCGGGCGTGGCACTGATGCTGGCGGGCTCTTGCATCCTCTGGTTCGCAGCAGGCCCGGCGATGGCGCTCTTCACCAACGATGCGCGGGTGATTGAGATCGGCAAAAGCTATCTGCACGTCGATGGATTCATCTTGCCGATCTACGTCACCTTGTTTGCGATCACTTCCTTGTTGCAGGCCTTCAAAAAACCGATCTATACGCTGTGGATCGGGATCTACCGACAGGGGATCGGCGTTGCGCTTTTCTCGTGGATCTACGTCCATGTCTTCGATCTGGGCTACTTTGGTATCTGGATCGGCATTGCCACGGCGGTCACGACGGGTCTGATGCTCTCGCTGGCCCTGACGGAACGGCTGGCGCGCGACCTGATTGGCGGCCTGTTCTCCCGCGCGCCTGCCGCGAAGGCCGGCTAGACTCCTGGCGCCGAGGGCTCGCGGGTGTCGTCTAGCGAGCCGGCGCGGGATAGGACACCTGCAGCACCTCCAGGACCTGCAGCCCCTGCGGGGTATGAAGCGGCACCTCGTCACCGACATGGGCCTTGAGCAGGGCCCGTGCCACCGGGCTGACCCAGCTCACTTGCCCGGCCAGGCTGTCGGCCTCGTCGATGCCCACGATGGTCACCGTCTGCTGGCGCCCGTCTTTTTGCAGATAGCGCACGGTGGCGCCAAAGAAAACCTGGTCGCCGCCCTGATGCACCGAGGGGTCGCTGACCTCGGCGATCTCCAGCCGCTTGGTCAAAAAGCGGATGCGCCTGTCGATTTCGCGCAAACGCTTCTTGCCGTAGAGGTAGTCGCCGTTTTCAGATCGGTCACCGTTGCTGGCCGCCCAGTGCACGACCTCGACGATGCGTGGGCGCTCGGTGTCGATGAGCTCGAGCAGTTCGGCCTTGAGCCGTGCAAAGCCCGCCGGCGTGATGTAGTTCTTGCCGCCGGGCGGCAAGGCCGCAAGCTCCGGCTCCTCGTCGTCGGACTCGCTTTCCTTGGTGAAGGCTTTGCTCATGGCAAAAGCATAGCAGCCGAGTCCGCCTGCGCGAGCGCCGGCACGGCGCCCGCTCAGTTTGGGCTCACCGCAGGCGGCTCAGTCGAAGATATCGCTCAGCCAGGACTTGTGCTTGCGGTAACCGTGGTGGGGCTGAACCCACACCTGCTGCGGCATCTGCTGAGGGATGTGCTGCGGCATCGGCGCGGCCGCCGGTGGCGCAGCAGGCGGCGCGCTGTGGGCGGCGCTGCGCTCGATGATCTTGTCGAGCTCGCCGCGGTCGAGCCACACACCCCGACATTTGGGGCAATAGTCCAACTCGACACCCTGGCGCTCGGCCATGGTCAGCAGTTGATCCACGCATTGGGGACATTTCATGGCTCACTCCTTTAAATCGGTGCAATCACTTGCGGGGGGGCGTAGCGCCGCCAGACGATCTGACGCTGAGCACCATGGTCACCGCCAAGATGGCCACCACCACCGCCAGCGACACCGCCACCGGGATCTTGTAGATATCGATCAAGACCATCTTGGTGCCAATGAACACCAGGACCACGGCCAGGCCGTAGTTGAGCAGGTGGAACTTGGAGGCCACAGCCTGCAGCAGGAAGAACATGGCGCGCAAGCCCAGGATGGCAAACACATTGCTGGTCAGCACGATGAAGGGATCGCTCGTGATGGCAAAGATGGCCGGGATGGAGTCCACCGCAAAGATGACGTCGGTCAAACCGACCAGGCAGATCACCATGAACAGCGGCGTGGCAATGCGCTTGCCGTTCTCAACCGTGAAGAACTTCTCGCCGTCGTAGGAACTGCTGACCGGCATGATCCTGCGCAGCAGGCGCAGCGCCGGGTTCTCGCTCAGGTCGGGCTCCTTGCCTGCGGCCCACCACATCTTGATGCCGGTCAGGATCAGGAAGGCGCCAAAGACGTAGAGGATCCAGTGAAAGTGAGCCAGCAGCCAGCCGCCCACCAAGATCATCACCGTGCGCAGCACGATGGCACCGATGATGCCGATCATCAACACCCGCTTCTGGTAGGCCGCCGGCACCGCGAAGTAGGTGAAGATCAGCAGGAAGACAAAGATGTTGTCGACCGCCAGACTCTTTTCGATCAGATAGCCTGTCAGGAATTCAAGGGCCTTTTCGGTGGCCTGGCTGCTGCTGCCGGTGGTGTCGCGCACCGCCCACCAGAACAAGCCATTGAAGGCCAGGCTCAAGGCCACCCAGATGATGGACCAGTTCAGGGCCTCTTTGACCCCGACCTCGTGCGCACCCTGTTTCTTGAGCACGACAAAGTCGACAAAAAGAGCCACCAAAACAATGGCGACAAAGACAAGCCACAGCCAAAGTGGCGCAACGGTATTCATATAGCAGACCTCGGTACGGTTGAACGCACCCACAAGGTCTTGCGTGACCCGAAAGCATCCGGGTCTGGAAAGGCCGACAGCGCGCTGCGGCACACTGTGTATTGACGACCTGACCGGCCAGCTCGACTGGCTCGCTACTCCCCTTGGGGAAGAAGCTGCGGACTATACGGGGACTTCAAATCCTTAGCCACCCAGAGGGCTTGGGGGGCCAGCCAAAGAAAAACAGGCTGAAGACCTAAATGTTCAACCCGTTGATCTAGAACGCAAATTCTGGCGCGGCTGGCAGGATTCGAACCCACGACCCCTTGGTTCGCAGCCCAATCGCCAGTCTCTTCGACCCAATCATTCCGCATTTCAGAAAAGTTGTATTGCAAAAGTCCCATTTTGGGACTATGCTAAGTCCATGCGTGTCGTCGCCGTCTCCACCCTTCGCGACTTCTGGCAGCGTTACCCCGATGCAGAGCAGCCGCTGAAGGCCTGGTATGAAGAAGCCACCACCGCGACGTGGACGCAGTCGGCTGACATCAAGGCGCAGTACCGCAGCGCGAGCGTCCTGAAGAACCGGCGGGTGGTCTTCAACATCAAGGGGAACGACTACCGACTGATCGTGGCCGTCGCCTACAAGCTGCAGGTCGTCTACGTGAAGTTTGTCGGTACTCACAAGGAGTACGACGCAGTGGACGCAGAAACGATTGACATGGCCTGATCGGCCACGGAGGACAACATGGACATCCGCCCTATTCACACCGAAGCTGACTACAAGGCCACGCTCAAGGAAATCAGCACCTTGATGGAGTCCGACCCTGAGCTGGGCACTCCGGAGGGCGACCGCTTGGACATCCTGGTCACGCTGGTCCAAGCGTACGAAGCCAAGCACGTTGTCATTGAGGCACCGGACCCGGTCGAGGCCATCAAATTCCGCATGGAGCAAAGCGGCCTATCGATTAAGGACCTCGAGCCCATCATCGGCAAAAGCAACCGGGTCTATGAGGTACTGAACCGCAAGCGACCGCTGACGCTGGCCATGATCCGCCGGCTGCACAAGAGTCTGGGTATCCCAGCGAACGTGCTGATTGCGGAAACCGTAGCCGGATGACACCTGGGCTTAGCCAGCAAGCCTCCACAAAACTCCTCCAAGACGCACACAAGAAAAACGCTCAATGGCCATCAAGAAGTCCGACCTTTATTCCTCACTCTGGGCCAGCTGCGAATCAATCCGGTGAAAAGCCGGCTAAGGAGCCTCAGCAAAGCAGGTCAGCGCTGCAATTACCAAAGGCAGCTACCAGCCTGAATCGGCGGTTCACGCCCGATGCCCCCGAGAAACCTTCTCACTCACTCAAAATTGGGCGCACATCTGCACAAGAGATGGCGGGGAGGCTGGCTTCTCAGATCTGAGTCCCCCAAAAGTCCCCCAGCCAAAGAAAAACGGGCTAGACACCGAAATGTCTAACCCGTTGATCTAGAACGCAAATTCTGGCGCGGCTGGCAGGATTCGAACCCACGACCCCTTGGTTCGTAGCCAAGTACTCTAATCCAACTGAGCTACAGCCGCCAAGCCGCGCATTATGGCACAACTTCAAGGCTGGGTCGCCTGGACCATCAGGCCCTGGTCGGCCAGCCAGCGGTGGATGCGCAGGGCCAGGTCGTCGCTGTTGTCGTCCATCATCAGCATGTGCGAGTTGCCGTGCACGCCCAGGGCCGGCAGATCCCAGTCGTCGACGTGGGCGCCGCACTGGCGCAGGCGCTGAGCGAAGGCGCGCAGCCGCGGCCGCAGTTGCGACCACAGGGGGTGGCCGTCTAGGTGATCGCCCCAGACCATGAGCTGCGGGATGCCGCGCAGCGGGGCGAGCGCCGCATCGTCCACCTGCGGAAAGCCCGAGGGCTCGATCGCGACGATGGCGCGCACCTGCTGCGGATGGGCCAGCGCCATGGTCCAGGCGAAGTTGCAACCCTGGCTGTGGGCGACCAGCACAAAGGGCCCATGCAGGCGGGCCAGCTCACCATAGGCAGCGGCCGTGGCCACGTCGTTGGAGGTCCAGCGCGGCATCGCCTGCTTCATGAAGGTCTCGAAGGCATGGACAGGAAAACGCGTGCGGGCATGCGGCAGGCGCTGCTGGGCGTGCGCATGCCAGGAGCCTGGCGGGCCGATGCGAAACAGCTCCCAGGCCTCGTGCATCGGCCGAAACACCGGCTCACCGGCAAAAAACTCGGGGCTGCGGGCCCAGGACGCGCGGCCGCGCTCGAGCGCATCGGCAATCCAGACATCGTGGCCGGCGCGCAGAAAAATCTCCTGCCAGCCGCTGCGGCCGTCTGGGGTGGTTTCGTAGGTGACGCCGCACATGCCGCCGCCGTGCATCAAGAGCAGCGGGTGATGCGCCCGGGGCTTTTGCAGCTGCACGTATTGCACATACATCTGCTCAATCTGAAATTGCCCGTTGGGGTCCAGGTCCACAGCCGGGCCACCGGGCGAGTAGACGATCTGCCGAGCCGGCAAGCCCTGCAAGCTCGCGCTGCGCCCTCCCACATGAACGCTGCCGATGCGGCGCACCGCGATCGGCGCCGGCGCGTCGGCACGAGCGGGATCAGCCAGGGGCAGCGTGTCAATCCGGGGAGATACAGGCACTTGGACAAACTCCTTCGAGCAAAATGGTAGCAGCGCAGCGCCCGCGAGCCGGTCGCCTTCTTGATTTGATTGAGCCTCATCTTGTCCCAACCGAGCACCCTGCCCGCGCCCCGAGTCGTCGAAGTCATCGACACCACACCCGATCAACCCTGGCAGCAGCGCGTGCGCCTGCGCCCAGACGAGCGCCAGCCGATCGGCGCGCAGCAGGTGCGCATCGGCATGCTGGCCATGACCATCTTGCCGGCCGATCTGCTGCAGATGCAGCAGCGTTACGGCGTGCAGCCGAGCCTGCCGTATGTGCCCGGCCATGAAGGCGTGGCGGTGGTGCTGGAGACAGGCGCCGAAGTGGGCGACTTGCCAGTGGGTCAGCGCGTCATGCCTTTGGGCGCCGGCGGGCTGTGGGCCGATGAACGGCTGGTCCATCGCCGCAGCCTGCTGGCCTTGCCGGCCGAGGGCGATGCGCTGCAGCAAGCCATGCTGGCGGCCAACCCGGCCACGGCCTGGGTGCTGCTCAAGCACATGGGTCTGGCGCCGGGTCAGTGGCTGCTCCACAACGCGGCCAACTCGGCCGTTGGGCAGTGCATCAGGCAGCTGGCAGAGCACCTGGGCATCCCGCTGATCAACATCGTGCGCCGGCCGCAGGCCATCCCCGCGGGCGCGGGGGGCCACTGGCTGGTCGATGACGGGCTCGATGCTCACGCCCTGCGCCAGCACGTCTTGCAGATCACGGGAACACAGCCGGTCGGCCTGGCCCTCGACGCCCTGGGCGGGACCGCCACGCAGTCGCTGGCCGCCTGCTTAAGCGAGGGCGGCCGGCTGGTGGTCTACGGCCTGCTCAGCGGGCAGGCCAGCCAGATCGGGCCGCACGATCTGGTGTTTCGAGGCATCGAGGTCCGAGGCTTTTGGCTTGCGCGCTGGTTTGGCGAGGCGGCCAACCGGCAGGCCGGCCGAGAGGTCTATCCGGCCCTGCTCGAGCTGGCCCGCCAAGGCGTGCTGCACATCGAGGTCGAGCAGGTCTATGACCTGGGCGACGTGGCACTGGCCCTGGCCCATGCGGCGCAGCCACAACGGCGCGGCAAGGTGCTGCTGCGCGGCATCCACGGCCGCACGCCTGCGGCTTGCGGCGCGGCCTGAGCCAAGCCACCACGATCACCCGCAGGGCGCCTCAAGGACAGCGGCATGAAACACCCGATCGACACCTCACGCAGCCTGCACGAGGCCTTTACCGCCGCCCGCCGGCGTGCCGGCAATTTGCCCTTTCTGGCCGAATCGGCGCTCTCGGGCGGTCGCGTCTGGACCTTTGAACAAGCGGGCCTTGAGGTCGACGCCCTGCTTGGCATTTACGGCGGGCGGGGCTGGGGCCACGGGCATCGCGTGGCGCTGGCCATGGGCAACCATCCGCGCCACTTCTTTCACTTCCTGGCCCTCAACGGCCTGGGCGCATGCATCGTGCCGATGAACCCCGACCACCGCGGCGGCGAGATCGACCATGCCCTGACGCTGTCGCAGGCCGACCTGCTGGTGGCCATCGAGGCGCGCCATGAGGCCTTGAGCGCCGCTCTGGCCCGGCCGGGCAGCGTGCGAGCGCCGCTGGTCAAGGCGCAGGAGCTGGCACACGCCCTGCCGATGGCGCCGGTCAAGGTGGCGCAGCCGACCAGCGATCCGTGGCAGCGCGAGGCGGCCATCTTGTTCACCTCGGGCACCTCTGGCCCGCCCAAGGCCTGCCTGCTGAGCAACGAGTACATCATGACGGCCGGGGCGTGGTACCGCGACCTCGGCGGCGCCCTGGCCTTCGAGCACGGGCAAGACCGCCTGCTCAACCCGCTGCCGGTCTTTCACATGAACTGCGGCATGACCTCGATTGCCACCATGTGCCTGAGCGACAACTGCCTGGTGCTGCCCGACCGCTTTCATGCCAGCAGCTGGTGGCAAGACTGCGTGCAGTCGCAGGCCACGGCGATCCACTACCTGGGCATCATGCCGCCGGCCTTGTTCAAGCAGGCCCCCACCCCCCTGGAGCGCCAGCACCGCATCCGTTTTGGCCTTGGCGCGGGCTGCGATCCCCAGTTACACGGACAGGTGGAGGAGCGCTTTGGTTTTCCCTTCGTGGAAGTTTGGGGCATGACCGAAACCGGTCGCTTCCTGGCCAACCAGCATGAGCCCCGGCTGACCCACACCCGCGCCTTTGGCCGGCCGGCCCCGCCGCTGCAGGTGCGCGTGGTCGACGATCAGGACGGCGACGTGCCCAAGGGCCAGCCCGGCCAGTTGCTCGTGCGCAGCAGCGGCGACAACCCGCGCCGCGGCTTTTTTTCGGGCTACCTCCAGGACGGCGCAGCGACCGAGCAGGCCTGGCGCGGCGGCTGGTTCCACACCGGCGACGTCGTCACCCAGGACGACAGCGCCATGCTGTACTTCGTCGATCGCCGCAAGGACATCATCCGCCGCTCGGGTGAAAACATCTCAGCCGCCGAAGTCGAAGCCTGCCTGGCCGTCCATCCGGGCGTGGCCCGGGTGGCGGTGCTGGCCGTGCCCGACGAGATGCGCGACGAAGAGGTGCTCGCGGTGGTGGTGCCGGCCAGCGGCGCGCTGCCGGACGAGGCCCTGGGCCGGCAGCTGGTGGCTCACTGCTTGCAGGAGCTGGCCTACTACAAAGCGCCCGGCTGGCTGGTGTTTCGGGACAGCCTGCCTGTGACGGCCACCAACAAGCTGCAGAAAAACCTGATCTTTACCGCAGGGCAGGACCCCAGAGGCCAGGCCATCGATTTGCGCGCGCTCAAAAAGCGATCGGGATGATGGTTAGCCCCGAGACCGACCCTGCGGCAAAGTGTTAACCTCGATTGGGTCTAAATTCAACACACACTAGGAGGCAAACCATGAAGCAACATCCCTCTCGGCGCCGCGTGATCGGGGCCCTGACCGCCGGTGCACTGGCGGGCCTGGCCCCAACGGCCTGGGCGCAGTCGAGCAGCTTTCCGACCAAGCCAATCAAGATCATCATGCCCTGGGCGGCCGGTGGCGGCGGCGACGTGCTGGTGCGGGCCATGGTGCCGGCGCTGTCGCAGCGCCTGGGCCAACCGGTGGTGGTGGAAAACCGGCCGGGCGCCATTGGCACGATCGGCTCACTGGCTGCCGCCCGCAGCCCGGCCGACGGCTACACCCTGGTCTACGGTGCGGCCGATTCGCACTCGATCGCACCGCACATCCTCAAGCAGGCGCCCTACGATTCGAAAAAGGATTTCGTCGCCGTGGCGCCCATTGGCTTTACGCCGCTGGCCTTGGTGGTGCACTCTTCGCACCCGGCCAAGACCTTCGCCGAGTTCTTGCAGATGGCCAAAGCAGCCAAAGAGCCGATGACCTTCGGCTCCTGGGGCTTGGGCAGTTCGGGCCAGATCACCATGGAAGCACTCAAGCAGGTGGCTGGCATCAACCTGCTGCACGTGCCCTACAACGGCACCGCCCCGCTGATGCAGGCGCAACTGGCCAACCAGATCGCCAGCGCCATCGTGCCCATCCCGGTGGCGGCAAGCCATGTGCAGTCTGGCGCGGTGCGCATGCTGGTGATCACCGCCCGCGAGCGCCTGGCGGCCTACAGCCAGATCCCGATCATGAAAGAGCTGGGCATTGCGATCGACATGGGCCCCTGGCTGGGCTTTCTGGCCCCGGCGGGCACACCGGCTGACGTGGTGGCCAAGCTCAATACAGCCCTCGATGGCGCCATGGCCGATCCGCAGGTCAAGGAAACCATGGCCAAGATGTCCATGGTGGCCGACCGCATGAGCCCGCAGGCCTACCAGACCTTCTACAACAACGAGTTCGACCGCTGGGGCAACTACATCCGCACGGCCAACGTCAAGGTCGATCAGTAAAACCCGGGGGCGCTGCGCCTGCAGCTAGCGCTGCGGGCGCGCCGCCTGCGGTGGCTGGGCGATGGTGCGCTCGCCCTGGGCCACATCGGCCATCAGGGGCAAGGCGGCCGGATCGACCATGCAGTCGCAAAACAAGGTCCGCTCGGCCGCTCGGCCTTGCTCGACGTCCCAGGAGGCGGCGCTGCGCACCAAGCGCTTGATGTGGGCGCAGGCCCGCGCCGGCACCGCCTCAAGCTGAGCCGCCCAGACCCGGGCCTGGGCCAGGGCATCGGGGACACAAGCGCCCGCAAGGCGCAGATCGACCAGCTCTCGGGGGCTGAGCACGCGTGCGGTAAGCAGCAACTGCAAGGTGGCACTGACGCCGAGCAGCCGCGCCAGCGCCTGCGTGCCGCCGGCGCCAGGCAGCAAACCGAGGTTGAGCTCGGGCAGGCCCAACTCGTAGGGGCCCTCCTGCACCACCCGCAGGTCACAGGCCAGGGCCAATTCAAAGCCGCCCCCCATGGCCACGCCGTTGAGCGCGGCCATGAAGATCAGCGAGCTGGCCTCGATCCGGTCGATGCAGCGGTGCACGCCACCCTGAGGCACCGGTCGCTCGATCGAGAACGCCTTGCCACGAGTGGCCATGGCTTGGGCGCGCTGGTGCAGGACGGCCACGTCGTAATGGCGCACAAACACCCCAGGGTCCCGGCCGGTGAGGATGACCACGCGACCGGCGGGCCAGCTGACCCCATCGTGCAGCAGATCGAGCACCTGCAGCAGCTCGCTCTCCATCGCCTCATCCATCAGGCCCTGCTTGGGATTGAACAGGTGCACGATGGCGCAAGCGCCTTCGAGCGAGCATTGAACGCGCGATCCGTCAAACAGCAGGGTCGACATCTTTTTCTCCATCACAACAGGCCCGCTGGCTGCACCAGCGCACGGGCTCACAAACGCCGAAAAGCCCAGCGCGCCAGGCGCCGCAGCGCCATGGGAACGGGTCCAGGCGAAAACAGGCGCACTGGCCAAGCCCAGCGGGCCCTGAGCACGGCGCGCTCGTGGCTGAAACTCTTGAAGCCATGGTAGCCGCGCGCCTGCCCCATGCCCGACTCGTTGACGCCACCGAAGGGCAGGCCACTGTGCAGGTAGTGCAGCAGCGCATGGTTGATGCAGACCCCGCCCGAGCTGGTCTGAGCCAGGATGCGCCGGACGTTCTCGGGGGTGCGGCTGTACAGGTACAGCGCCAGCGGCTTGGGTCCAGCATTGACCCTGGCGATCACCTCATCGAGCTCACGGTAAGCCATCACCGGCAACAGCGGGCCAAAGATTTCCCGCCGCATCATCTGCGCGTCCTCGGGCACCTGGTCGAGCAAGGTCGGCTCGATGAAGCGTCCGCGCTGCTGCCCACCCCAGAGCAGCTGCGCGCCACGCTGGCGGGCGTCTTCGAGCAGGCCGGCCACGCGCGCCGCATGGCGGTCGTTGACCATGTGCGTGAGGGTCTGTTCCTGCGCGTCCAGGCTGTCGCCATAGGCCTGCGCCAGCTCTTTGCGGCAGCAGGCCAGCCAGTCGTCCTTGACCGATTCATGCACGTAGACATGGTCCGGTGCAATGCAGGTCTGACCGGCGTTGGCGAACTTGGCCCACACCACGTTCCTGGCGGCCAGCTTTAGGTCGGCGCTGGCATCGACGATGCTGGGGCTCTTGCCGCCCAGCTCGAGCGTGACACTGGCCAGGTGACGGGCAGCGGCGGCCATCACCTGCCGGCCCACCGTGGTACTGCCCGTGAAGAACACATGGTCGAAGGGCAGCTCCTGCAGCGCCTGAGCCACCTGCGCCGGGCCCTCAAAGACAGCCACCTCGTCCTCGGGAAAGACCTGCGTGATGAGCCGGGCCATCACGGCCGACAGCGCAGGTGTGAGCTCCGAGGGCTTGAGCATCACCGGGTTGCCAGCAGCCAGCGCCGAAATCAGGGGGCTGAGCGTGAGGTTGAGGGGATAGTTGTAGGGACCGATGATGAGGCAGCGACCGCGCGGCTGCAGCTGCACTTGGCTGCGCGTGCCCAAAGTCAGCCAGGTCGCCCCCACGCGCCTGGGTTTCATCCAGCGCGCCAGCTGCCGCGCTGCCTCGTTGGCCTCCAGGCACACCGGCAAGATTTCACCCAGGTCGACTTCCCCTGCGCTCTTGTGCAGATCTTGGTGCGCCGCTTCATAGACCTGCTCGATCTGATCGAGCAGGGCGTCGCGCAATCGCAAGATCCTGGCCACCCTTTGCGACGCAGGCGACGCGCGCCAACGCAAGGCGGTGGCACCCTGGCGCGCAAAAACCTCCGGCAGCGCACTGCCCGCCGCCGAAAGCACAACTGGATCGTCTTGCATCAGCGGTTTTGTATCAGGCGCAGCGCCAGGGGGCCAAGCGCCGCATCAAAAGCCCTGCAACCCAAGCTCCGCATCGGGCTCAAGAGCGCGCGGGAGCCGGCGCATCGAGCACATGCCGCGCCACGATCTCTTTCATGATCTCGGTGGTGCCGCCGTAGACGCGCTGCACGCGCGCATCGGCCCAGGCACGGGCAATCGGGTACTCGTACATATAGCCGTAGCCACCGAAGAGCTGAACGCAGCGGTCGATCACCGAAAACTGCATTTCGGTGGTCCAGAACTTGGCCACCGAGGCGCTGGCCGTGTCCAGCGTGCCGGCGCAATGGCGGCGCACGCAATCCTTGAGAAAACTGCGCGCCACTTGCACATCGCCGTAGGCCTGGGCCAGCGCGTGGCGCACCACCTGCTTGCTCGCCAACGGCGCGCCAAAGGCCTTGCGATCGATCACATGCTCGCAGGTCCAGCGCAGCGCCGACTCCATCGCTCCCACCGCCGAAATGGCCACCAGCAGCCTTTCCTGCGGCAGCTCGTTCATCAAATAGGCAAAGCCCTTGCCCGGCTCGCCGAGCAGGCAGTCGGCGGGCAGCCAGACGTCATCGAAAAACAGCTCCGAGGTGTCCTGCGCATGCATGCCGATCTTGTGCAGCCGACGCCCGCGCTCAAAGCCAGGCCGGGTGGTGTCGAGCAAAAACAGGCTGACGCCGCGCGCGCCCAGCTCGGGCTCGGTCTTGGCCGCCACGACCACCAGGTCGGCCAACTGCCCGTTGGAGATGAAAATTTTCTGGCCCTTGAGCCGATAGCCGCCCTCGTGTGGCACCGCGCGGGTGGTGATGCCGCCCAAATCGCTGCCCGTGGCAGGCTCGGTCATGGCAATGGCCGAGATCACCTCGCCACGGGCCATGCGGGGCAACCAGCTGCGCTGCTGATCGGCGCTGCCATAGTGCAGCAGATAAGGCGCAACGATCTCCGAGTGCAGATGAAACAAAGGGCCGGTGTAGCCGCTGCGCGCAAGCTCCTGCACCACCACCGCGCTGTGCCCGAAATGCGCCGCGCAGCCGCCCAGCGACTCGGGCAGACCCATGCACAGCAGCCCCAGCGCACCGGCCTTGCGCCAAAGCTCGCGCGAGACCTGCCCCTCCTGCTCCCAGCGCGCATGATGCGGCGCAATCTCCTGCTCGATGAAGCGGCGCACCGTCGCCCGCAGGCCGGCCAGCTCTTCGTCGTCTTCGTCATCCCACTGCCAAGAAAGAGCCATACCCAACCTCCTGTCGAACTTTGGTGGCGCTGCCACTGCGCTCAGGCCAGGCCTTGCCGGGGCGTGTCCATGGCCAGCTTGACATGGGCCGTCATGGACTTGGCAATGGCCTGCAGCGACTTGCGACCATCGGGCTTGTACCAGATCGGCACATGATTGAGCGCGCCGATGACTTGCAGCCGCAGCAAGCTGCGATCGACCCCGCGCTTGAGCGGCAGCCGCGCGATCAGGACCTTGAACTTGTCCTCGTAACTGTGCCTCAAGGCAATCAGCGCCTCGCGACCCTCGGCCGGAAAATCATGCGGCTGGACCTGGATGAAGACGCTGGCAAAGGGCGATGCTCCGGGCAAGGAGCCCATCATCATCTCCAGATGGTTGAGCACCGCCCGCTCGAACTGCAACCAGGCGCTGGCGTCGCTCTCCAAGATGACGTCGATGGCCTGACTGACCAGACGCACGCCCTCGCTGTACACGGCCAGCAGCAAATCGCTCTTGGCCGCATAGTGGTAATAAATAGAGCCGGCGATCATGCCCGAGGCCTGCGCAATGTCGCGCATGGTGGCCTGGGCATAGCCCTTGTCACGAAACACCTGCGCCGCCGCCAGCAGCAGATGCTCGTGCCGGTTGTGCGCCCGGGTCTTGCGCGCCGGCTTGGGCGCCGTCCGGGTCTGCAAGGCCACTTGCAAGCTGGGATTCATGGGCTGGTCGGACCAAAGGTGGTGACCAGCGCATCGGTGGCGTTGGCAAAGGCCCGGGCCGCGGACATGTCCTGAATCTGCGCCCAGTTTTGTGCCACGAACTCGGCCGTGGCCTCATGCGCTCCGGCGCGAACGCCCGCGCCTTCGACCACCTGCACGCCCGCAAAGTACCCACCTCCGGCAGTCACGATCTGACCGCTGTGCTGGCAGGCGTCACTGGCCAGGTACACCAGCGCCGCGCTGACCTTGTCAGGGCTGGCCTCTTGCATCCACTGCGACAGCGGCACGCCCTCGGTCATGCGCGTCAAAGCCACCGGTGCCACCGCATTGACCAAGATACCCGAGCGCGCGCCCTCATCCTTGAGGGTCTTCATCAGCCCCACCAGCGCCATCTTGGCCGCGGCATAGTTGGCCTGCCCAAAGTTGCCGTAAAGGCCGGCGGCCGAAGTGGTGAAGACCACGCGGCCGTAGCCACGGGCCTGGAAGACGGGCCAGACCGCCCGGGTGCACAAGGCAGAACCCATCAGGTGCACCCGCACCACGGCCTCGAAGTCGGCCATGTCCATCTTGACCAGCGACTTGTCGCGAACTATGCCCGCGTTGTTGATCAGCGCGTCGACGCGGCCAAATTGCTGCATGGCCGCACCGACCAAAGACGAGGCACCGGCCTCAGTGGCAATGTTGTCATGGTTGGCCAGGGCCTGCCCGCCCGCAGCCACGATCTCTGCGACCACCTGCTCGGCTGCGCTGGCACTGCTGCCCTGCCCTTTGAGATCGCCGCCCAAGTCGTTGACCACCACCGCCGCGCCGCGCGCGGCCAGCGCCAGCGCATGAGAGCGGCCCAAGCCACCACCGGCACCGGTCACTATGACCACGCGCTCATCGAATCGAATGGGGTTCATCGTCTGTCCTGCTTGCCTGCGAAAACACTCATGCGCCGTAAATCGCCTCGATTTCAGCCTCATAGACCTTGGCGATATTTTGCCGGCGGATCTTCATCGTGGCGGTCACTTCGCCATCGTCATGATCGAGTTCCTTGGTGAGCAAATGAAACTTGCGCACGTGCTGCACCTGAGGCATGCGCCGGTTGACCGTATCGACCTCTTGCGCCACCAGATCTCGGACTTGAGCGCTCTCGGCCAAACTCTTGAAGTTGGTGTAGGCGATGCCCTTTTCTTCTGCCCACTTGCCCACCGTGTCGCCATCGATCTGGATGAGCGCGCTGACAAAATGGCGCTTGTCAGCGACGATGATGGCTTCCTTGATGAAGCTCGAGTACTTGAGCATGTTCTCGATCTCGCTGGGCGAAATATTCTTGCCGCCCGCTGTGATCATGATGTCCTTCTTGCGATCGACAATCTTGATCTCGCGCTCCTGCGCAAGACCAGGTGTCGGCACCCATTGAGCCATATCGCCGGTGTGCAGCCAACCCTGGGCATCGATGGCCTGGGCGCTGGCCTGCGGATCGCGAAAGTAGCCCTGAAACACGGTCGGGCCACGCAGCAGCAATTCACCGTCCTCAGCCAGCCGAGCCTGCAGGCCAGGAATGGGCTCGCCCACCGTGCCCAGAGGCGAGGCGCTGTCGCGCTGCAAGGTGGCAATACCGGCAGTCTCGGTCATGCCATAGCCCTCCGTGATCTGCACCCCCATGACCCTGAAAAACCGCAGCAGGTCCGGTGACACGGGCGCAGCGCCGGACATGGCACGCCGGCATCTGCGCAGACCGAGAAAATTGCAAAGCGCCCGGAAGACAAGAAAGTACCACCCGGCGTAGTGGATGCGCTGCCCAACAGACCAACTGCTGCGCGGAAGATGAGCAAAGGAGTCGACGGCCGCAAAGGCCCGTTCAAACAGCCAGCGGCGCCAGGCGCCCGCCTCGCGCATCTTCAAGGCAATAGAGGCATGCATCTTCTCCCAGATCCGGGGCACGCCCAAAAACACGGTGGGAGCGATTTCGCGAAGATCGCCCTGCACCGTGCGCAAGGACTCGGCAAAATTGACCACTGCGCCCGACTGCATGGGCAGCGACACGGTAAAGATCTGCTCGGCCACATGGCACAGCGGCAAGTAAGACAGCATGGCATCGCGGCCATCGCAGCGGTAAAAAAACTGCGCACCGACCGCCATTGCGGTGATGTTGGCGTAGGAGATCATTGCGGCCTTGGGCCGACCCGTTGAGCCCGAGGTAAAGATCATCAAAGCCGTGTCCTGAGGACTCTGGCGGTCCAACCCCTGCTGCTGCTGCACACGCAATTCTTGCGGCGCCTCGCGCCCGACCTGACAAAGCGCCTCAAAACTGCGCCAGGCCACGTCTTGGTAGTGGCGCAGCCCTTTCGGATCGACCACGATGAGTTGCGGCATGCGATCGAGTTGTCCACAAGCCTCGATGACCTTGTCGAGCTGCTCCTGGTCCTCACACACCACAGCGCCCACATCGGCCGCTTGCAGCAAGTAAGCCACTTCGTGGGCCGGACTGGTGGGGTAGATCCCCACGGCCACCATGCCGGCCATGGCGCAGCCCAATTGCGCGTAAACCCACTCGCAACGGTTTTCGCTGAGGATGGCCACGCGCGATTGCGCCGGCAGCCCCAGCGCCATCAAACCCAGGCCGAAATCACGCGACTGATCGGCATAGCGCCGCCAGCTCACCGACGTCCAGATCCCAAAATCCTTCTGCCGCAAGGCCACCGCATCGGGGCGTTGCCGGGCCCAGTGCTCGAGCTTCTGGGGCAGCGTCAGGTCATTGAATTCGGTCATGAGAGCCACCGCTTTCGCCGCTTGTAATGCTTGACGTCTCGAAAACTGGCGACCTCTGTTTGACCCTGCGCATAGCCCAGATAAAAGCGCTGCACATCGACGTCCTCGCGCAGGCGCTCAACCGAACCACTGACCACGATCTTGCCGCTTTCCATGATGTAAGCATGACTGCAGATCTCAAAGGCGGCGAAGGCGTTTTGCTCGACCAGCAACATCGCCACACCCTGGTCCCGGTTGATACGCGCGATGATGGCAAAAATCTCCTCGACCACTTTCGGGGCCAGGCCCAGCGAGGGCTCATCGAGCAGCATCAGGCGAGGCCGCCCAATCAGTGCCCGCGAGATGGCCAGCATTTGCTGCTCGCCGCCAGACAGGTAGCCCGCGCGCTGTTTTCGACGCTCGGCAAGCCGCGGGAAATAGTCGAACAGCTGATCAAAATCGGGCTTGCCCGCTTCGGGGCGTCCCTTGAGCGCGAGCGTGGCAGCGATCAGGTTTTCCTCCACGCTCAAATCCTCAAAGACATGCCGGCCTTCACGAACATGGGCGATTCCGCTGCGCGCAATCAGGTGCGGAGCCATGTCGTTGAGCCTGTCTTGGCCCGCCCAGATGGCACCGCCACGAATCTCTCCCTTCTCCAGGGGCAGCAGGCCCGACGCCGCCTTGAGCGTGGTGGTCTTGCCGGCACCATTGGAGCCCAGCAGGGCCACCATGGCGCCGGCCGGCACCTGCAGCGACAAACCGCGCAGCACCTGAACCGAGTGGTGATACACCACTTCAATATTCTCGATGCTCAGGGCGGCGGCGCGGTCCATGTGAGCCTCAAGCGGTGCGTATCCAGCCACTGGCCGGCTCGAAGAGCTTGGTGGTCGCATCAAAGCGGTAGATGCGGCCGGTGGCGATCTGATGACCTTTGAGATTGACCGGCAAACCGCAGATGCCGCCGGAATCCCAATCGGTCAGGGTCTCCAGCGCAGCCTTCATATTGGCGCCGGTCAAGGGCCGATTGGCCTTGAGCACACGCTCCATGATCTCCGCAAACAAGCTGCCCACCAGCCAGCCGTGGGTGTAGAAGGTGCTGACGTATTTGATTTCAGGGCGACGCTTTTGGGCAAACTGATTGATCGTCACCATGCCCGGCGCGTCCTTGGTGTCGTGGCTGTAACGGTAGGGCATGACGCCCATCCAGCCCTCACCGACCGGACCCATGGCCTCGGCGGTCGATTTGTCCATGCTCCAGATCGTGCCCATGAACTGGGTGTTGTTCATGCCGGCCTCGCGCATTTGGCGGATGAATTCGGGAATCGGCGCGAGCACATAGCCATGAAAAATCACGTAGTCGGGGCGTGCGCGCCTGAGCCTGGCCACCTCGGCCGAGACATCGACGCTGCCTGGCTTGGTGATGATCTCCTGGACGATGTTCAGGCCCAACTGCTTGGCCTTGGCCTTGGCGGCATCGATCGGGTCGCGCCCGAATTCGGTGTCGCTGTAGACGATGGCCACCGTCGGCTTGGTACCCCCCTTGGCCTGACCGTTGATGTACTCGAGCAAAATCGCGCACATGGACGCGTAGGTCGGGCCGGCCATGAAGTAGTAGGGCACCTTGCCCGGGTCGGCCAGGTCGGAGGCGAACGAGGGGCTGCAGGTCATGGTTGTGCCCAATTGGCTGACCTCCACCGCAGCGGCTTTGGCCCAGGCTGTCGAATCACCATAGAACACCGGCGGCCTATGGGCGGCCATCAATTTCTTGAACACCGCCATGGCCTGATCCATCTTGTAGGCCGAGTCCTCGCTGATATAGCGCAGCCTGCGGCCCATCACGCCACCGCGCGCCTCATTGCGCCATTCGCAGTAATCATTGAGCCCCATGTTCAGGCCCACGCCAGCGAAGGCAAACACACCTGTGATCGGCGGAGCAGCCGCAACCACCAGATCATTGCCCTGAGCCCAAGTGCTCAAGGGCAGGCCCAACGCAGAAAGGCCAGCTGCAACGCTGGTGAGGGCGTGGCGACGAGTCGTCATATCGGTCTCCTTCAAGTTTTAAATGGCCACAAATGGAAGAAGCGACGGATTCGTCGCCATATTTCGACCAGGCCATGCGGTTCGAAAATGAGAAAAGCAATGATCAGCGCACCAAAGACCATCTCGCGCACCGGCGAGAGCAAGGCCATCGCATTGGGCGCCCAGAGGGTGACGAAAGACACAACGCCGCGCAACACCTCGGGCACCAAGGTCATGAAGGCAGCGCCCAGAATCACGCCCAACACAGTTCCCAAGCCCCCTACGATGATTGCCGCGAGGTAGAACACTGAGAGCGCCAAAGTGAAGTGCTCTGGCGTGATGGCACGGTAGAAGTAGCCCATCAGTCCGCCGGCAACGCCGGCGTAGAAAGAGCCCAGCGCGAAGGCCATGAGCTTGCCCCGAAACAGATCGATGCCCAGCACTTCCGCCGAAATATCTTTGTCCCGGATCGCAATGAACGAGCGACCAATGTGGGTGCGAAACAAGTTGCGGGCTCCGAGCAGCATGACCAAAGCGCAGGCCATGATCAGATAGTAGATTTCACGGTCGGTGTTCATCACCCAGCCGCCTACCTCGGCTGGCGCGATGTTGACGCCGCGCACCCCGCCGGTGACGCTGTCCCATTCCCGAAAGACAAACAACAAGATGAACTGGGCCGCCAACGTCGCAACCGCCAGGTACAAGCCTTTGATGCGCAGCGACGGCACGCCAACGATCAACCCCACCAGCGCGCTGACCAGCCCCGCAAGGGGCAGTGCCAGATAGAAAGGTACATCGACTTTGGCCAAGGCTGCCACCGTGTAACACCCCACGCCCATGAAGGCGGCGTGACCGAGCGATATCTGTCCAGCGTAACCGGTGACGATATTCAGACCCATGGCCGCGATCACGTGAATGCCGGTCAGGCACACCAGATAAGTCAGATAGCTGCCCCCGATCCAGGGGAAGATGAGCAAAAGCAGCACGAAGCCCACCATCCAACTGCGTTGGGCCGGGGTGACGAGCAGTGCCTCGTCATGCGTGTAGCTTGCTCTGAAGTCGCCAATGCGCATAGGTCTACAGCCTCTCGATGTCGCGGGTGCCCAGCAAGCCATAGGGGCGCACCATCAAAATGGCCAGGACGACCAGATAGGGCACCAAATCGCGCGCCTTGCCGCCGAAGTAACCGACCGCTATGCTCTCAAGCCAACCGACCACCAAGCCGGCAATGATGGCGCCAAGCACACTGTCGAGGCCGCCCAGGATGACCACAGCGAGCACACCCAGCGCCGTTGCGCTCAAGGCCGGTGACAGGCTGCTGATCGAGGCGACGATGGCCCCGGCCACCGCACCGACGCAGCCGGCAAACACCCAGGTCAGCTGCTGGGTACGCCGCACATCGATTCCCAGGGCGTAAGCGGTGATCGGATCGCTGGCTGCAGCCCGCATCGTGATTCCGGTGCGCGAATACCGGAAATACACTGACAGCACCGCAATAACCGCCAGCGCGACCCAAAAGCTCCAGAAGATGGAGCCGGGAATCATGACATCGCCAAAGATCAGCGGCTTGCGCGGCAACAGTTGCGGCATCTCAAGATTGCGACCGCCCCAGATCGCATCAACCGCGCCATGCATAAAGGCCGCCAGACCGATGGTGACCATCAACACCGCAACCACCGACTGACCGGCCAGCGGTCGCAGCACAAAGCGCTCGACCATCAAGGCCACGATCGAAATGCCCAACAAACCAAAGGCCACCGACAGCCAAAGCGGCAACTCCAAGGTTCGGTGGGCGGCGTAGACCAAGTAAGCGCCGAGCATCATGAACTCGCCCATCGCAAAGTTAATGACCCGGGTGCCCTTGTAAATCAGCACAAAACCGAGCGCCACCAGGGCCATCAGCCCGCCGGAGAGGATCCCGATCAGCGAGAACTCGAGAAAAATAATCCAGTCCATCAGTTCGGTCCTGCGGTTGCGCGGCGCTCACGCGATCCCAAATACGCCTCGATGACGTCGGGATGGCTGCGTACGGCCTGCGGCGAGCCGCTTGCGATGAGTTGTCCGAAATTGAGCACGGCCACATGATTGGAAATGTCCATCACCATGCCCATGTCGTGCTCAATGAGCAAGATCGTCATGCCGCGCTCCTCCTGCAGATCAAGAATGAAGCGCGCCATGTCCTCGGTTTCTTCCCGATTCATGCCAGCCACCGGCTCGTCGAGCATCAAGATCTTGGGCCGCATGGCCAGGGCTCGCGCCAATTCGACCCGTTTCTGCAGCCCATAGGACAGCGAGGCCACGCTCTGGTGGCGTATGTGATCGATTTCAAGGAAATCGATCACATCATGCTCGACCTCCTCGCGCAACATCATCTCCTCGCGCCGGCTCTTGCCCCAATACGCCATCGCCTGCAGCGTGTTGGCTCTCATGCGGTTGTGGCCGCCCAACTTGATGTTGTCGAGCACGGTCAATCCACGAAACAGGGCAACGTTCTGGAAGGTCCGAGCCAGTCCCATTGCAGCGCGCACGTTGGGCCGGGTTTGGCTGATGTCCTGCCCGTCAAACACGATGCGTCCCTGCTGCGGCTTGTAAAAACCCGAAATCGCATTGAACAGACTCGTCTTGCCAGCGCCGTTGGGCCCGATGACAGCGGTGATTTGGCCCGCCTGAACCTCCAGGGACACGCCCGAGAGCGCCCGGATGCCGCCAAAGTGCAGGTGAGCGTCTTGTACCGACAGCAGGGGCTCGAGAGTCGCCATCACGACCTCCTCTTCATCAAGCGGCAGTCCCACGCACCCTGGGTCGGGTCGCTCGAGCCGCTGAAGATGAGATTTTTCTGGATTTTGTTGGTCGGCGTGGTGGGCAACTGGTCGCGAAACAAGACCCAGCCGGGCGCCTTGAAATAGGCCAGCTCCTGCAGACAGTAGCGCACCAGTTCATGGGCCAGTGCCTGATCGGCCTCACAGCCTTGCGCAGGGATGACGACGGCCATCACCTCTTCATCGCGCATCTCGTCGGCAACAGGCAGCACGGCCACGCGCAGCACCGACGGGTGAATGGCCAGCACCGCCTCGACTTCGGCCGATGAAATGTTCTCGCCCGATCGGCGCACCATGTCCTTCTTGCGGTCAACAAAATAAAGCATGCCCGTGGCATCTTGCCGCACCACATCGCCGGTGTGAAACCAGCCGCCGCGCCACGCCTGCTGCGTGGCCTGCGGATCGTTGAGGTAGGCGCTGAAGAAACCTTTGCGCGGATCGTCGCCCTCGGCGCGCACGAGCAGCTCGCCGGGGGTGTCAACGGCCACGGGCCGCCCCTCGTCATCGGCCACCATGGCCTGCAAGGGCGCCTGCTGCCGACCAAAGGCGCGGGTATGGGTCTGCCGGGGATCGTGGTGGTTGCCCAAGAAACGGCCCGTCTCGGTCATGCCCCAGACTTCGACCAGTGGAAAACCAAATCTCTCTTCGAAGGGCCCGTGCAGGGTCGGATCGCAGCCGGCACCGAGGCCAAAACGGATGCGGTGGCGCCTCTCCCAAGGGCCGGGAGGCTGCTTGAACAGAGCCGGCGGCATCACGCCCAGGTAGTGAATCGCGCTGGCCTGCGACTCGACGCAGTCCTGCCACCAGGAGCTGGCATGAAACCGGTCGGGCACGATCAGGCAGTTGTGCGTCAGGCAGGTCGCAGGAAACGCCACCATGCTGCAGTTCATGTGGAACACCGGCAAGGGGTTGATCAGGCGGTCTTGGCCGACCTGCCAGCTCAGGTGCCCGCCCATGTCTCGGTACCAGGCACCAGCCCCCAGAACGTATTCATTGCTCAGCACGCAGCCCTTGGGCCGGCCCGATGTGCCCGAGGTGAACAAAATCGCGGCCTCTGCCGCCAAGCCATCATCAATACGAACCGGCGTGCGTGCCGGCTCGGGCAGACCTTGCTCGAGCTGCGACAACTCCACCAGCGGCGTGTGGCACAAGGACGCATCGCCGCCCTCGATCGCCTGCGCCAGCAGCGGCCGGCGCTCGGCCTGACAGACCACCAAATCGGCGGCGGTCAGCGACAAGGCGTAGCGCAGCTCGGTCTGGCGGTAATCCGGGTTCAGGGGAACGATGGAGGCGCCCAGGCGGTTGAGCGCCAGAAAGTGAAAAAAATGCCGCGGGTGGTTGCCCACGGCCAGGGCCACCCGGTGCCCGCTGCCCCAGCCGCGCGATGCATAGATGCGGGCCAACCCATCGACGATCTGCCCAACCTGACCATACGTCCACACCTGCCCGCCGCTGCTGGCCGATTCGGCCAGGCAGGGCAGGTCGGGCGCAGCCGCGCAGGACTGGGCAAATGCGTCGTAGAGGGTCAGCATCGCCCGGCCGCTTACTCGGCGACGATCTTGCGGTTTCTGATCACACCCGAGAAGGCGGCGGTTTCCTGGTTGAGCATCTGGCGGTACTGGGGCGAGTCCATGTAGACCGCCTCGCCACTGAGGGCCTGCATCCGCTTTTGAACATCGGGCTGGGCCAGCACCTGACCGACCGCACGCGAGAGGCGGGCGCGGATGTCGTCCGGCGTGCCGGCGGGCAGCCACAAACCGGCCCAGGTGTCGTGGTCGATCCCGGGCACACCCTTTTCACCGAGGGTGGAGATGTCGGGAAACTGCCGGGACCGGGTCGGGCTGGCCACCGCAAACATATTGACCTTGCCGGCGCGCACATGCTGGAAGGAAATGCCCGGGTCCATCACAAAGTCGACCTCGCCGGCCATCACCGCCTGCAGCGCCGGCGCCGAGCCCCGGTAGGGCACATGGACCGCCTGAATACCGGCTTGCTGCAAGAACAGCTCGCCAATCAGATGCGGCGTGGTGCCGGCACCAGCGGACGAGTAGGTGACCTTGCCCGGATTCTTTCTGGCAAAGGCAATCAGCTCGGCCACATCCTTGCCCGGGAAATTGGTGCGCACCACCATGTGCAACTGAAAGCGGCACAGGCCGGCGACCGGCAGCAGGTCGGTGGCCGGGTTGACCGGGGTCTTGTAGAGAAAAGGGTTGGCAGACTCGACCGTGGTTGGAGCGATGAGCACGGTGTAGCCATCGGCCGGCGCACGCGCCACTTCGGCCATGGCCACATTGCTGGCCGCTCCCGGCCGATTCTCAATCACGATCGATGTGCCCAAGGCTTCCCCGAGCGGGCCCGACACGATTCGGGCCACCACATCGGTGGCGCCGCCGGGCGGAAAACCCACCACGAGCTTGATGGGCTTGTCAGGCCATTTGCTCTGCGCCTGGGCCCCCACACCCGTGAGGGCCATGGCTGCGCCCACGCCCATCCACTGGCGACGGTTCCAATTGCTCTTGAGACGATCCATGTGACAGCTCCTTGTTGATTGATGACAGCCCAAACTCACGCACGCCGAGCCCGAACCTTCAGGCCGTGCATGCCTCGAAAAACCAGGGAATTGACCCAGGTCTGATCCCCCACCGGCTCGAGCTGCGAAAACGCAGCCAGCACCTTGGGAAACGCCACCTGCCCTTCGGTGCGCGCGAGCGGAAAGCCCATGCACACATGCATGCCAAAGCCAAAGGTCAGATGGGTGTAACCGCTGCGCTCAATGTCCAGCGTGTCGGCGCGCTCAAACACGCGCGGATCACGGTTGGCCGAATTGAGCATGACGAACATGCGCTCGCCGGGCGCCAGCGACTTGCCGTGCAGCTCGTGGGCCTGGCTGACCAGGCGCACCTGGGCCCCCGACGGGCCGTCATAGCGCAGCAGCTCTTCGACCGCCCCGACCACCAGCTCGGGCCGCTGGCGCAGCTTGTCCATTTGATCGGGAAAGCGCATGAGCGACAGCATGCCATTGGCCAGGTGATTGGTGGTGGTCTCGTGGCCGGCGAACAGCAGCAAGATGCAGGTGGCGATCAGCTCGTCTTCGCTCAATCGGTCCTCGCCCTCGCGCAAGGCTATCAACTCGGAAATCAGGTCCTGGCCGGGCTCGGCCCGCCGACGCGCGATCAAGTCGCGGAAAAAGGCCGCCATCTCCTGCGTCGCTTTTTCAGCGGTATCGTATTTTTCAGGCGAGGTGCGCGATGAGCCAATGAACAGGGCCATGTCGTCAGACATGCGCTTGACCTCGGCAAGGTCTTCTCGCGCCACCCCCAGCATGGCCATGATGACCAGACAAGGCAGCGGGCCGGCAAAGTCGGCGATGAAGTCAAATTCCTGCCGATCACCGATGCGCTCGATCAGCCAGTCGGCCAGCTCCTCAATCTGCGGCCGCATCGCCTGCATGGACTTGGCATGAAAGACGCGGCTGGTCAGCCGGCGCAGTCGGGTGTGCTCCGGCGGATCTTTGAACACCATCCACAGCGACAAGTAGCGCATGATGCTGCCAATGCGCTCGGCCTCAGGTCCCGGCAGCGAGGCAAAGAACGGCCGCAAGCGGTCCGAGGAGAGCTTGCCGCGGTCAAGGCAGACCGCCTTGACATCGTCATAACGGGTCAGCACCCAACTGCGCAGGCGCGGGCTCCAGTAGCAGGGGTCCTCGTTGCGCATGCGCTCGAAGGTCGGATAGGGATTGGCCAGCGTGGCCGGGTCTTCGGGATGCCAGTCGAGGGCCGTGCTCATTGCGCTTTCTCCAAAATCGTGACCACGCATGCAGCCTCGTCGAAACCGATCACGCCGCCACCGTTTTCAACCAGTCCGATGCGCGCGTCCTTGACCTGGCGAGGGCCGGCCTCGCCGCGCAGTTGCAGACACACCTCGTGGACCATGGACAGTCCGGTGGCGCCGACCGGATGGCCCTTGGAGACCAGGCCGCCCGAGACATTGACCGGCAGCGCCCCGCCCAGCGTGGTTTGCCCCGACTCCACCATGCGCCCGCCTTGCCCATCGGGGCACAAGCGCAGCATCTCGAGCTGGTAGATCTCGCAAAACGAGGTCGCATCGTGCAGCTCGACCAGGTCGATGTCCTGGGGCTTGAGCCCGGTGCGCGCATAGGCCTTGTCGGCCGCGATGCGCGACAGCCCAGGCTCGTCGAGCGCGCGGTATTTGCCGCCTGAGAGCTCGCAGGTGCGCACCCGCACCGCCCGCGCTCTGGCCGCAGGCGGAAAGTGCGCCAGCGCGGCCTCAGAGCACAAGATGGCCGCCGCTGCGCCATCGCCCAGAGGCGAGCACATGGCCCGCGTCAGCGGCCAGCTGATCTCGCGGTCGGCCAGCACCTGCTCGATCGTCATCTCAAAGCGGTACTGCGCCTTCGGATTGAGGCTGCCGTGGTAATGGTTCTTGGCGGCACCGGCGGCGATCTGCCGCTGCGTCGTGCCATGGGCCTTCATGTGCCAAGCCGCCTGCATGGCGTAGGTGTCCATGAACACAGTGCGCCCGGGCGCCGTCTCAAAAGGCTTGCCCGCCTGCTGCCCGGCGCGGGCGTAGTAGTCGTGCCAGCGCTCGGGCTGCAGTTGATCGATCCCGGTGGCAAAGATCTCCGCCACCCGCTCGGGTCGATCGGGGCTGGTGAGCTTTTCCACGCCGATGGCCAGGCTGACCTGGCACTGCCCCGACAAGATGTCCTTCCAAGCGCCCTGAAAGGCAAAAGAGGCGGTGGCGCACCCGCCCTCGACATTGACCATAGGCACCCGCTCGGGAAACAGGCCCGACTCCACCATGGGCGTAAAGCACACCTGCCCGCGGATCCCGCCCTGCCCCCACTGACCCATGCCGCAATTGCCAAACCAGGCCTGCTCGATCAGGGCCGCGTCGGAGACGGCCAAACCGGCGTCACTCAGGGCATCGAGGTAGGCCCATTGGGCCAGATCGGAAAACGAACGGTCGGCATGCTTGCCAAATGGCGTGCAGCCCGTTCCAATGACATAAACATCACTCACGGCAGATCGCTCCCTCTCGGTTGCGTTGCGAGCCCCGTTGCCTTTCGGGGCGGCTTGTCGCACCGGTTCTTTTGTTTAGAATGCCAAACGATTGTTTTTCTAATTTAACCCCCTCACCATTGCGGAAAACCCGCATGACCGCACCAAGGGAAAAACCATGACCGGATTTCAGGATATTGTTTTGAGCAGCGGCGCGCGCACCCCGTTCGGCGACTTCGGCAAGTCTTTGCGCGACACGCCGCTGAGCGCGCTGGCGGTGCATGCGGTCCAAGCCAGCATCGCCCGCGCCGGCATCACCGCCCACGATGTCGACCACCTCGTCTTCGGCAACACCGCGCCGGTGGACCACGATGGTCTGTTTGCCAGCCGCAAGATTGCCCTCGATGCAGGCCTGCGCATCGAAAGCTCTGCCATGGGGGTCACACGCGCCTGCGGCACCGGCTCGCAGACCATCGTGACGGCAGCGCAGCAAATTGCCGGCGGTCACAGCGAGGTGGCGATC
Organism: Comamonadaceae bacterium; assembly: GCA_027491035.1. Lineage (GTDB taxonomy): Bacteria > Pseudomonadota > Gammaproteobacteria > Burkholderiales > Burkholderiaceae_C > Polaromonas. Next base: position 1,340 of record JAIXWZ010000061.1, on the reverse strand, counting down.
GCCGCCGGGGGAGAAAACTATTCGCGCGTGCCTTACCTGGCCCACCAGATGCGCTGGGGCGCCCAGCGCGGCCCGGTCGAGTTGGTCGATGGCCTGGACTACATCTACCGCTGCCCCTTTACCCGCGAGCTGATGGGCGACACCGCCGAAAACATGGTCGCGCGCTTTGGCCACAGCCGCCAGGCCATGGACGATTGGGGCCTGATGAGCCAGCAACGCGCGGGCGCTGCCATGCGCAGCGGTTTTCTGGCGCGCCAGATCGCGCCCATCACGCTCGCTGGCCCGAAAGGCACGAGTCGCCTCTTCGAGCACGACGAGTTCCCCAGGCCTGAGATCACAGCCGAAAAACTGGCCTCGCTCAAGCCCTCTTTTCGCAAGGACGGCCAAGGCAGCGTGACCGCCGGCAACTCCAGCGGCGTGACCGACGGCGCAGCGGCGCTGGTGGTGGCCAGCGGGTCGGCGGCCCAGCGGCTGGGCATACCGGTTCAGGCCAAGCTGGTCGATTGGGCCGTGGTGGGCGTTCCCCCCGAGATCATGGGCAGCGGGCCGGTGCCGGCCATCGCCAAGCTGCTGGCCCAGCGCCAGCTCAGCGTGGCCGACATCGACTATTTTGAAATCAACGAGGCCTTTGCGGTCGTCAACCTGCATGCCGAGCGCGAGCTGGGCATCCCGCGCGCGCGCACCAACCTGTATGGCGGGGGCATCAGCCTGGGCCATCCACCCGGCGCCACCGGGCTGCGCATGACCATCACCGCCATGCACCACTTGCAAGACACCGGCGGGCGCTACGCCATCATCAGCATGTGTCTGGGCTCGGGCATGGGCATGGCCAGCCTGATCGAAAACCAGCTGCGCTAAAGCGATCGAACCGGGCCTCGATAGTGTCCGCCCGCCCAGGCCACCGGCCATGGTCTAAACTGCGCGCCGATGAAAAGCCTGATTTGCCTGATTGCGCTCCTGTGCGGCAGTTTGCCGGTACAGGCGCAGGCCCTGCCCGCGCCGCCCGAGGCGACGGGGCTGGGCGCGGTGCCCATGGCCGCCCAGGCCAGGCTCGCACCCGGCAGCTTGCACCCGGCCGTCGAATTGGCCAAGACCCTGCTGGGCATTCCCTACCGCTGGGCCGGCGCCAACCCGGCGCAGGGTTTCGATTGCAGCGGGCTGGTTTACTACGTCTACAACCAACTGCAGGTGCGCGTGCCGCGCATGCAGCGCGATTTGTTCCACCGGGCGCAGCAGATTCAAAAAAACCAACTGCAGCCCGGCGATCTGCTGTTTTTTGACACCTTCGCCCGCCTGTCTCACGTGGGGATTTACATCGGCGAGGGTCGCTTCATCCACGC
>JAIXWZ010000135.1 GCA_027491035.1 Comamonadaceae bacterium | reverse complement strand
TGGAACTACAGCGTCAATCTGCACCGCCCGGGTGGGCTGAGCGATCGCGAGATGCTGGCGGCGGCGCAGCTGGCCTGCGACCGCGCCGTGTGGGACCGCTGCATCAACAGCAGCGAGCGCACCCGCGCCGAGATCGACATCGAGCAGCGCTTTCCCACGCCCATGCGCGAAGCCGTGCTCAAGCGCACCCGCGAAATCGGCCTGGATGCGGCCTATGTCTACGGCCTGATCCGCCAGGAAAGCCGCTTCATCATGGACGCGCGCTCGCACGTGGGCGCCTCGGGGCTGATGCAGATCATGCCGGCGACCGCCCGCGAGACCGCACGGCATATTGGTCTGAACGGTTTTGCACCGCACCAGATCAACGACCGCGACATCAACCTGACGATCGGCACCGCCTACCTCAAGCGCGCGCTCGACGATTTTGGCGGCTCCATGGCCCTGGCCGCCGCCGCCTACAACGCCGGCCCCAGCCGACCGCGCAATTGGCGCAACGGGCCGGTTCTAGACGGTGCGATCTGGGCCGAGAACGTGCCCTTTCACGAGACGCGCGATTACGTCAAAAAAGTGCTCTCCAACGCCACCATCTACGCCGCCTTGCTCAGCGGCCAGCCGCAGTCGCTCAAGGCCCGCCTGGGCAGCGTCGGCCCGCGCGAAGCCAACGCCGGCCCGATCGACGCCAAGATGCCCTGATCCAAGGCCCGATCCCAAACCCGATCGCGCCGAGGGCGGCGCTCCCCCAAACCAGCCCGGCCGCAGTGCAGGGACCTTGTGGGAGCCGCGCCCTCGCGGCGATGGGGGTGCCGCCACCGTCGGCACCGGCCCGCCGCATGACGCGGTTTTGGCCGATACCCGACAAGCTCCTGAACCAACCGGCCGGCGGCACAATGGCGGGTATGGTGCAAAAAGTTCTCGTTCTCGGCGGCACTGGCTTTGTGGGCCGGCATGTGTGCGAAAAATTCACGCGTCAGCAGATTGCACTGACCGTGCCGACCCGTCGGCGCAGCACCGCGGGGGCTGTGGCCACTTTGCCCGGGCTGCAGCTGATTGAGGCCGATATTCATGATGGCCAGCGGCTGGCCGAGCTGGTGGCCGGGCACGATGCAGTGGTCAACCTGGTGGCGATCTTGCAAGGCAGCCAGGCCGCCTTCGAGCGCGCCCATGTGCAGCTGCCCGAAAAGCTCGTCCGCGCCTGCCAGGCCGGCGGCGTTCGGCGGGTGGTGCATGTCAGCGCGCTGGGCGCCGACATCCGCAATCCGGCCGCGCTGCCCTCGATGTACCTGCGCAGCAAATCGCGCGGCGAGCAGGTGCTGCACCAGGGGGGGCTCGACTTGACCCTGATCCGCCCGAGCGTGATCTTTGGCGCCGAAGACAAGTTCCTCAACACCTTTGCCGATCTGCAGCGACTGGTGCCCGTGGTGCCGCTGGCCGGCGCTGCCGCCCGCTTGCAGCCGGTCTGGGTGGAAGATGTCGCCGCAGCCATCGTCGCCTGCCTGAGCGGCCCCCACGCCGCCGCCAGCATCGGCCAGACCTACGAGGCCTTTGGGCCTGACACCTACACGCTGGCCGAGCTGGTAAGCCTGGCCGGTCGCATCAGTGGCGCAGCCGGCGGCCGCGGTCGGCCGGTTTTTGCGCTGCCCGATGCGCTGGCGCGCGTGCAGGCCCGGCTGATGGAGCTCATGCCCGGCGAGCCGCTGCTCAGCCGCGACAACCTCGACTCGCTGACCGTGCCCAATGTGGCCACCGGCCACCATCCGGGGCTGCAGGCCCTGGGCATCACGCCCGCAGCGCTGATGGCCATCGCACCGACCTATCTGGGCCACCGGGGCGGGCGCAGCGGCCTGATGGCCTATCGGCAAAGCCGCTGACTGCGGCCAGCCCCGACCCCTGTGGGAGCGCCGCCCTCGGCGCGATCGGGCTTCAGATCAAGCGCCGCATCGCCGCGAGGGCGCGGCTCCTACAAGGCCAAGCTTCAAACCGCGCTGGACTCTGTGGGAGCGCCGCCCTCGGCGCGATGCAGCGCCTAAACTTGGTGCCATGAAGATCTACCAGGTCGGCGGTGCGGTGCGCGATGCCTTGTTGGGCTTGCCGGTGCACGACCGCGACTGGGTGGTGGTGGGCGCCCGGCCCGAGGAGCTGGCCGCCCTGGGCTACCTGCCTGTGGGCAAGGACTTTCCGGTGTTTCTGCATCCCCAGACGCGTGAGGAATACGCGCTGGCGCGCACCGAGCGCAAAACCGCGCCGGGCTACCACGGCTTTGCGGTGCATGCGGCCCCTGGCGTGACGCTCGAAGAAGACCTGGGCCGGCGCGACCTGACGATCAATGCGATCGCGCAGGACGAGGCCGGGCAAATCGTCGACCCCCACGGCGGGCGCAAGGACTTGCAGGCACGCTTGCTGCGTCACATCACGCCCGCTTTTGCCGAAGACCCCGTGCGCATCTTGCGGGTGGCGCGTTTTGCGGCGCGCTTTGTCGACTTTTCTCTCGCGCCCGAAACACTGGACCTGATGCGCCAGATGGTGGCCGGCGGCGAGATCGATCACCTGGTGCCCGAGCGCGTGTGGCAAGAACTCGCGCGCGCTTTGATGCAAACCCGGCCCTCGCGATTTTTCCAGGTGCTGCGCGACTGCGGGGCCCTGGCCCGCTTGCTGCCCGAGGTCGATCGGCTGTGGGGCGTGCCGCAAACGCCCGAGCACCATCCGGAAATTGATACCGGGGTTCACCTGATGATGGTGCTCGATCAGGCGGCCGAGCTCAACACGCCGCTGGCCGTGCGCTTTGCCTGCCTGGCCCACGATTTGGGCAAGGGCAACACACCGGCCGATGTGCTGCCGCGCCACATCGGGCACGAGGAGCGCGGCGTGCGTTTGCTGCGCCCGCTGTGCGAGCGCCTGCGCGTGCCCAACGACTGCCGCGAGCTGGCCGAGGTGGTCACGCGCGAGCATGGGCACATTCACCAAAGTCTGGGCTTGGGCGCAGCAGCGCTGGTGCGCCTGCTCGAGCGCTGTGATGCACTGCGCAAGCCGCAGCGTTTTGCAGACGTCCTGCTGGCCTGCTGGTGCGATGCGCGCGGGCGGCTGGGCCGGCAAGGCAGCGCCTACCCCCAGCGCGATCGGCTCATGCAGGCCCTGCAGCTGGCCCAGCAAGTACCAGCAGCGCAAATCGCCGAGCAGGCCCAGGCCCAAGGCTTGTCGGGCCCGCGCATCGGCGAGCTGCTGCGCCGCGCACGCATCGCCGCGGTCACGCAGATCGCGCCCAACTGAAGGCCGCATCGCCGCGAGGGCGCGGCTCCTACAGGGGTCTATTTCTTGGCCTGGGTCTGGATTGGGACCCTGTAGGAGCGCCGCCCTCGGCGCGATCGGGCCTCAAATCAAGCGCCGCATCGCCGCGATTTCAGATCAGCATCGAAATCAGGCTGGCCACGAAGCTCAGCAGCACCGTGCTGGCCAGGGGCAAATACCACTCGCGCCCGAACAGCCGAAAGCGCAGGTCGCCGGGCAGCTTGCCGACACCGAGCTTGTTGAGCCAGGGGGTCAGCCAGCTGAGCACCACCAGGGCCAGGAAGATGACGATCATCCAACGCAGCATGTTCTTTTAATCAGTTGGGGACAGAGCAGTCCTTCGGCCTGGTCTGTCCCGCAAATTCTCACTAGGTCGGGGACAGAGTGGTCCTTCGACCTGGTCTGTCCCGCAAATTCTCACTAGGTCGGGGACAGAGCAGTCCTTCGACCTGGTCTGTCCCGCAAATTTTTAGTCGGTCGGGGACAGAGCAGTCCTGCGGCCTGGTCTGTCCCCAAATTCTCACAGGGTATGCGAGCGGTCGCCGGCTGCAAAGCCGACAGCTTGCCAGCCATCGTAAGGGCTGACTGTGGTGTCGGCGGCAAAGCCGATCACCTTGAACAGCTCGCCCATCTCATGCTCGTGGATGAGCTTTTGCAGCATCACCCGCTCGGCCAGGGGCGCATCGGCCATGCCTTCGAGCAGGCCACAATTCATGAGAAAGTGCGCCTGGCTGGTGTAGCCCAGCACCTGCCAGCCCGCATCTTGACCGGCCAGCGCAATGCCCGTGAAATCGACGTGCGCGGTGATGTCTTTCTCGCCCACTTGCACCAGCGGATCGGCGTCTGCCTTGTGCGCCTGGTGGCACATCACCGTGCCCATGTGGCGCTGCGGGTGGTAGTACTCGGCTTCGGGAAAGCCATAGTCGATTAAAAAGGCCGCGCCGCGCGCCATGCGCTGCGCCAGGGTGCGCACCCAGGCCTGGGCCTGCGCATGCACCTCGGTGAGGTAGTCGTGCACGCCGGCCACCTCTACCGGCGGGCGCAGGTCGGTCGGCCGGTCCTGCCAGACCAGCGCATCGGCACTGCAGGCCACGCCGCGTTCGTGCCAAACGCCGGCCTTGCGCACCAGCAGCTGCACCGGCATCGCATCGAGCACCTCGTTGCCCACCACCACCGCGCTCAGGCTGGGCGGCAGCTCCTTGAGCCACTGCACCCGATCGGCAAATTCGGCCAGCTGCTCTTTCTGGCGCTCGACCAGAGAGCCCGAGAGCTCGACGATCACATAGCGCCTGAGCTGCGACGCATCAAGCCGACCCAGCAGCTGGCGCGCCAGCGCACCGGAGCCGGCACCAAACTCCCAGACCTCATCGGTACCGGTGGCCGCCAGCGCCTGCGCCACCTGCTGCGCCAGCGCTCGCCCAAAATGCGGCGACAGCTCGGGGGCGGTGACAAAGTCACTGCCCGACTGCGGCATCACGCCAAACTTGCGGCGCCCGCCGCTGTAGTAGCCCCAGCCCGGTGCGTACAAGGCCAGCGCCATGAAGGCATCAAAAGGCAGCCAGCCGCCGGCCTGGGCAATGGCCTGAGCAATGGCCTGACGCAGCGGTGCAGGCGGGGGGCTCGGTAAACTGTGCATGGGTTGTCGGTGCAAAGGCTGCTTGCAGCGCCCGGCATTGTCGCTGTTTGCCTGTGGGGCCCTGCATGTCTGTCAAAACGGTTCTGGTCACCGGCGCGGCCCATCGGCTCGGTGCCTGCATCGCCACCTTGTTTGCCCAGTCGGGCTGGCAGGTGCTGTGCCATTACGACCAGTCGCAGGCCGCCGCGCAGGCGCTGGCCGACGGCTTGCGCGCCCAAGGCCATGCGGCGCAGGCCCTGTATGGCCGTCTGGCCGACGAGGCCGGCTGCCAGGCGCTCATGGCCCAGGTGCGCGAGCACACCGACCAGTTGCATGCGCTGGTCAACAACGCCTCGACCTTTTGGCCCGACACCGGCCTGGACTTTCAGGCCAGTGCGGCAGCCCATCAGTTGCAGGTCAACCTGATCGCGCCGCTGCTGCTGGCCAGCCAGATGGCCCGCGATCTGGTGCCCCCGGGGCAGGAGGGCTGCGCGATTCACATCCTGGACCAAAAGGTCTACAACCTCAACCCCGACTACTTCAGCTACACCGTCAGCAAGCTGGCGCTGGAGCGGGCGGTGGCACTGCAGGCGCAGTCGCTGGCGCCCAGGCTGCGCGTGTGCGGCGTTGCTCCTGGCCTGATGTATTTGAGCGGGCCGCAAACCAGAGATAATTTCGAGCGTGCCGCCTCAGCCAACCTGATGCGCCGACCCACCGACCCGCAAGACGTCGCCCGCAGCTGCCTGTTTCTCGCCAGCACCGCCAGCATCACCGGCACGGTGATCAGCGTGGACAACGGACAGCATCTGGTGCCCCTGCCCCGGGACATCATGTTTGTCGTCGACGACTTGCTCAAAGGAATCCAACCATGAATGCGGACCCCAGCGCAGCGCTGGCCACACGATGCCGGCGCCTGTTTTTGCGCAATTACGAGGTCAATATCAACATTGGCGTGCATGATTTCGAGAAAGCCGGCGAGCAGCGCGTGCTCTTCAATGTCGAGCTCTACATTCCGCTCGATCTCTCCACCCCCCGGGCCGACGAGCTGCACGAGGTGGTCGACTACGACTTCATCCGCTCGGCCATTCGCGACCGGGTGCAGCAGGGGCACATCCATTTGCAAGAGACGCTGTGCGATGACGTGCTGCGCACCATGCTCGCCCACCCCAAGGTGCAGGCCGCGCGCGTGTCGACCGCCAAGCCCGACGTCTACCCCGACTGCGAGGCGGTCGGCTGCGAAGTCTTTGGCATGAAATGAGTCTGGCCATGAGCTCTGCCGCATCCATCGACTCCCAAGCCCTTGCCGAGCCTTCGGCCGCTGATGACTACAAGCGCATCGAGCGCGAAAACCACAAGCTCGAAAAACGCCTGTGCCGCGAGGTGGGTCGGGCCATCGTCGACTACCAGATGATCGGCGAAGGCGACAAGGTCATGGTCTGCGTCTCGGGCGGCAAGGACAGCTATGCCATGCTCGACATCTTGCTCAAGCTGCAGCAGCGCGCGCCGGTGCGCTTTGAGCTGGTGGCCGTCAACCTCGACCAAAAGCAGCCGGGCTTTCCCGCCCATGTGCTGCCCGAATACCTGCGCAGCGTCGGCGTGCCCTTTCACATTGAGACGCAAGACACCTACAGCATCGTCAAGCGCGTGATTCCTGAGGGCAAGACCATGTGCTCGCTGTGCTCGCGGCTGCGCCGGGGCATCTTGTACCGCGTGGCCGAAGAGCTCGGCTGCACCAAGATTGCGCTGGGCCACCACCGCGACGACATCTTGCAGACGCTGTTTCTCAACATGTTCTTTGCCTCCAAGCTCAAGGGCATGCCACCCAAGCTGGCCAGCGACGACGGCAAAAACGTGGTGATACGCCCGCTGGCCTACGTCAACGAAAAAGACCTCATCGCCTGGGCGCAGGTGCGCCAGTTCCCCATCATTCCCTGCACCCTGTGCGGCAGCCAAGACGGCTTGCAGCGCCAGGTGGTGGGCGACATGCTGCGCGAGTGGGACAAGCGCTTTCCCGGCCGGCTCGAGAACATGTTCACCGCCCTGCAAAACGTGGTGCCCTCGCACCTCATGGACCGCCAGCTGCACGACTTTGCCGCCGTGCGCGCCACCGGCCAGGCCGATCCGCAGGGCGACAAAGCGTTCGATCCGGAGAGCTTCGCACCCAAGCCGGGCGCGATCCGCTTTGTGGATTGAGGCC
>JAIXWZ010000073.1 GCA_027491035.1 Comamonadaceae bacterium | reverse complement strand
TCGGGGTTGGGCTACAAGGAAGGCGTGCAAGAGGCCATCAAGAGCTTTACCAACCTCAAGACCTATTCCCTGCCCTGGTCGGCCTGAGCGAGCCGAACCAGCCGCCCCATGCAGCACCTGCTCAATTTGCTGGCCGCCATCGCCTTGCTGGTATGGGGCACGCACATGGTGCGCACCGGGGTTCTGCGTGTGATGGGCGGCAAGCTGCGCGAACTGCTGGCGCGCGGCATGCATCACAAGACCATCGGCCTGCTAGCCGGCATGGGCGTGAGCAGTCTGCTGCAGTCGAGCACCGCCACTTGCCTGATCGTGGGAGCTTTCGTGGGCCAGGGCCTGATCAGCACCTCGGCCGCGCTGGTGATGATGCTTGGCGCCGACATCGGCACCAGCCTCATGGCCCTGCTCTTCTCCTTCGATCTGAGCTGGCTCTCACCGGTGCTCATCGTCGTCGGCGTGGCCACGTTCGTGACCAACCAGAACAACACAGCGGGCCGTTGGGCGCGCGTGGCCATCGGCCTGGGCCTAATGACCCTGGCGCTGCACCTGATTGTCGAAGCCACCCGCCCCATGACGCAGTCGGCTGGCATCAAGGCGCTGCTGATGGCCCTGCCCGACGACTGGGCTGTTCTCATCGCCGCAGGCGCCTTGCTGACCGTGCTGTCTTACTCGAGCCTGGCCGTGGTGCTTTTGACGGCGGCGCTGCACACGGCCGGCATCCTGACGCTGACCCAATCGGTCGGGCTGGTGCTTGGGGCCAACCTGGGCAGCGGCTTGCTGGCTTACCTCAACATGGCCCAATCGCCGCCGGACGTGCGGCGCGTGCCCCTGGGCAACCTGGCTTTCAAGGTGCTGGGCTGCGCCCTGACCATCGCCGTACTGACCGCGCTGCCCGAACTGCTGGGACACCTGGGTGCATCGGGCCTGCATCCAGTGGTGGGCTTTCATGTGCTGTTCAACCTCGTGCTGACCGTCAGTCTGATCGGCTTCGTGGGTGTGGCCAGCAAGTATCTGCAAGCCTGGCTGCCACGCTCGCCCGACCACAAAGACCAGCCACGCTATCTCGATGCCACCGCCCTGGGCACACCCACGCTGGCCATAGCCTGCGCGGCGCGCGAGGCCATGCGCCAAGCCGATGTGGTCGAGGCCATGCTGCGCGGCATCTTGCCGGTGATCCAAAAAAACGATGCGCAGCTGTCGGCGCAATTGCGGCGCATGGACGACCAGGTCGATGCGCTGTATTCGGCCATCAAGTTCTACCTCACGCAGATCTCGCGCGAGGCGCTGAGCGCAAAAGAAAGCCGGCGCTGGACCGACATCATGTCGTTCACCATCAACATGGAGCAGGTGGGCGACATCATCGAGCGGGTGCTGCAGGACATCGAGGACAAAAAAATCCACAAGGGCCGCGAGTTCTCGCCCGCTGGCCTGCAAGAAATCGAAGACCTGCACCAGCGCCTGCTGGCCAATCTGGCGCTGGCGATGAGCGTCTTTCTGTACGGCGACCTGCGCAACGCCCAAACCCTGCTGGAGCAAAAAGTGCTCTTTCGCGACCTGGAGCGCGAATATGCCACCCGGCATCTGGCGCGACTGCAAGACAACACCGTGCAGAGCATCGGCACGAGCTCGCTGCACATCGACCTGATCAGCGACCTCAAGCGCATCAACTCGCACATCTGCTCGATCGCCTACCCCATCCTCGAGCAGGCCGGCGCGCTGAGCAATACGCGGCTAAAGCAAGCCGAGCTGGGGCTCGAGCCCAAGTAAGGCGGCGCAGCTGCCAGTCAAACCCAAGAAATACACCAAGCCATGGCCCTGACCCTGCAAGACATCGAGCAGCTGTTTGCCCAGCGCGGACACGAGCAATACACCGGCGAGCCGGTCAGCCACCTGGAGCACGCCCTGCAATCGGCGAGCCTGGGCGAGCGCGAGGGCGCCAGCGACGAGCTGGTGACCGCTGCCTTGCTGCACGACCTGGGCCACCTGCTGCACGACATGCCCGGCACGCCCAGCATGGAAGGCATAGACGATGTGCACCAGTACCGCATCGTGCCCTTCTTGCGCGGCTTGTTCCCGCAAGAGGTGATCGGTGCCATCGAGCGCCATGTTGACGCCAAGCGTTACCTGTGCGCCACCCGGGCGGGATACTACGAGGCCCTGTCCAACGACTCCAAGCGCAGCCTGGAGCTGCAAGGCGGCATCTTCAGCCGCGAGCAGGCCGAGCAGTTCATTGCCGAGCCCGGTGCCGAAGGGGCGGTCAGGCTGCGCATCTGGGACGACCAGGCCAAGCAGGCGGGGCTGGCCACGCCGACGCTGTCACACTTCCTGCAAAGAGCGCGCCGCTGCAGCTTGACGGCTCACTGACATGGGCATCACCTGGCCGGTGCTGGCGCTGGTGCTCACTGGGGCGCTGCTGCACGCGAGCTGGAATGCACTGGTCAAGTCGAGCAGCGACAAGACGCTGGACACCGCACTGATCCATGTGCTGTGCTCGCTGCTGGCACTGCCGGCCTTGCTGGTGCTGGGCCTGCCGCCCCTGCATGTGTGGCCCTATGTGCTGGCCTCTCTGGTGATTCATGTGGGCTACTACTTTGCCCTGGCCGGTGCGCTCAAGCATGGGGAGCTGGGCCTGGCCTACCCGCTCATGCGCGGCACCGCGCCGCTGCTGGTGGCCATCGGCTCCTTTGTGTTTTTAGGCGAAGCGGTGCGCCCGCTGGGCTGGCTGGGCATCGTGATGGTCTGCGCCGGCGTGCTGATGCTGGGCATGAGCGCAGGGCTGCTCAAGCACCGCAAGGCGGTGCTGTTTGCGCTGAGCAATGCGGTGCTGATCGCAATCTACACCGTGGTTGACGCGCAGGGTGCGCGTCTAAGCGGCCATGTGGGCCAGTATGTGGCCCTGCTGTTCGTGCTCGATGGCTGGCCTTTCGCGGCGCTGGTCTACCTTCAGCGCAAGGGCCAAGTCTGGCAGTACGCGCGGGCGCGCTGGCCGCTGGCCACCTTTGGCGCGCTGGCCTCGTTGGGCTCTTACTCGATTGCGCTGTGGGCCATGACCGTCGCGCCGGTGGCGCTGGTGGCGGCGCTGCGCGAGACCTCGGTGCTATTTGCGGTGATTTTGGGCGCCTGGCTGCTGCGCGAGCGCTGGACGCGCTGGCGGGTCATCGGTGCAAGCACCATTGTTTGCGGCGTGGTGGCGCTGCGATTGGGCTGATCAACAAAGGAGCGTGTGCATGTCCTCTTCAACTCTTCCCCGCCACGCCCGCGTGGTGATCGTCGGCGGCGGCATTGCCGGCTGCTCGGTGGCCTATCACCTGGCTTTGATGGGCTGCACCGACGTGCTGCTGCTCGAGCAAGGTCAGCTGACCTGCGGCACCACCTGGCATGCGGCCGGTCTGGTGGGCCAGATGCGGCCCAACCGCAACATGACCCGCATGAGCAAGTACGGCATCGAGCTGTACGCGCGCCTGGAGGCCGAGACGGGTCTGGCCACTGGCTGGAAGCAATGCGGCAGCGTCAACGTGGCGCGCACGCCCGAACGCATGAAGGTGCTGCGCCGGCAGATTGCGCTGGCGCGCAGCTTCGGGGTCGAGGTCCATGAGATCAGCCCGCAGGAGGTTGCCGAGCGCGCGCCGCGACTGCGCATCGACGACCTGCAAGGGGGCATCTGGATCCCCGGTGACGGCAAGGCCAACCCGGCCGATCTGACCCAATCGCTGGCCAAAGGCGCGCGCAACCGTGGCGTGCGCATCGTCGAGGGCGTACAGGTGACCGCAGTGCACAGCGCTGGCGGCAAGGTCAGCGGCGTTCAGGTGCGCAGCGGGCAGGAGGAGGCCGAGGTCGGCTGCGAAATCCTGGTCAACTGCGCGGGCCAGTGGGCGCGCCAGTTCGGCGCGCTCGCGGGCGTCAATGTGCCGCTGTATTCGGCCGAGCACTTTTATGTCGTGACCGGCAAGATCGAGGGCATCCACCCCATGTGGCCGGTGGTGCGCGACCCCGATGGCTACATCTACTACAAGGAAGAAGTGGGCGGCTTGGTGATGGGCGGCTTTGAGCCAGTGGCCAAGCCCTGGCGCGTCGACCCGATCCCCTCGACCTTCCAGTTTGAGCTGCTGGGCGAGGACTGGGACCAGTTCGAGATCCTGATGCAAAACGCGCTGCAACGCACGCCCTGCCTGGAGACGGCCGAGATCAAGATGCTGCTCAATGGGCCCGAGAGCTTCACGCCCGACGGCAACTTCATCCTGGGGCAGGCGCCCGAGATGGAGCGCTATTTTGTGTGCGCGGGCTTTAACTCGGCGGGCATCGCCAACTCGGGCGGCGCCGGCCGGCTGATGGCCGAATGGATCCTCGGCGGCGAGCCCAGCGTCGATCTGTCGGATGTGGATATCCGCCGGTTCGCGCCCTTTACCGGCAACCGCCGGGCGCTGGCCGAGCGCACCGCCGAAACCCTGGGCCTGCACTATGCGATGCGCTGGCCCAGGCAGGAGTTGCAGACCGCCCGGCCGCTGCGCACCTCGCCGCTGTATGACACCCTGGCCGCGCAGGGCGCGGTCTTTGGCAGCAAGAACGGCTGGGAGCGCGTCAACTACTTGCGGCCTGCCGGCAGCCCAGCGGCTCGCGACACCCTGGATCGGCCCGACTGGCTGGCCTGGATGCAGGACGAGCAGCGTGCCACACGCGAGGCGGTGGCGCTGTACGACCAGAGCTCGTTTTCCAAGCTGCTGGTGCAGGGCCGTGACGCGCTGGCCTTCTTGCAAAGCGTGTGCGCCGCCGATGTCGATGCGGCCATCGGCAAGATGGTCTACACCCCGCTGCTCAACGCGCGCGGCGGCTACGAGAGCGACCTGACCGTGATGCGCCTGGCCAGCGACCGCTTCATGCTGGTCACCGGATCGGCGCAGGCCACGCGCGACATGGACTGGCTCCAACGGCACCTGGAGCCCCAGCAATGGGTTGACTTGAGCGATGTGAGCGCGCAAACCTGCGTGCTCTCGCTCATGGGCCCGCGCAGCGGCGAGCTGATGACCCGGGTCAGCCCCGACGACGTGTCCGCGGCGGCCCTGCCCTTTGCCATGACGCGCGAAATCGATCTGGGCTTTGCCCGCGTGCGCGCTGCCCGCATGAGCTATGTGGGCGGCCCAGGCTACGAGCTGTATGTGCCGGTGGAGATGACGCGCCACGTCTACCAGACGCTGCAGGAGGCAGGGCAGGACCTGGGGCTGCGCAACGCCGGCTACTACGCGCTCGACGCGCTGCGCATCGAGCGCGGCCGCCGCGCCTGGGGCGCCGAACTGGGCCCCGATGAGACGCCGCTAGAGACCGGCATGCTGCGCGGCATCGCCCTGGACAAGCCCACCGCCTTCATCGGCCAGGCGGCGCTGCGCGAGCGCCTGGCCCAAGGCAAACCGCTGGCCAAAAAACTGGTGCGGCTGCAATGCAGCGATCCTGCGGTTTATCTGTGGGGTGGCGAGCCCTTGCTGCGCGGCGGCCAGACCATCGGCGAGATCACCTCGGCCGGCTGGGGCTGGGAGGCCGGCCGCTGCGTCGCGCTGGCCTATGTGCGCGGCGACCTGGCCACGCAACCCCTGAAAGCCTACGCCGCGACGGCCGATGTCTGGGGCGAGCCGGCGGCGGTGGTGATCGACGATCTGGGCTGAAGGCGCTGGTTGGGCAGCGCGCTGTGGCCTGGTCACCCTTAGGCTGCCCGACAATCCCACACATCACTATTTTCTCGCCCGTCCATGTGCGCCCACTATGAATCGGTCCATGACCGGGCCCGGCTGAAACAGTATTTCGCTGTCGAGTGGCCCGACGAGGCGCTGCGGCGCGACATCTGGCCGGGCTATGAGGGCAGCTTCATCATCGCTGACCAACAAGGCGGCGGGGGTCTGGCGCGCCGCGCGCTGGCCGGCCGTTTCGGCCTGGTGCCGCACTGGGCGCGCGAGTCCAAGATCGGCCGCCACACCTACAACGCGCGCAGCGAAACGGCCGCGCAAAAGCCCAGCTTTCGCGAGGCCTGGCAGCGCGGCGCGCATTGCATCGTGCCGATAGAGACCTTCTTCGAGCCCGACTGGCGCAGCGGCCAGGCGGTGCCCACGCGCATCGGCCTGGCCGGTGGCGAGCCTCTGGGCGCTGCCGGCCTGTGGTCGCTCTGGCACGACGGCGCCGGCCGGCCGCTGCACAGCTTCACGCTGCTGACGATCAATGCCGACGAGCATGCCTTCATGCGCCACTATCACAAGCCGGCCGAGGAAAAGCGCATGATCGCCATCTTGCCGCCCGAGCGTTACGACGACTGGCTGCGCGCCGATGCAGCGGCGTCGCACGACTTCCTGCAGCCCTGGCCGGCGCATCGGCTCAGCGCCATGGGCTCAGGCGATGCGCCCGTGCGCAGCGCCGCGCAGCAGAGCCTGCCCTTTTGAGCCTCAATTTTTGACGGTGCTGCGGGCTTGCCGGCAGCGCCGCGGCTTTGAGCAATCCCGGGTGTTGTCCCTGATGGGCAGCCGCCTCACCGAGCCCTAACATGGTGCATTGCTGACTGCCTGGAGAGCCCTCATGCTGACCACCCGAAGAATCCTCACCGCCGCCTTGCTCGGCCTGCTGGCCCAGACCGGCCTGGCCCAGAGCTGGCCGAGCCGCCCGATCAAGCTGGTGGTGCCCTTCCCGCCTGGCGGTCTGATCGACAACATGGCCCGGCTGGTGGCGCCCAGGCTGTCGCAGGAACTGGGCCAGGCCATCGTGATCGACAACAAGCCCGGCGCCGGCGGCAACCTCGGTGCGGCCGAAGCCGCCCGCGCCGCGCCCGATGGTTACACCCTGCTGATGGCCTCGCCCCCCTTGACCATCAACCCGGCGCTCTACGCCAAGCTGCCCTACAGGCCCGAGCAGATCAGCCCGATCGCCCTGCTCGGCCGCGTGCCCAATGTGCTGATGGTGGCACCGAGCGCCGGCATCAACAGCGTGGCCGAACTGACGGCGCAGGCCAAGGCCAAGCCGGGCCAGCTCAACTATGCGTCCAACGGGCAAGGCACCTCACTGCACCTGAGCGCCGAGCTCTACAAAAGCCAGGCCGATGTGGCCGTCGCGCATATTCCCTACAAGGGCGCTGCCGCTGGCCTGAGCGCGCTGATGGCAGGCGAAGTGCAGATGATGTTTGACAACCTGCCCTCGGCCCTGGGGCTGATCCAGGGCGGCAAGCTCAAGGCCCTGGCCGTGACCACGCCGCAGCGCAGCAGCGCGCTGCCCAATGTGCCCACCATGGAAGAGGCGGGCATGAAGGGCTATCAGGTCTTTGCCTGGTTTGGCCTGGCCGCGCCCACCGGCTTGCCTGCACCGGTACAGCAAAGGCTGGAGCAGGCGCTCGAGCGCGTGGCCGCCCAGCCCGAGGTCAAGGCCGCCATGCTCAAGGCGGGGGCCGAGCCAGCCTGGGGCAATGCCCAGAGCCTGGCCAGCTTCATGCAGGCCGATACGGCGCAATGGAAAAAAGTCGCCGCCTTCGCCAACATCACGCTCGACTGAAGCGCTCAGGCGCTTGGGCCCACTGACGTGCGCGGCACCACCGCGGGGTTAACCAAGTGCTCCCTGTGCCCCTGCAAGAAACGCAGGAGGTGGTCAAAAGCCTGACTGAAGTAGGCCTCATAGTTGTCGCGCTCGACAAAGCCAATGTGCGGCGTGGCCAGCACCCTGGGATGGTGCAGCCAGGGCTGCTCTGCCGTCCACACGGGCTCTTGCTCGAAGACATCAAGGGCCAGATAACCGGGGCGCCCCGCATCGAGCACCTGCTGCAGCGCACCGGCCTGGAGCAGTTGCGCGCGCGCGGTGTTGACCAACAAAGCATCAGGCTTCATGGTCATCAGCTCATCGGCCGAGATGCTGCCGGCTGTCTCGGGGGTCAAGCTCAGATGCAGGCTCAGCACATCGCTTTGCGCGATGAAATCGGCGCGGGAGTCGGCAACAGCGACCCCATCGCGCAGGGCTCGCTCGCGCGTGCCGTCGCGGCCCCAGACCCACACCCGCATGCCAAAGACCTGCCCGAAGCGCGCCACCTGCTGCCCGACTCGACCGTAGCCCCAAATCCCCAACCTCTGGCCTTGCAGCCCTTGGCCGAGCTCGCTCTGCCAGCGACCCTGGCGCAGGCTTTGCGCCTGGCTGAGCAGACGCCGCCGGCTGGCCAGGATCAAGGCCCAGCACAGCTCGGCGGTGGGAGCGCCTGTGCCTCGGCTTTGCGCGACCGCAATGCCGCGCTCGGTGCAGGCGGCCAGGTCGAGATTTCCCGGCAGCGCGCCCGCGCAGCTGATGATGCGCAGCTGCGGCAGCCGCTCAAGCACCGCCGCTGGCATGGCGGTGCGCTCGCGCGTCAAGACCACGGCCTGCGCCGTTGCCAAACGCGCGATCAGCGCCTGCGTGTCCGCCGCGGGCTCACGGTACACTGAGACGCGATGGCCTTGCAGGCTGGAAAAACAGGCCAGCGTGCGCACACAGTCCTGGTAATCATCCAATATGACGATGTGCATGTGAGCCCCTACACAAAATGCCTCAGGTGCGGCCGTGCCAGCGGCCCGGCCACCCTCGAAACGCTTGAAAAAAGACCGTCGCCGTGGATTCCTTGAAAGCCGTTCAGGTGTTCGTGCGTGTGGTTCAACACGGCAGCCTGTCTGCGGCCGCGCGCAAACTCGGCATCTCGCCTGCATCGGCCTCGCGGCAGGTCTCGGCGCTTGAAGACCACCTCGGCGCGCGCCTGCTCAACCGCACCAGCCGCAAGCTGACGCTGACCGAGGCGGGCGAGAAGTATTTCCACCATGCCGAGCAAATCTTGCACCATGTCGACGAGGCGCAGCACAGCATCTCGCAGCTGCAGGCCTCGCCTCGCGGCACCCTGCGGGTGCACTCGCGGGTGCTGGTCGGTCAGCTGTTCATTGTGCCGGCCATCACCGATTTTTTGCTGCAATACCCTGAGATCCGGATCGATCTGATGCTGTCCAACCAGATTGTCGATCTGGTGCAGCAAAACATCGACGTGGACATCCGCATCGGCAAGCTCAGTGACTCCTCGCTCATTGCGCGGCGCATGGCCATCAGCGAGCGCGTCGTCTGCGCCTCGCCGGCCTACCTGGGCCGGCATGCACCGATCACGCAGCCGCAAGATCTGACCGCGCACAACTGCCTGACCTATCGCCTGACCATGGGCAGCGTGCAATGGCACTTCATGGACGGCGAAGGACGCACCACCGATGTGGCCGTCAGCGGCTCTTTGCAAACCGACTTCGGGCCGGCCTTGCGCGAGGCGACCTTGCGCGGCCTGGGGCTCTCGCTCATGCCCGACTGGTCGGTGCGCGATGACCTGCGCAGTGGCGCTTTGGTGCGGCTGTTTGCGCAGCACAAGGTCAGCTTCCTCGAGTTCGACAACGGCGTCTACGCCGTCTACCAGCGCAGCCGCCACATGTCCACCAAGGTCAAGTTGCTGGTCGACCATCTGGGCAAGGTCTTCGATCAGCCCCGCCCCGACTGAGCCGGCGGGTCAGTCCAGCGAGATACGCGCCGATTCGATGATGGCGCGGTAGCGCTGGATGTCGGCATCGAGGATCCGCGCAAATTCAGCCGGCCCCAGGGCCTGCGGCACATTGCCTTGTTCGAGCGTGCGGGCGCGCACCGAGGGGCTTTCCAGCGCCTGCTTGATACTGCCATGGATCTTGTCGATGACGGCCGCAGGCGTCTTGGCCGGTGCAAACACGCCGAGCCAGTAAACCGCCGAAAAATCCTTCAAGCCACTTTCCGACACGGTAGGAACATCGGGCATGAGGCCTGAACGGCTGGCACTGGTGACCGCAATGGCCCGCAGCTTGCCGCTTTCAGCCAGGGCGCGTGATCCGCTGAAGGTGTCAAACACGAGCTGCACCTCATTGCCCACCAGCCCGACAATGGAAGGCCCGCCGCCCTTGTAGGGGACATGGACCATCTCGATGCCAGCGGCCTTCTTGAACAGCTCGCCAATCAGGTGACCCGAAGAGCCCTGACCGGCGGAACCGAAGGACAACTTGCCCGGGTTGGCTTTGGCGTAGGCGATCAGCTCGCCCACGGTGCGCACCGGCAAGGCCGGATTGACGACCAGCAGGTAGGGGCCGGTGACGGCCAGCGTGACCGGTGCCAGGTCGCGTTTGACGTCATACGGCGCGTTCTTCTTGAGCGTCGGGTCGGTCGAGATCACCGAGGTGTGGAACAGCAAGGTGTAGCCATCCGGGGCGGCGCGCGCTGCCGCCTCGGTGCCAATCGCGCCGGCAGCGCCGGCTCGGTTTTCCACCACCACACTTTGCCCCAGTCGCGGCCCGATTTCGGAGGCGATCAGGCGCGCCGCCGGATCGGTCGAGCCGCCGGGAGGGTAAGGAACGATCAGGCGGATCGGTCGCACCGGAAAAGCTGAATCCGCACTTTGCGCTTGCACCGGCGGCAAACCCAGAGCCCCGGCGAGGGCCAACGCTGCCGTGCAGCTCCATGCAATAGACGATCGTTTCATAGGACCTGCCTTTCATTCAGCCTTGGCGCCTGAGGCTTCGATGATGCGCCGCCACTTCTGGCGCTCGCTCTCGACCTGCTTGGCGATTTCGTCGGGCGTCGAGACACTGACCAACACCCCCATATCGAGCAGTCGCTGACGCACCGCAGGCGAGGTCAGCACCGCATTGACCTCCCGGTTCAGCCGCTCGATGATCTCCGGTGGCGTGCCGCCGCGCACCGACAGGTAGTTCATGGGCGCCGCATCAAAGCCGGGGAACAACTCGGCCAGGGCCGGCACATCGGGCAGTGACGGTGAGCGCTGGGCGTAGCCAACGGCCAGCGCTCGCAGTTGACCGGACTTGATCAAGGGCATGAAGGCGGCCATGCTGTCCAGGCTCAGTTGCACGTTGCCGGCCACCAAGTCCGCGATGGCCGCACCGGTCCCCTTGTAGGGAACGTGGACGATGTCCAGATTGGCCGCCCGCTTGAAGTATTCGCCGGCCAGATGGCTGCCAGAGGCAATGCCGGCGCTGGCAAAGCTGAGCTTGCCCGGGTTGGCCCTGGCATAGGCAATCAGCTCATCGAGGGTCTTGACTGGCAACTTGGGGCTGACCACCAGCACATTGACGAACACGCCCAGGCGCGCCACAGGCGCCAAGTCCTTGAGCGGGTCGTAGGGCAATTTGGCCATCAGATAGGGGTTGGTGATCTGAGGCCCCGGTGAGGTGTGCAGCAGGGTCAGCCCGTCAGGAGCCGACTTGGCAACGAAGTCGGCGCCGATGGTGGCATTGCCCCCGGCACGGTTTTGCACGACCACCGGCTGCCCCAGTCTTTGTGACAGAGGCTCGGCGATCAGGCGCGCCATCACATCGGAGCCGCCGCCGGCTGCAAAGGGCACGACAAACTGTATCGGTCGACCGGCGGTGGCCTGGGCCGAGGCAATGCCCGCGGCCGCAAGGCACAACAGGCCCAGCCCGCACCGCGCAACAAGTGTCCAAAACTTCACGATGGTCCTCCTGCCTGGCTCAATCTCAGGGCTGGACCGTACCACCGTCACCGATTCAGGGGAAGCGGCGAAATCGAGAAGCAACTTTGCATTTCCTGCAAGCTCGGCGCCCGCCCCATCTTTGAGCATTCTGCACAGCTGCTGATCGTCCTTGGGGCTTGTTCCCAAGGCCGCGTCTTCCGTATAAACCCAGGCAGGATCCGATCACGAGGAGCAAGCCCATGGCCGTAGGCCGCTACACCACAGACCTGGAACCGGGCGATGTCCTGGGACCGCTCGAATACACCATGAGCAAGTTCGTGGTGCGCGAATACTGCCATGCCAACGAGTTGCATCAGGACTGCTACCAGGGCGCCGACCCCGCCTTTGCACCGCCGACCCTGGTGCATCTGGACAAGCTCAAGCTCTACAAGCTCGCCTGCCCGGCCGGCACCGGACCGACCGCAAGGATTCACTACCAATACGACGCCACCTTGCATGCCCCGATTCCAGTTGGCGTCAAGCTGCGCGTCAGCGGCCGGGTGACCGAGCGTGTTGAAAAGCGGGGCAGGACCTATGTCGTGATGCAGATCGATCTGCGAACCGCAGCCGATGAGCGGCCGCTCGTGACCTACCGCGACACCATCATCGTCTCCTATCAAGCCGGCCAGAAGGAGCAAAGCGCATGAGCACAGCCCAGTCCCCGCGGTATGCAGTGGGCACCCAGGTGCGACTGTCGCCACGACCGATGACCCGCGAGCGCATGCGCTGGTACGTCGATATCCAAGAGACGGTGCAGGTCGACGATGGTCGCATCCACGTGCAGCCGCCCACGATTCACGATGACGACGCCTACGCACACAAGCAGGGTCTGCCCGGCATCATCTCCGACGGCATGATCACCACCAACTGGATCCATGGCTTGCTGGTCGACATGTTCGGGCCAGCAGCGGCTGGAACCGGCTGGCTGCGCACCAAATACATCCGCCCGATCTACGAGGACCAGATCGTCATCGCCGCTGCCAAGGTCATCGGCGTGCTGGACAACGAGCGGCGCGAGACGGTCTACACGCTCGAGGTCTGGTGCGAGGACGATCAGGGCCAGATGCTGACCGTGGGCGATGCCTGCGTGCATCAGGCCCAACCCTAAAACCGGAGCGCCAGAACTCATGTGGCACGTCCTCAACGGGGTCCGCATCCTCGATCTGTCGCGGGTCTTTGCCGGGCCAGCGGCCACCCAGGTGCTGGCCGACCTGGGCGCCGATGTCATCAAGGTCGAAGAGCCGGGCAAGGGCGACGAGGCCCGGGGCTTTGGCGTGACGCAGGCCATGGTGGAGGCCGGCATCACCGTCAGCCCCTCCTTCGTCGCACTCAATCGCAACAAGCGCAGCATGGCCATCAACCTGGCGGGCCAAGCCGGGCAAAGCGCGGTGCGCCGCATGGTGGCCCAATGCGACGTGGTGGTCAACAACTTCCGGCCCGGCACGATGGAGAAATACGGCCTGGGCTATGACGATCTGCGGGCGCTGCGGCCCGATCTCATCTATTGCCAGTTTTCGTCCTACGGCGAAGCCGGGCCGCTGATGCATTTTGGCGCCAACGACCTGGCGCTGCAGGCCCACAGTGGCCTGATGAGCATCACCGGCGAGGCCGATCGCGAGCCCGTGCGCTGCGGCACATCGGTCATTGATCTGCACGCCAGCCTGGCTTTGGTCATCGCCATCATGGCCGCGTTGATCCACCGCAGCAACACCGGTGAGGGACAGCGCGTCGAGAGCTCGCTGCTGCGCAGCTCGGCCCACCTGATGAACTACTTTTACGGCGAATACTGGAGCACGGGCGTCGTGCGCAAGCCCATGGGCACTGCCAACCATCTGAGCGTGCCCAACCAAGTCTTTCCCACCGCCGATGGCAGCGTGGTGATCATCGCGCCGGCCAACGAGATGTGGCGGCGCTGCGCCCAGGCGCTCGATGCGCAGGCGCTTGATCGACCGCAGTGGGCAGGCCTGCTCGATCGGCAAAAGCACCGGGACGAGTTGATTCAAGCGCTGACCGAGGTGACCTCCCGCATGAGCAGCGACGAGGTGGTGGCGCGGCTGGGGCCGGTCAAAGTCAATGTTGCCAAGGTACAAAACATCGGCCAGGCGGCCGATCACCCCCAGCTTGCGGCTGTGGGTGCCATCACGCATTTGGACATCGATGGCCGGCAGGTCAAGTCGGTGGCGGCGCCCTTCGAATTGCACGGCGCACCGCGCACACAAGACAAGCCGCCGCCGCAGCTGGCAGCGCACACCACCGAGGTGCTCAGGGAGCTGGGCCTGAGTGAGGAAGAAATTGCGAACCTGGATCGGCAAGGCGCATTCAGCGAGCCGGGGCGCACGTCAAGCCAGCCAGCCACCGGGAGCCGATGATGCACGCCATTGATTTGCAAGTACGAGACCACGTGGCCGTGGTGACCCTGCAAAGGCCTCCGGTCAACGCCACCAACCGTGCGATGCGGCTGGAGCTGACCCGCCTGTTTGACGCGATCGGCGACCGCCAAGACATCCGGGCGGTGGTGCTGACCGGAGCGGGCAAAACCTTTTGCGCGGGCGCCGACATCAAGGAGCGCACCGAGCTGACCGGCGAGCCGGGCGAATACAACGAACTCAACCGCCTGGCGCGCGAAATGTTTTATTCGATTCTGGAGTGTCCCAAGCCCGTGGTGGCGGCCGTCAATGGCCACGCGCTCGGCGCCGGCATGGCCATCGCGCTGTGCTGCGACATCTTGCTGGCCAGCCAGGACGCCGTCTTCGGCATGCCCGAAATCGATGTGGGGCTGGCAGGCGGTGTCAAATACCTGCAGCGCCATTTGCCGCCGTCCAAAGTGCGTCGACTGCTGCTGACCGGCCAGCGCATCGGTGCCCCGGAGCTTTACCGGCTTGGCGTACTTGAAGAGTGTGTGCCGCCGAACGAGCTCATGCCCCAGGCCATGGCTGTGGCCGGCGAGATCGCCAGCAAAAGCCCAATGACGGTGCGGCTGCTCAAGGAATCCTTTACGGCCGTGGAGAGCATGTCGCTGCGCGATGGCTACCGCCTCGAACAAAACGTGAGCAAAGCCATGAGCCAGACCGCCGACGCCCAGGAGGCGCAGCTGGCCTTTGTGCAAAAACGCAAGCCGGTCTTTACCGGCCGCTAAAACCCCCGTATGCGTCTGAGCCAGACCCGAGCCGTCATCACCGGAGCCGGCTCGGGCTATGGCGCTGCCATCGCGCAGCGCTTTGCCGCACAAGGCGCACGCGTGGCCTGCATCGATCTGCAGCTGCCCGCAGCGCAGGCTGTTGCGCAGCAGTTACAGGCAGCTGGCTGCGACGCGATGGCCGTGCAGTGCGACGTGGCCCGCAGCGACTCGGTGCAGGCCATGACCGAGCAAATCGCCCAGGCCTGGGGCGGCTTTAGTGTGCTGGTCAACAACGCCGGCGTCTCACAGCGCCCGGCACGCCTGGGCAAGACGCCGGAGGCCGAAATCGACCATCTGCTGGCCGTCAACCTCAAGAGCCTGCACCACATGGCGGTGCATGCGCTGCCCCTCATGCGCCAATGCAAACCCGCTTGCGTGATCAACATCGCCTCGGTCACCGGCCTGCGGCCACGGCCGGGCATGACTTGGTACAACGCCAGCAAGGCGGCTGTGATTTCCGTCACCCAATCGATGGCCGCCGAACTGGCACCCGAGGGCATTCGGGTCAACGCCATTGCGCCGACGGCGGCGCACACCCCCATGCTCCAAGCCATGTTCGGCGATCGGCTGCAAGAAGGGATCGACCGTGTGCTGGCCACCATCCCGCTCGGGCGGCTGTGCCAGGGCGCCGATGTGGCCGCCGCAGCGCTCTACCTGGCCAGCGCCGATGCGGAGTTCGTGACGGGCATTGTGTTGCCGGTTGACGGCGGTCGGCTGGTGGCCTGAGCGTTTGCTTGGCCGGTTGAAACCGAGGGTAAACCCCAGACAAAAAACACCCATCGCCTCTGGGCAAGGCTGTTAATGCGATACAAAATAACTGCAATAAAAAGTTTTTTTGTCACACAAAAGGGCGGCAGCAGCGGGTGTTCTGTTGCGGCCCGGTGGACAAGATCTCACCGCGGGCTTGAGTCGGTCTGGCATCAGGGTTAACCCAGATTCTGGATCGGTATCGGCTCAGTAACCTAGCGCATCCCCAACCCCGAGAGGAAATCCTGATGAAGCCCCTGCTCAAAATCGCGGCGCTGTCGGCCACCCTGGTCGCCGGCGCCGTATCGGCCCAGACCATCACCCTGAAGGTGCACCACTTCCTGGGCCCGCAGTCGATCCAGCACACCACCATGCTCAAGACCTGGTGTGACAACATCGCCCGGGATTCCAACAACCGCCTCAATTGCCAGATCTTCCCGGCCATGCAGCTCGGTGGCTCGCCGCCGCAGCTGTACGACCAGGCCAAGGACGGCGTGGCCGACGTGGTGTGGACCGTGGCCGGCTACTCGGCCAACCGCTTCGTGCGCAGCCAGGTCTTCGAGCTGCCTTTCATGATGACCAATGCCGGCGCCACCAGCCGCGCCGCTTGGGACTTCGTGCAAAAGCACGCCATGGACGAATACAAAGACGTCAAGCTGCTGGCGGTGCATGTGCATGGCCCCGGCGTTCTGTTTACCAAGAACAAGCCGATCACCAAGATCGAAGACCTGCGCGGCATGAAAATGCGCGGCCCGACGGCCACCGTCACCAAGATGCTGGCCAATATGGGCGCCACGCCCGTGGGCATGCCGGTGCCGCAAGTGCCCGAGGCGCTGTCCAAAGGCGTGATCGACGGCGCCGTCATTCCCTACGAGGTCGCCCCCGGCCTCAAGGTCAACGAGCTGACCAAGTTCGCCTCGGAGACCCCGAAGGGATCGCCTGCGCTCTACACCACGTTCTTCGTGGTGCCGATGAACCGCGCCCGCTACGACTCTCTGCCGGCTGATCTGAAGGCGGTGATCGACAAGAACTCTGGCCGCGAGCTGTCGGCCTTCCTGGGCAGCACCCAAGAGGGCAACGACGTGCCGGGCCGCAAAGCCTTTGTCGAAACCCCGGGCTACACCATCACCCAGATCCCGGCTGCCGAGGTCGATCGCTGGAAAAAGGCAACCGACAACCTCGACGACGAGTGGGTGGCCGACATGAACAAGCGCGGCTTCAATGGCAAGGCGATGCTCGAGGACGCTCTAGCCCTGGTGCAAAGGTACAGCAAGTAAGCGCCCTGGCGGCGCCCATCAAAAAGCGGGACTGCGGTCCCGCTTTTTTTGGACTGCTGGCAGCGGCGCAGGGATGCCATGGACGCCATTGATGCGACAGGGCCCCGTGCGGCAAGGCGTGCTGGCCAAGGCCCAAGGGGCTGGCCGCGCTGCTGGGGCTACGTCAGGTACTGAACCAGAAACAGCGTGATGCCCGGGAAAAACAGCAGCAGCAAGGTGCGCAGGGTGTCGCTGATCAAAAACGGCATGATGCCTTTGTAGCTTTCACTCAGCGGCACGTCCTTGGCCATCCCGTTGACCACATAGACGTTCAGGCCCACCGGCGGCGCCAGCATGCCAAAGCCGACCGTCATCAACACCATGATGCCAAACCAGATGGCGGTGTGCTCCGGCGTCATGCCGAAGTTGAGCTTCATGATGATGGGAAAGAAGATCGGAATGGTCAGCAGCAGCATGGACAACTCGTCCATGACCGCGCCCAGGACCACATAGAGCAGCAAGATGCCGCCCACGACCATCAGCGGGGCCAGGTCCATGGCGACCACCAGTTCAGCCAACTGACTGGGCACCTGGGTGCGGGCCAGCGCCGCATTCATGACGTCGGCACCCATGAAGATCATGAAGATCATCGCCGAGCTCAAGGCGGTGGCGTAAAAGCATTCGATGAAGCTCTCGCGGGTGAGCTCGCCCTTCATCAAGGCGGCCAGAAAGGTCGCCGCAGCGCCCACCGCAGCGCCTTCGGTCGGGGTGAAAAAGCCGGCGTAGATGCCGCCGAACACCACGATGAAAATGGCCGCGATCGGCACGATCCCCATCAGAGACTCCAGCGTGAGGGTCTGCACCTCTTCCTTGTCGGGCGCTTGGCCGGGCACCACACGCACATAGATCGCAATGGCGATCATGTAGCCGAGCATGGCAAGGATGCCGGGGAGCATGGCCGCGGCAAACATCTTGGCGATGTTTTGCTCGGTCAAGATGGCGTAGATCACCAGCGGCACCGAAGGAGGAATCAAAATGCCCAGCGTCCCGCCTGCGGCCAGCGTGCCAGTCGACAGGCGACCCGAATAGCCGTGGCGCTTCATCTCGGGCAGGGCCACGCCGGTGATGGTGGCCGCCGTGGCCACCGACGAGCCGCAAATCGCCCCAAAGGCGGCGCAGGCCAGCACCGCACTCATCGCCAACCCGCCCTTGAAGCGGCCCATGACCGCAGCCGCGAACTTGAACAGCGCCTTGCTGATCCCGCCCTGTGTCGCAAAGTGACCCATGAGGATGAACAGGGGGATGACCGACAAGTCGTAGTTGGCCAGACGGGAAACCGCCAGGTTGTTGATGAAATTGATGAACGGCGAAAAGCCCGACTGCACCACAAAACCCACGGTGCCCGCAACAAACATCGCCGCTGCAATCGGCACGCGCACGACCATCAGCAGCAGCATCAGGCCAAAGATCATCAGAGCCAGTTCAACAGGGGTCATGATGCCTCCGGCGCACGGGGACTGAACCGCGTGAAGACCTGCGCGCAGGCAATCACCGCGGTCAGGGCAAACGGAATGCTCATCCCGGCCAAGACGATCCAGTCGGGAAACCCGAGCAGCATGGAGGCGCCCATGTTTTCCTCGGCGACGATGGCCGCCCGGGCGGTGCGCCAGGCGAGCAACACAAAGATCACCGTCATCAGCAAGTCGCCGAATCGGTCGAGCCGATGGTTAAAGCGCGCACTGCGATTGGCCGTGAAGAAGTCGACGATGATGTTGCCGCGCCTGAACTGGCAAAGGGGCATGAAGAAGGCCATCGCAATGCCGCAGGCAATCGCGGTCAATTCGAAGTCGCCGATCAAGGCACTGCCCAGAAAGTTGCGGCCGACCACGCTGTAGCAGGTCATCAGGGTCAGGGCGGTCAGGATCAAGCCGCCGACGATGCTGCAGCCTTGAGCGAGCCGTTCAAGGGGGTGGATGGGGGTCATGGTGTGAAGGGGTGCCAGACTGCTTGAATGCCAAAGAAAGGTGCACCGGCCGCAACTGGCCCGCAGCCCATTTTTGCCCAGCCTTTGATTGCCCACTGTTTGAGCAGGGTGAATATACCCGATGGGCCGAACCGATTGGGCACCGTGCTCACCTCAAGCGCCGGCTTCGATGGAATCGGCCAAACCAAAGCGCTGACCAAGCCAGGCGCTGGCCTTGGGCACTTGGCCGTCGGCCAGGCTCAGGTGGAGGTCCAGATGCCGCTCGGAGCCGGCCAGCAGCAAGCCGTAAAGCTCGCGGCACAAGGCCCGCGCTTCATGACCGGCCCACAACGCGGGCAGCAACACGCCGGGCAACTGCGGATCGCGCAGCAACAGGCGGCGGTAGTCGTGCACCAGCAAGCTGCGCACAAGAAAGGCGCTGTCATCGCCGGGCGTCACACTGGCGCCCCACTGCCGCGCCATCGGCGCATAGGTTT
>JAIXWZ010000010.1 GCA_027491035.1 Comamonadaceae bacterium | reverse complement strand
GCGATCGAGCGAGAGCATGAGAAAAGTCGACAGCGCGATCGACAGGGCCACCCAGGACAGTCCCGCCCGCCGGCTCCAGGCGCTGCGCCAGGCCAGCCCCCACAAGCCCTTCATCGCTCAGCTCCCGTCGACTCGCACAGGTGCACCGTGCGCGGGAAGTAGCTGGCCAAGCGGCTGTCGTGGGTCACAAAGAGCAGGGCGCAGCCGGAGCGCTCGCACTGCTCGAGCAGCAGCTGCATGAAGCCATCGCGTCGGCGCTCGTCGAGCGCTGATGTGGGTTCATCGGCAATCACGAGCTCGGGCTGGCCGATCAGCGCGCGGGCCGCCGCCACCCGTTGCTGCTGGCCCACCGACAGCCGCGCGGCCTGCTGAGGCCAAAGCGAGGGCGCCAGATCGAGGGCGCGCAGCAACTCGCGCGCCTGCTCCTGCGGCTGGCCGCAGCGCTCGGCGCGGCGACGCGAAAAACGGCAGGGCAGCAGCACGTTGTCGAGCACGCTCAGGTAGGGCAGAAGGTTGAGCTGCTGAAACAGGTAGCCGACATGGTCGGCCCGCCATTGCTCGCGTCGACCAGAGGGCAAATCGCCCCAAGACTGGCCCAGCAGGCTGACCTGGCCCTCGGTGGGCAGCAAGACGCCGGCGGCCAGCGACAGCAGCGTGCTCTTGCCGCTGCCGCTGTCGCCCTGCACGAGCAGTCGTTGCCCGGGGGGCAGGCTCAGCGAGTCGATCTGCAGCAAGTCGCTTGCCTGCCCGGGCCAGCGCTGGCGCAGGCCGCTGATCTGCAAAACGTCGGTTGCCTCCATGCGCCGACCTATTTGCCAATCTGAAATTCGCGCCGGTTGCGCCGCAGCGTCGATTGCGACTGCCCCTGCGGCCCGGCCACCTGCACCTGCACCCGGCTGATGCGCCGTGACAACTCGAACAGGCTGATCTGGGCGCTGCGCAACTGAGCCACCTGGCCGCATTCAAACCGGTACTGCGCCTCGATATCCACATGGCCGCCAGCCTGGGCTTTGCCGTGCAAGCCCGGCGCGCTGACGCTGGCGCTGCTGGCTTTGCACTGCGCTTGGGCGTTCCATTGAATCACCGATTCGGCCACGCGCAGTTGCTCAATCAGCTTGTCAGCCTGCTGCTTTTCGGTGCCCTCGCGCGGTGCCCGCTCGTAGCCCAGCAGACTTTCTTGCGGCGCGCGCAAGGCCAGTTGCACGATCGGGCCTTCGATGGCAAGGGTCATATGAACCACGCCGTGCTCGTGGGGCCCAGCCCAGGCGCTGGCACACAGGCCAGCGACCAGGCCCAGACAGGCGCCCGCTTGTCGGGCTGTGCGTTTGAAGAGGCGGTCTGTGGACAGGAGTCGATGCATCGCAGCGGCTTGGGTTGGGGGCAAGGCGCTATATTGTCCATCTTGCCGATCTCCGCAGAAAACCTGTGGACGATGCCCGGCCATGATGGAGACCCCATGCATCCCACCGCCCTGCCCGCCGAGATCGTAGAGCGCATGCGCCTGCGCCGCGGCCGCCTGCATTTGTTTGACCGGCTCGTGCCCACCCGCACCGCCTTGGTGGTCATCGACATGCAAAACGCCTTCTTGCGCCCCGGCGCACCGTCGGAGACGCCGGTGGCGCGCGAGATCGTGCCCAACATCAACCGGCTGGCGGCAGCCGTGCGTGCCGCTGGCGGTGTGGTGGCCTACGCGCAGGGCTCTTTTGCACCCCAAGGGCCACAGGCCTGGCCCCTGTTTTTTGAGCACATGGTCAACCCCGAGTTTTCGCAGGCGATCTTGCAGGCCCTCACGCCCGGCCATCCCGACCACGACCTGTGGCCTGGGCTCGATGTGCAGGCGCAGGACTGGCGCATCCCGAAAAAGCGCTACAGCGCGTTTTTTCCCGGCGCCTGCGATTTGCCCGAGCGGCTGCGCGAGCGCGGCGTGGATACGGTGGTCATCACCGGCACCTTGACCAATGTGTGCTGTGAGGCGTCGGCGCGCGATGCCATGATGGATGGATTCAAGACGGTGATGGTCAGTGACGCCAATGCGGCGCGCTCCGATGCCGAGCATCTGGCGGCGCTGGCCACGCTGGTGCAGTTCTTTGCCGATGTGCGCAGCACCGACGAGGTGTTGCAGATGCTGGCCTGACCCGACGCAGCGGCCGTGGCGCGACCTCTGGGCCTTAGGCACAGATCACATTGAGCAGCGCCTGGCGCCCGTGCACCTGCACCTGTTCGATGGCCTGGGCGATCGCGTCGGGCAGTGCGTGCCAGCCTTCGACCCGCAGGCCCCAGCCGCCGCAACTTTCGATCACCTGCTCATAGCGCGGCGCGGGCGCCAGTGACACCAGCTCCATGCCGCCGCGTGCCGCTTGTCCTTGCGGATGCAAGGCCCGGGTGGCCCGCTCGACCGCGCCGTAGCCGGCGTTGTTGAGCACCACTGTCAGCACCGCGATGCCATGCATGGCGGCCGCGTGGTGACAGGCCAGCGGATTGGCAAATCCGTAGCTGCCATCGCCCACCACCGCCACCACCAGCGCCTCGGGACGGGCCAGCTTGGCCCCCAGGGCCGCAGGTAGGCCCCAACCCAGGCCGCCCACCGGGCTGGAGCCAAAGTAGCTGCCCGGCTCATGCAGTGACAGCGCGGCCGGCACCAGGGAGTATTCGTTGATCACGATCGCTCCGGGCTGGGCCTGCAGCGCCTGACCGAGCGCGTGGCTGACGGCCGCCAGGGTCAGCGGCTGCCCGCTCTGGCTGCCCCGCGCAATGGCCTGCTCGAGTTGCGCCCGCCCTTGGGTCTGGATCTGCTGCACGCGCAGCAGGCGTTGTGCGCGCTGCGCGTCATCGCAGGGCAGATGCGCCAGCGCTGCGCGCAGCGCTTGCAGGAAGGCCAGGGGGCTGGCCTGAACGTTCGCGTCGGCGCGAAAGCCGCGGTTGGGGTAGGCGCGAAACAGCGGGTCTTGGCCGACATGAAAGACGGGGACGCCGGCCGCCGGTTCGCCCTGCGCGGGGATCCAGGGCACGTCGCAGTCGAGCACCAAGATCGCATCGGCATGGTCGAGCCAGGGCTGCACTTCGTAGCCGCCATGCAGGCTGTGTCGGTTGGGCAGGTTCAGGTAGCGCGGCCGGAACTCGACCACCGGCCAGCCCCACTGCTGCGCCAGCGCGCCGAGCAGGGGCACGGCCTCGGGCTCGCGACCGGCCCGCGCGGTGATGATCAGCGGGCAGCGTGCCTGCGCCATCGCCTGCGCGATCTGTTGCACGGCATCAGCGGCTGGCTCGCCGGCGCTGACCTGCGCTTGCGAGCTGCGGGCCGATACGGCGGGCACCGCCTGGTGCATCACCTCTCGGGGCAGGCTCAGGTAGACCGGGCCTTGCGGCTGGGCTGCGGCAATGGCCAGCGCCCGGTCGACGATGGCCGGCAGTTGCTGCGCGCTGCGCAGTTCGTAGTCCCATTTGGTGTGTTCGCGCACGATCGCACCCTGGTCGAACATTTCCTGTGCCCAATGAATGTTGAGCGATCGGCTCGCGGCCGATCCGCTCTCGAGCCAGGGCGTGCGGCCGGCACACATCAGCAGGGGGATGTTCTCGCGCGCTGCGTTGATCAGCCCGCAAAGCGCGTTGGCGGTACCCACGTTGACATGCACCATCAGCGCCTGCGCTTGCCCTGTCACCATGGTGACGCCGTAGGCCATGCCCACGGCCAGGTTTTCGTGGGGCACGAGCATCGTGCGCGGTGCGGGAAATCCCTCTAACCGTTGGTGGGCCAATGCCTCGACGATGTCTGGGAAGTCGGTTCCTGAATTGACAAAGAAGAAAGACACCCCACGGCTGGCCAGCAGCTGCAGGAAAGCCTGAGCCGCCGGCACCTGCGCCGGGCTGTCAGATCCTTGTGGGCCCATTGGATCGACTCCTCACGTTGTGAATCTTGCACCATGACCCATCCGATTGCTGCCATCGACTGCGTGGTCAACCCGATCACGCCGCAGATCATGGCCATGCGGCCGGCCTGGTCCAAGGCATTCTGGCACGGAAAGATCGGCCGCGATGCCTCGATCGCCGAGGGCTTGAGCCATCGCCAGATGCTCGATCTGATGGACCGCGCTGGCATCGAGCGCGCCTTGCTGATTGCCACCAAGACCGGGCAGCTGGGCATAGCCGGTAGCTGGCACTTGCCCTACGAGGTGGTGGCTGAGGCGGTGCAGGCTCATCCTGATCGCTTCAGCGGCCTGGCCGGGCTCGATCCGACCGAGGGCATGGCCGGTGTGCGCGCCCTGCGTCGGGCGGTGTCAGAGTACGGCTTTGTGGGCGCGCATTTTTACCCGCACTGGTTTGAGCTGGCGCCCGATCATGCGCGCTGGTATCCGTTTTACGCCGCCTGCGTCGACCTGGACGTGCCGGTGCAGCTTCAGGTGGGTCAGTCGCTGGTCTACGATGCGGCGCGGCCCTTGCGCAGTGTCGGCCGGCCCATTGCGCTCGACGCTGTGGCCTGCGACTTTCCCGAGCTCAAGCTGGTCGGCATTCATGTGGGCATTCCGTGGACCGAGGAGATGATCGCCATGGCCTGGAAGCATGCCAATGTCTACATCGGCTCTGACGCGCACAGCCCACGCTACTGGCCCGCGTCGTTTGTCCACTTCATCAACAGCTACGGGCAAGACAAGGTTCTCTTTGGCACCGACTACCCGGTGCTCGACTTTGAGCGCACCCGCGCCGAGATCGAGGCCCTGGGTCTGAAGCCAGCCGTTTTGGGCAAGCTGCTGCGCGAGAACGCCAAGCGGCTGTATCGACTGCCCTGAACGCAGGGCAGATTTTTTGTGTACATGAGGAGGGATGGGATGATGAGCAAGCGCTGGACGAAATCGGTGGCCGCCTGGGCCGCCGCCATGATGCTGCCGTGGGCGGCCCAAGCACAAGCACCAGCACCGGCTGCGGCTGGCAAAGTGCAACTGGGCATCGTGACGGCGCTGACCGGCCCCATGGCTGCCCCTGGTGTGTTTCAGATGAACGGTTTCAGGCTGGCCGTCGAGGAACTCAACGCCGGGGGTGGCATCACGGTGGCCGGTCGCAAGTACCAGGTCGAGCTCAAGGTCTACGACACCCGCGCCAACCCCGGAGAGGGCGCCTCGGCCATGCAGCGCCTGGCCACAGTGGACAAAGTTCCGGTGGTGCTCGGTGAGCTGTCCTCGGGCGTTGCTGCTGCGATCGCGCCGATCGCGCAGGACTATGCGCTGCCCCTGATTCTGACCGTGCCCACCGGCCCGAATCTGACCGAGCAGAACAACCCCTTCCTGTTTCGTGTCAATGCCAACAACCTGCAACTGAACCAGGCCCTGGCCGACTTCGCCTCCAAGCAGGGCTGGTCGCCGATTTCCTTTATCGCCTGGAACAACGATGCCGGGCGTGGCGGCGTCATCGGCATCAAGGAGTTGATGCCCGCAGCCACCAAGGAGGGCTACGTCGGCTATTTCAATGTCGGCGAGGTCGACTTCTCCAGCCACGTCTCCAACGTGCGCAACAGCAAGGCGCAGGCGGTGATGCTCTTCATGGACGAGGAGCCCGGCAGCCTGGCGATCAAGCAAATTCGCGATGCGGGCTTGAAGGTGCAGATCGTCGGCACGCTGGCCATGGGCTCGGACCGCTTCCTCAAGCGCCTCGATGCGCAGCGGCTCGAAGGCATGGTGCAGTACAACGCGTTTCCGCCCAATGCCGATTTGCCGCGCATCAAGAACTTCAGCCAGCGCTACAAGGCCAAGTACGGCGAGGAGGCACACGGCTTTGCCGCGCAGTCCTACGACGGCGTGATGGTGGCGGTGGCGGCCATGCAGGCCGCTGGCACCGTCACCAACGGCAAGGCCATCCGCGATGCGCTGGCCAAGCTTGACCACCAGGGCGTGATCGGTCGCATCAAGTTCGACGCCAAAGGCCAAGCCAGCCCCGCTGTCTACGTGACCCAGTGGTGTGCCAACGGCAGCCGGCGCATTCTTTACCCCGACAGCGCCAAGGCCGGCTGCGGTGCGGGTTGATGCTCTCTTGCGCAGGCGTGCATCGCCATGAGTGAGGCGCTGCTCGAGCAGGTCATCAACGGCCTGATGATGGGCTCGATCTATGTCCTGGTGGCGCTGGGCATGGTGCTCATTTATGGCGTCATGCATGTCGTCAATTTCGCCCACGGTGTGCTGTTCACCTTGGGCGGCTATCTGGGGCACTTTTTTTATTACCGGGTGCTCGACAGCTATCTGCTGGCCATTGTGCTGGCGGTGCTCTCGCTGGCGGTCATCGGGGTGCTGCTCGAGCGCGGCGTGTTCCGGCCGCTGGCGGGCAATTTGCGCAACCAGGTGATCGCCTCGCTCGGGCTCATCCTCTTCTTGGAAAACCTGGTCGTGGCGCTTTGGGGTGCCAATGCGCTGCAATGGAAGGTGCCCTCGGCCGACCGGTTGGTGCAGATCGGCGAGCTGCGCTTTAGCGAGCACCATCTGGGCATCATCGTGGTCACCCTGGCCCTGGTGACCGCTCTGGGCTTGTTTCTCAAGTACACCCGGTTTGGCACCGCCATCCGGGCCACCAGCCAGAGCCAGGAGGCAGCGCTCGTGGTGGGCATCCCGGTGCGGCGCGTGCAGTGGAGCACCTTTGCGATCGGCTGCATGCTCGCGGGTGTGGGCGGGGCGCTGGTCGGGCCGCTTTTTCTGGTGTTCCCCCAGATGGGCGATGTGCCG
This sequence comes from Comamonadaceae bacterium, assembly GCA_027491035.1. GTDB lineage: Bacteria > Pseudomonadota > Gammaproteobacteria > Burkholderiales > Burkholderiaceae_C > Polaromonas. Next base: position 28,246 of record JAIXWZ010000010.1, on the reverse strand, counting down.
CTGATCAAGGGCCTGGCCGGCATCTTGCTCGGCGGCATGGGCAGTGTGCCGGGGGCCGTGATCGGCGGCATGATTTTGGGGCTGACCGAATCGGTTTCCACGCTCTACCTGCCCACCGATTACCGCGACTCGATCGCCTTCATGATGATGGTGCTGATCCTGCTCTTGCGACCGCAAGGCCTGTTTGGTCAGCGCATGCGCGGCGAGGACTGAGACGATGGCGCGTCTGCTGCTTTGGCTGCTCGGTATCTCGGGTCTTGCGCTGCTGGTGACGGCGCCGCAGTGGACCGCCGGTCATCCCTATGTGCTGCACATGCTGGTGTTGATGTGCATCTACGCGATTCCGGCGGTCGGGTTGAATCTGATGCTCGGTTACAGCGGCCTGGTGTCCCTGGGTCATATGGGTTTTGCCGGTTTGGGCGCCTACACCGCCGCGGTGCTGATGGTCGATGCCCGCTGGAGTTTCTGGAGTGCCCTGGGCGCTGCGACGCTGGCCGGGGCGCTGGCCGGCGTGCTCATTGGCTTGATCTGCTTTCGTTTTCGCGGTCACTTTTTCATGATCGTGACGCTGGCCTTTGGCTTGCTGCTGCACGCGGTCATGAACAACTGGGACGAGGTCACCCGCGGCGCCGCAGGTTTTGCGGGCATCCCCAGGCCGCGGCCGATCGCCTGGGGCGAGGGCATGATCAGCTTCGGGCAATTGCCCAATTTTTACTACCTGGCGCTGGCGCTGGCCCTGCTGGTGTTTGCGGTGCAGTACCTGGTGGTGCGCTCCAACCTGGGGCGCATCCTGGCGGCTATCCGCCAGGACGAGCGCCTGGCGCGATCGCGCGGCGTCAATGTGCTGATGTACAAGACTGTGGTGTTTGCGCTGGGCACGGCCATGGCTGGCGTCGGCGGCGTGTTGCAGGTGTCGTTCTTGCGGGTGGCCGCACCGGCGAGCTTTAACATGCTCGAGAGCATCAACACGGTGCTGATCGTCATCATCGGCGGTGCCGGATCGCTTCTGGGCCCGGCGCTGGGGGCCTTGCTGTTTGTCGGCCTGCCCGAGTGGCTGCGCCTGGCCAATGAGTGGCGCCTGGTGATTTTTGGCGGCCTGCTGGTGCTCATTACCCTGTTTGCACCGACGGGGCTGGCGGGCTTGCTGTCGCGGGCCTGGCAGCGCCTGGCCCGGCGGGAGGGGCAACCATGAGCGCGCTGCTGGTGCAGGACCTGCACAAATCGTACGGCGGCATTGTGGCGCTCGATGGCGCGCAATTTGCCATCGAGGGCCCAGGCATCTACGGCCTCATCGGGCCCAACGGTGCGGGCAAGACCACCTTGTTCGATGCGATCGCCGGCACCGTCGTGCCGGACTCTGGCCGGGTGGTGCTGGGCGGGCGCGATGTCACCGGCTGGTCCTCGCACCGCATGGCCGCCGCCGGCATTTCGCGCACCTTCCAGGAGTGCCGTGTGCTGCTCGAGGAAACCTGCCTGGACAACGTGCTGTTTGCGGCCCAGCCCAAGACCTTGGGCGCCTCGCTTGCGCAAGTCTTGACGCGTGCCAGCGGCCACAGGCGGCGCTGTCATGACGAGGCGATGCGGCTTTTGTCGCTGGTGCGCTTGCAGGACTATGCGCACAGTCCTGCGGCCCAATTGTCTTTTGGTCAGCGCCGCTTGCTGGAGATCGTGTCGACCTTCATCAGCTCTCCCCAGGTCTTTCTGCTCGATGAGCCGGCCTCGGGCGTCAATCCCTCCTTGCTCGAGGTGCTGGCCGATTTCATTCGCATCATGTATGCCGAGCGGCCGCGGGTGTTCCTGCTGGTCGAGCACAACATGGAGTTTGTGATGTCACTGGCGCAGGACATCATCGTGATGCACCAGGGCCGCGTGCTCGAGCGTGGATCTCCCGCGCAGGTGCAGGCCAGCGACAAGGTGGTGGAGGCCTATCTCGGATGAGCCCGATCCTGACCATCGAAGACTTGAGCGCAGGCTATGGTGGGCGCGCGATTTTGGACGGCGTCAACTTGCAGGTTCACCCCGGCGAGATCATGACCATCATTGGCCACAACGGCGCGGGCAAATCGACGCTGCTGCGCGCGGTGTTCAACCTGGTGCCCAGCCGCAGCGGGCGCATCAGCCTGGAGCAGCGCGACGTCTGGGCGTTGCCCTCAGACCGGCTGTTGCTGGCGGGGATCGCCTACATACCCCAGCATCGCAGCGTCTTCCCGCGACTGACGATCGAAGAAAACTTGCAAATGGGCGGCTATCTGGTGCGCGACAAGGCCGTGCTGGCCGATTGCATCGCCCGCGTGCTCGATCTGTTTCCCATCCTCAAGGCGCGCGCCGGCCAGTACGCGGGGCTGATGTCGGGCGGCGAGCAGCGCATGCTGGAGATTGCGCGAACCTTGCTGCAAGATCCCAAGCTGATCATGCTCGATGAGCCCTCGATCGGTCTGGCACCCAAAATGGTCGATGCGGTGTTTGATAACGTGCGCTTGCTTCGCGCGCAGGGCAAGGCGATTTTGATGGTGGAGCAAAACGTCAAGAAGGCGCTGTCGATTTCCGATCGCGCCGGCGTGATGGAATTGGGCAGCCTGCGCATCCAGGATCAGGCCTCGCGCCTGATCGACGATGAGCGGGTGGTCCGGCTCTATCTGGGCAAGCGCTGAGCCTGGCTCGCCCGCGCAGCCTCATGGCGCGCCGCGCCGGTCGATGAATTTCTTGGCTTTCCAGCCAGCGCCCGATGGAGCCAGCGCTGCGCTGGGCACGAACTCCACCTCGGGCGTGACGCCGCAAGCGGCCTTGATGCGTGCGGCCAGATCGGCCTGGGTGGCTGCATCGCCCTCGCCCTCGAGCTGCAGCAGCAGACGGTCGCCGCTGAGCGGCTGCCCGGGCTGAACATGCTGCACGCTCAGCAGGTAGGGCCGGGCCGCCAGCCTTGAATCGAGGTGGTCGATCAGAGCCTGGGGATGCACCAGCATGCCTTTGACCTTGAGCAGCGCGTCATGCCGGCTGGGCGTTTGCACCAGGCGGTCGGTCACGGCGCCGCACGCGGGGCAGGGGCTCAGGCTGCGCACTGAGAGGTCGCCCAGCGCGTAGCGCAGCAGCACCGTGCCGCGCCGGTTCAGGTGCGTGAGCACCACCGCGCCAGTTTGTCCATCGGGCAGCGGCTGGCCGCTGGCGGGGTCCACCACTTCAATGAGCAACTGCGCCGGCAGCGGATTGTGCAGGCCAGAGCCGGGCGTGCATTCGACCATGCCGCCCTGCATTTCGGTGGCACCGTATGAAATGCTGATTTGCGCCGATGCCGCGCCAACGCCCTGCAGCGCCTGCTGCATTTGCGTGCGCGCGCTTTCGGCCAGCGCCTCGCCCGTGACAAACACTTTGCGCACTTTGGGCCAGCGCTGACCGAGTTCGGCCGCGCGCAGCAAGGTGCGCTGGATGTAGCTCGGCACGCCCCACAAGATGGTCGCCTGGCTGCGCCCCACCAGGGCCACCACCTCGTCCAAGGCATTGCCCAGCCCGAAGTAGGGCGAGGGATTGCCGGGCATGGCGCACACCACCGGTATGTTCAGGCTGGCAGCGGCATGCAGCACCCGAATCCAAGCGCCGTGGGGCGTGGGGGTGAGCGGGAACAGGTTGGCGATCAGGTCTTGCGGTGTCACGCCGCGCAGCAAGAGCATGCTGCGCTGCAGCTCCAGCGTGTTGAAAAAGTCGTAGCTGGTCGAGACAAACGGTGTGGGCCGACCGGCCGTCGAGCCGGTGGTGTACATCGTGTCCCAGACCGTCTGCATCTCCAGGGGCAGCCCCTGCGACTCGAGCACAAAGCGCTCGGGTGCGGCCATGTAATCGGCCTTGCTCGTCAGTGGCACCCGCGGCAGATCACTCAGGCTGGCAAAGTCGCTGCGCTTGAGCCCCAGTTCGGCCAGGCGCTCGCGGTAGTAGGGGTGGCGCTCGAAGACCAGGTCCATGGTCTGGGCAAAGGCCTGCTCGCGTGCGGCTTGCAATTGCGAGGCGTCGCTGAACGGGCCTGCGGCCAGGTGGGGTTTCAATGGGGTGGTGTCGGTCATAAACGATGAGATTCAAGCCATGGGACGGGGCTGCCCCCAGCCAAAAAAAGCCCTGATCTGCGCAGCTTGCGCTTGCGCATCGCGCTGGCCCAGCGCGATCAGCGCCTGCGTGTAAGACGCTTCAAACAGCAGATAAGACAGCAGTGCGCCGGCTTGGCCTTCGGACTGGCCGGGCCGGCTGCCCAAAATGCGCAGCAGGCCGCGCACGCTCACCGGCACTTCGCGCGCGTGCTCCCAGGCCAGCGCATCGAGCCGCTGCGAGGGCGCGATCAGCAACAGATCGATGGGGCGCAGGCCGCTGGCTGCGCGCTGCTCGGCCGTCATCGCCCGCAGCGTCTGGTTGGTGCGGTGCAGCCGTTCGACATCGACTGCAATCGCGTCAAGAAAGATGCTGGCCAGCGCGTGGCCGGCAACCTGGGCGACTGAGGGGTAGCCGCCGTTGCCCGCTGGCGCTGCGGCAGGCTCGAGCATGCGGCCCGCGCCGATGACCAAGATGCGGTCAGCGCCGAGGTGGATGGCCGGTGAAATGGGCGCGATCTGGCGCATCGAGCCGTCGCCAAACCAGCTGTGGGCCTGTCCGTCGGGCAGTTCGATGGCGGGAAACACGAGGGGAATGCCAGCGCTGGCCAGCAGATGGCGGTGGCCGATTTCGCAGCGCAAGGCCTTGCGCTGGTTGCGCCGCCAGGGCGCGATCGGCCGGGCGCTTTGGTAGAAGGTCACATGTTCGCCGCTGCTGTAGTTGAAGGCGCTGATGCCTAAGGCCTGCAAAGCCCCTGTGTGCAGCAGGCCGGACAGTCGGTGCATGGGCAGGCGCTGCTCGAGCAGTTGGCCCAGCGGGGCGTTGTTGAGCAAAAAGCGCGGCCGCAGCTTCTTTTGGCGGATCAGCCAGCCCAGCGAAAACAGCGACAGCCAGCGCGCGCCCGAACCCATGGCGCTGAGCACATCGGACTCATAGACCTGGGCGACCCGAAAGCCGCCCCACACGTCGAGCAGGGACTGCACCGCCGCGGGCGTGTCGTCGGCCCCGCAAGCCAGCGCGGCTGCATTGATGGCGCCGGCCGATGTGCCGCAGATCACGGGAAACAGGCTGTGGGTATCGGCCCCGGCTTGCTCTCCGATGCGCACGATCTCGGCCAGCACGCCCACCTGGTAGGCGGCGCGCGCGCCTCCGCCGGAAAGAATCAGCCCGGTGCTCATCACGCGGGCTATTGTTGACCGGCCTGCGGTGATCGGTCTGCGTGGGAACCCGTAGGCCAGCCCAATTGCGCGGGCCCCCCGATGCGGCGGCCTGCTCGCTGCCTGGCCCACGGGCATTGTCATGACACGCTGATGCGCAAAGTGCGCAGGCGCGCGCGGGCTGCGGGTGGGAACAATGGGCGCCAGGCTTGGCACCCAATTTTTGTGGTCTTTATACTTACTTCACTGAATTGAGTGGCCTCCTTGGGCCGAACGAGGTTGACGCCATGAAAGTGTTTCGAATTTTGGCTTGGGTGGTGCTTGCGGTGCTGGGTCTGCTGGCCGTGGCGCTGGCGCTGGCCTTTGCCCTGTTTGACGGCAACCGGCTCAAGGCCGAGGTGAGCAAAGCGGTGCTCGAGCAGTACCAGCGCACCCTGGTGATCGAAGGTCAGCCGCAGTTGTCGGTGTGGCCCGACGTGGGCGTGGTGCTGGGCGCGGTCACCTTGTCCGAGCGCGGCAGCAGAGAGCCTTTTGCGGCAATGCAATCGGCGCGCGTGTCGGTGGCGCTGTGGCCCTTGCTGGGCCGCCAGGTGCAGGTGCATGAACTTGCGGTCAAGGGCCTGAAGGCCGCCGTGGTCCGGCGCAAGGACGGCAGCCTGAACATCGATGACCTGCTCAAGCGTGCGGCCAGCGAGCCGGCCGAGCGGGCAGGCGCCCAGCCGCCGACTCAGGCCCTGCGCATCGACATCGCGGGCCTGGCACTGACCGATGGCCAGTTGAGCTGGCGCGATGAGCGCTCGGGCCAGCAGCTGCGCATCGATCAACTCGACCTCTCCACTGGCCGGGTGCAGGCCGATACCGGCGCCAAGACGGCCAGCATCGAGCGGCTGAGCGTGCGCGTGGCCGGGCGCAGTGCCACCGATGGCCTGAGCCTTTCGGTTGATGCGCCCAAGCTGCAGCTCGCGCCCGATCGCTTCAGTGGCGACGCGGTCACGATCGGCGCGCTGCTGCAAGGCCAGGGGCGAAGTGCCAAGCTGCAGCTTTCGCTGGGTGCCCTGCAGGGCCAGGGCCAGGTGCTGCGCATTGGCGCGCTGTCAGGCAGCGCAGAGCTCAGCCACCCGGACATGCCGCGCAAGCCGCTGCAGCTGCCGCTACAGGGCAGCCTGGCCGTCGATCTGGGCAAGGGCAGCGCTTCGCTGGCCCTGGCCACTCGCTTCGATCAATCCAAAATCGCCAGCCGCGTTGAAGTGCGCAGCTTTTCGCCGCTGGCACTGGGCTTTGACCTTGAGGTCGACCAGCTCAACATCGACCAATACCTGCCGCCCAAGGCCAGCCCAGTGGCGGGCGGTCAGGGCGGGGCCGGCGCGGACCCTGGGCTTGACCTGAGTGCCTTGAAGGGCGCGCCTGCGGTGCAGGGCAGGGTGCGCGTGGGCGCCTTGCAGGTCTCGGGTCTGAAGTTGTCCGAGCTCGATGCGCGCATGGCCTTGGCGGGCGGCCAACTGACGGTCTCGCCGCTGAGTCTGAAGCTCTATCAGGGCAGCGCCGCCGGCAGCTTGGCCGTCAATGCGCACGAGCAGCGCGTGAGTGTGCGCCAGACGCTCAGCGACGTGAGCATCGAGCCGCTGATGAAGGATGTACTGGCCAAAGACCTGCTCGAAGGCCGCGGCACGGTGGTGCTTGATGTCCAGGCTCGCGGTCAGACGCTCTCCGAGTTCAAGAAGACGCTGGCGGGCAGCGCCTCTGTGAGTCTGCGCGACGGCGCGCTCAAGGGGATCAACCTGGCGCAGAGCCTGCGAGAGATCAAAGCGCGCATCGGTCAAGGTCAGAGCACGCAGGCGGCGCAGGCTGCACAGAAGACCGATTTTTCAGAGCTGGCGGCGAGCTTCAAGATTGCCGGCGGTGTGGCCCGCAGCGACGACTTGCGCATGAAGTCGCCTTTTCTGCGTCTGTCGGGCGCGGGCGAGGTGGACCTGCCCGGCGGTCAGCTCAACTACCTGGCCCGCGTCAGCGCGGTGGCCAGCGGTCAGGGGCAGGGCGGCAAGGACGCGGCCGACCTCAAGGGCCTGACGCTGGCGGTGCGCGCCAGCGGCCCCTTTGATGCGCTGAAGTACCAGCTCGACTGGGGCGCCATGCTGCAGGAGAGCGCCAAGGCCCAGATCGAGGAGAAAAAGCGCGAGGTCAAGACGCGCGCCGAGGAGGCGGTCAAGGACAAGGCCAGAGACCTGCTCAAGGGCGTGTTGGGGCGTTGATGCGGCCACGCTGGCCTGGCGTGCCCTTGTTGATGTCGCGCCCATGACGGGAGAAAGCGGTGCGGGCCCTGATGATGAGACCAGCGTTTTGTCTGGAGCGGCCCACCCATGCTCGTTTTGCACCATTTCCCGCAATCGCCCTTTGCCCAAAAAGTGCGCTCCATCTTGGGCTACAAGCGCCTGTCGTGGCACAGCGTGGACATCCCCATGGTCATGCCCAAACCCGATTTGACCGCCCTGACTGGCGGCTACAGGCGCACCCCGGTGCTGCAGATCGGCGCCGATGTCTACTGCGACACCGCCCTGATTTGCGATGTCCTCGAGCAGTGGCAAACCGAGCCCTCCCTTTATCCGCTCGGGCAGGAAGGATGGGCCCGCATCGTGGCGCAGTGGGCCGACGCCCTGTGGTTTCCTGTGATGAGCGCCTTTAGCTTTCAGCCCGCTGGTGCGGCGCATTTTTATCGGCAGATGAGTGCCGGTCAGCGGCAGGCGCTCGAGCAGGACCGCCAGGCCATGCGTGGCGGTCAAGCCCGCTTGCCGGCGGCAGAGGCGGTCGCTGCCGCTCGCACGCAATTGCAGCGGCTGGCCCAAGTGCTGGAGCAGCAGCCTTTTTTGCTGGGCGAGCAGCCCAGTCTGGCTGATTTTTCGATCTATCACCCGCTCTGGTTTTTGCGCACCCAGGTCGGTGTGCTGCAGCCCGCGCTCGATCCATGGCCGGCAGTGCTGCGATGGCTCGATCGGATGCAGGCCTTGGGCCAGGGGCAGTCCCAGCCGCTTGGCTCTGAGGCGGCGCTGGCCTTGGCGGCGTCGAGCCGTCCGGCTGCGCTGGCGGCGGGCGAGTTCTTCGATGCCCATGGCCTGCCCCTGGGCAGCCGGGTCAGCATTCGGGCCGAGTCGATGGGCACCGAGGCGAGCGTGGGCGAGTTGGTGTCGGCCTGCCAGAGCCGCCTGGTGCTGCGTCGCCATGACCCTCGCGCCGGCACCGTGCATGTGCATTTCCCGCGCCTGGGTTTTGTCATGACGGCCGCATGATCGGTGCAACGCCAGGCGCCGGTGTGCCCGAGGCCGGCCTTTGCCCCATCAGGGGTCACCGGGCCTCTTGCGCATGCGCCGCAGCAGCGGCCCAGGGTCGATCATGCCGGTGGCCATGGCCGTGCCCAGCAAGATGACGAGCGCGCTCAGGCCCATGCCCGGCGTAAAGGGCTCGTCAAGTAAGGTCACGCCGTAGCTCACCGCAAACAGCGGGATCAGGTAGGTCACAGCCAGTGCGCGTGTGGGCGACGAGCTGCCGAGCAGGCGAAAGTACAGCAGGTAGGCCACGCCGGTGCACAGGGCGCCGAGCACCAGCAGCGACAGCCAGGCGGCCTGGCTTGGCGCTTGCTGGGGCCACAGCCACAGCGCCGGCAGGGCCATGCCCAGCGCCGCGCCGATCTGGCTGCCGGTGGCCGCTGCCAGCGGCGGGACATCGTGCAGGTACAGGCGCGTGTAGCTGGCGGCCAGCGCGTAGCTGATGCAGGCACCCAGGCAGGCCAGCATGGCCCAGATGGGATGCACATCGGTCTCGCGCACACCGGCCTGGTCCCAGGCCAGCAGGCTCACGCCGATGAATCCCAGCACCAGCCCGACGATGCGCCACCGGCCCGGGCGCTCACCGAGCCACAGCCAGGCCACCAGCGCGCCGAACATGGGCACGGTGGCATTGATGATGGACGACAGTCCGGTGGTGATCGTCAGCAGCGAGAAGGCAAACAGCGCAAACGGAATGCCCGAGTTGAGCAGGCCGACGAAAAAGATCGCTCGCCAGCGCGCCCGCAGGGCCGGCCACTGGCCGCGCCAGAGCAGCAGCGGCAGCAGAAACAGGGCGCCCAGGCTCACGCGCAGCGTGGCGGTGGCCACCGGGCCGAAGTCGGCCACGGCCAGGCGCATGAACATGAAGGACGAGCCCCAGATCGCGCCCAGTGCAACGAACTGTGCCAGCCACCCTGCGCCCTGATCGGAGCGGATCGAATTCAAGAATGGCCCTCAAGCTGCAGCAAGGCGCGTTTGCGCGCCAGGCCGCCCGCATAACCGGTCAGGGCGCCATCGCTGCCGATGACCCGATGACAGGGCACGATGATGGACAGGCGGTTGCGCCCGACGGCCGCACCCACCGCGCGCGCCGCTTGCGGCCGTCCGATGCGGCGGGCCAATTGGCCATAGCTGCAGGTCTGCCCGGGCGCGATCTCGAGCAGGGCCTGCCAGACGAGCTGCTGCAAGGCGCTGCCCTGGCTCAGATCAAGCGGCAGATCGAAACGCTGGCGCTGGCCGGCAAAGTACTGCGCCAATTGGGTCTGGGCCTGCACCAGCAGCCGGTGGTGCGGCTGGCTGGGCCACAGGCCGTCGAGCGCATCGGGCCGGTGCTTTTGGTCCTCGAACCACAAGCCCGCCAGGCCGCGGTCGCTGGCCAGCAGGCGCACTGGACCCAGCGGCGTTTCGCAGCAGGCTTGAACAGGCAGGTCGGCGGCGGGCATGGTGGGGGTGTTGGGGTGTCGGGGTGTCGGGGGCCTTGCTGCGCTGGCAAGCAGGGCGTCAGCTGATGATACGTGAGCGCCGCCACATGGTGGGCCACCGATGAGCCCGCTCGGCCGCGGGTGGGCCACTTAAAATGCGATCCTTCGATCTCACGCGGGACTTGCCCTGGATCAGGCCCGCGCAGCCGCTTGCGGGCGTGAGAGAGGACCACCGAAAAAGGCATTCATGCAGTTGCACCCCTCGATCTTCAAGGCCTATGACATCCGCGGCGTGGTGCCCTCGACGCTGAACGAGGCGGTGGCCCGCGGGCTGGGTCTGGCCTTTGGCACGCAGGCCTTGCGGCAAGGGCAAACCGTGGTGGCGGTGGGGCGTGACGGGCGGCTGTCGGGGCCGGCGCTCAGCGCCGCCCTGATGCAGGGCTTGACGGCCGCCGGGGTGGACGTGATCGATGTCGGCGCCGTCACCACGCCCATGCTCTACTTTGCTGCTAGCACCTTGTGCGCCAGCGGCATTCAGGTCACTGGCAGCCACAACCCCAAGGACTACAACGGCTTCAAGATGGTGCTGGCCGGCCGCGCGATTTACGGCGATGAGATCCAGGGCCTGCGCGCCATGATGGAGCAGCAGTCCTGGGTCTTGGCCCGTGAGCCCGGCCAGGTGCGAGTCGCCGATGTTTGGCCCGCTTACTGCCAGCGCATCGTCTCGGACGTCAAACTGGCGCGCCCCATGAAGCTCGTGATCGACAGTGGCAACGGCATCGCCGGTGCTTCGGCGCCAGCCCTGTTTCGGGCCCTGGGATGCGAGGTGATCGAGCTGTTCAGCGAGGTCGACGGCCACTTTCCCAACCACCATCCCGATCCAAGCAAGCCCGAGAACCTGCGCGACCTGATTGCCGCCTTGCACAGCAGCGATGCCGAACTGGGCCTGGCCTTTGACGGCGACGGCGATCGGCTGGGCATCGTCACCCAGGATGGGCAGACGATCTACCCCGACCGGCAGATGATGCTGTTTGCGCGCGACGTCTTGTCGCGCGTGCCGGGCGCGCCGATTTTGTTTGATGTCAAGTGCTCGCAGCGCTTGGCGCCAGCCATCGAGGCGGCGGGCGGTCGGGCGGTGATGTACAAGACCGGCCATTCGCTGATCAAGGCGCGCATGCGCGAACTCGATTCGCCCCTGGGCGGCGAGATGAGTGGACACATCTTTTTCAAGGAGCGCTGGTACGGTTTTGACGACGGCAGCTACGCCGGCGCCCGCCTGCTCGAGATTGTGAGCCGCAGCGCCGATGCCTCGGCTGTGCTGCACGCGCTGCCGAGCAGCCACAGCACGCCCGAGCTCAATGTGGCCTGTGCCGAAGGCGAGCCGCCCCAGCTGGTGGCCGAGCTCATCGCGCTGGGCCAGCAGTTTGCAGCGCCCGCTCAGGTCTCGACCATCGACGGGCTGCGCATCGATTGGCCCGACGGCTTTGGCCTGATTCGCGCGTCCAACACCACGCCTGTTTTGGTGCTGCGATTTGAAGGGCACACCGAGCAAGCGCTCTCGCGTATCGAGGCCGACATGCTGGCCTTGCTGCAGCGTGTCAAGCCCGGGGCGCAGCTGCAAGGCGCGGCGCATTGAGCATCGGTCTGGTCGCCGCATGCGCATCCTGATCGTCAAGCTGTCGTCGCTGGGCGATGTGGTGCACACCCTGCCGGCGGTGCAGGACATCGCATCGGCACTGCCGCGGGCCCACATCGATTGGGTGGTCGAGCGGGCGTTTGCGCCCTTGGTGCAGCGCTGCGCTGGTGTCGATCGGGTCATTGCGTGCGATTTGCGGCGCTGGCGCAAGGCGCCTTTGAGCGCGGCCACCCGCTTGCAGTGGCGAGACTTCAAGGCCGATGTGCAGCGCCAAGATTACGCCGCCATCATTGACGTGCAGGGCTTGAGCAAATCGGCCTGGGTGTCGTGGCTGGCTCGGCTTGCGCCGCACGGGCGCCGCTATGCCATGGCCCATCGCACCGATGGCTCGGCCTACGAGGCGCCCACGCGCTGGGTGGCCGATGTGGCCCTTTCACTGGAGCGCCATGTCCATGCGGTGCACCGCTCGCGTTTGGTGTGTGCACAGGCGCTGGGCTATGCCCTGGCCGGAGCGCCACGCTACGGGCTGCAGACCCAAGCGGCCTCATCGGTGCAGCCAGAAGGCGGCGACCGGGCCCGACCCTGTGTGGTGTTGGCCCATGGCACGTCGCGCGCCGACAAGCAGTGGCCGCTGACGCATTGGCTCGAGTTGGCGCACGCTTTGGAGACGGCCGGTTTTGCCTTGGCCCTGCCGCACGGCAACGACGAGGAAGCGCAGCGCAGTCAGTGGCTGGCCCAGCGCTGCCAGCATGCGCAGGTCTGGCCGCGGCTGTCGCTCGATGCCCTGCTCGAGTCCATGCGCGGCTGTGCCGGTGTGATCGGCGTCGACAGTGGCCTGAGCCATATGGCGGTGGCCCTGGGGCTGGCCCATGTGCAGATCTACAACTTCGACACCGCCTGGCGCACCGGGCCGGCGGCCGCCGAGTCCGCTGGGCGCCAGGTCAGCGTCTACGCCGAGCCCACGCCCTCGTTCGAGCGCGTCTGGCAGGCTTGGTGCGGGGTGCTCGCCGCATGATCGAGCGCCTGTATTCCTGGCTCACGGTGGCCGCCCAGCCTCTGCTGCGGCTCAAGCTCAGGCGCCGCGGCCAGGTCGAGCCAGGCTACCTGGAGCATGTCCCCGAGCGATGGGGTCACTACACACAGCCACCCGAGACCGTCAGCCAGCGGATATGGATTCACGCGGTGTCCCTGGGTGAGACGCGCGCCGCTGCGGTGCTCATCAAGGCCTTGCGCCAGCAGCGGCCCGGCCTGCGCCTGCTGCTCACGCATGGCACGGCCACCGGCCGGGCCGAGGGACGGTCTTTGCTGCGCGAGGGCGATGTGCAGGTTTGGCAGCCTTGGGACACGCCGCAGGCCACGCAGCGGTTTTTCGCCCACTTCCGTCCGGCTTTGGGCGTCCTCATGGAGACCGAGGTCTGGCCCAATCTGATGGCTCAGGCTGCTGCGGCAGCAGTGCCGATGGCGCTGGTCAACGCCCGCCTGTCCGAGCGCTCTCTGCGCGGCGCCTTGCGTTGGGCCGCTCTCGCGCGCCCGGCCTATGGGCGCCTGAGCCTGGTGCTGGCGCAAAGCTCAGCCGACGCGCAGCGGTTGCGCGCCCTGGGGGCACCGGTGCAGGCGGTGCTGGGCAATCTGAAGTTCGACGCCGACCCAGATCGGGCGCAGTGCGAGCTCGGTCTGGGCCACCGTGCTGGGCTGGGCCGGCCGGTGCTGATGCTGGCGAGCTCGCGCGAGGGGGAGGAGCAGGCGCTGCTGCAGGCCTTGTCGCAGCGCCGCAGTCCCTGGCCGTTTGAGGTGCTGATCGTGCCGCGCCATCCGCAGCGTTTTGACGAGGTCGCCGGGGCGATTGCCGCCCATGGTTTTGGCTGTTCGCGCCGATCGCAGTGGGGCACTGACCTCTCGGCCTTCCCTTCGGTCTTTCCTTCGGCAGGCCCGGGCTGCATCTGGCTGGGCGACTCGATGGGCGAGATGGCGCTGTACTACAGCCTGGCCAGCGTGGCGCTGCTGGGCGGCAGCTTTGCGCCCTTGGGCGGTCAGAACCTGATCGAGGCGGCCGCCTGCGGCTGTCCAGTGGTGATGGGCCCGCACACTTTCAATTTTGCCGAGGTGGCCGAGCAGGCCCTGGCCGAGGGCGCGGCCTGGCGTGCCGATGATCTTGTGCAGGCGCTGCAGCGCGCCACCGACCTGCTTGGCCCCGGCCACGCCGAGCAGTCAATCCGCGCTCGCGAGTTTGCCCGGCGCCATCAGGGCGCAGCGCGTTTGACGGCCAGCCATCTGCTGGCCTTGCTCAAGCGCTGAGCGCTCGTCCAGCGGCTTTCAGGGCCGCGCCAGAATTCGATTGATGTTTTGCAGGTCGCCGACGGCCAGACCGCCGGAGGCCTGGCGCAGCCGCAGCACGCCAACCAGCACATCGTAGCGGGCCACTGCCAGATCGCGCCGCGTCTGGAACAGCTGGCTCTGGGCATCGAGCACGTCGAGGTTGATGGTCACGCCGACCTGGTAGCCCAGCCGGGTCGAATCAACCAAGCTTTGCGAGGAGGTCTCGGCCGCCTCGAGCGCCTTGACCCGGCTTTGCCCCGACATCACGTTGAAGAACGCGGCCCGTGTGGTTTGGGACACGGTGCGTTTGGCGCTTTCCAGATCACTGCTGGCTTTGTCGCCCAGCGCCAGGGTTTCCTTGATGCGGTTTTCAGTGGCGTAGCCCGCAAACAGGGGCAGGTTAAAGCTCAGACCCACCACCGTGGCACTGGCGCGCTTGGTGACGGTGCTCGAGGAGGTGCCGCTGGGCGTCTGGGAAAAGCTCTGGCTGGCGGTGGCGTCCAAGGTGGGCTTGTGACCGGCCTGGGCGCGCACCACCTCAAGCCGCGCGATCTCCAGATTGGTCTGGGCGCCGCGCACGCTCGGATGCTGGGTCTGTGCATCTTGCACCCAGCGGTTGACGTCGCCTTCGATGGCAGGCAGCAGCACCGGCGTGGACAGGGGCAGTGGCCGGGTGCCGGCGCGGCCGACCAACTGGTCGAGCGCCAGGCGGCGCACCGCCAGGTCGTTTTCGGCCTGGATCTGTGCGGCCTGGATGCGGTCGAAGGCCGCCTGCGCCTGGCGCGTGTCGACAATGGTCGAAGTGCCCACTTCAAAGCGCCGCTTGGCGGCGGCCAGCTGCTCGGCCACCGCCGTCCTTTGCGCCTGCACCGCAGTCAGGTTGTCCTGCGCGGCCAACACATCAAAATAGGCCTGGCTGGTGCGCAAAATCAGCTCTTGTTCGGCCGCCTCGAGTTGCGCCTTGGCCAGCTCAGCGCGCTGCAAGGCCTGGTCGTAGGCGGCCCGGTTGGCAGGGCGGTACAGCGGTTGGCTGGCGCTGGCGCTCAGGCTTTGGGTCTGAAAGCCCCGGTTGCTGGCCTGCAGTGCTGCAGCCTGGGCAGCAGTGGCTGAGGAATTGGCGCTCAAGTTCTGGTCGGTGTAGCTCAAGCCGGCCGACAAGTTGGCCGAGGGTCGCATGCCGGCCTTGCCCTGTTCGGCGCTGGCCAGGCTGGCGTCGTATTGCAGCTTGGCCGACAGGTAGCTGGCGTCATAGCCGCGCGCCGACTCGTAGAGCTCAAGCAGTGACTGCGCGTGCGCCGCGCTGCCCCAGGTGCCGATCACAGCGGCGCACAGCAGGGTCAGGGGGCCGGGTCGCAGACGTCGGGAGGGTTTCATGGGCATCCTGGCTTGGGTTGCGGATCAATAACGCGGCACGGTCGCATCGACAGCGCTCGACCATGCATCGATACCACCTTGTAGATTAACCACTTCGGCAAATCCTTGCTGCTGCAGATAGCGCGCCACTTGCAGGCTGCGCATGCCATGGTGGCACAGGCAGGCGATCGGACGGCTCGGGTCGAGCTCTTGCCAGCGGGTCGGCACCTCGCCCATGGCAATGACCTTGAGCTCGAAGCCTTCGGGCTTGACCGATGCCGTCTGGACCTCCCAGGGCTCGCGCACATCGAGCACCAGCGGCTGCGCGTGGGTTTGGCGCCACTGCGCGAAGTCACTGGGGTGCAGTTGCATCACCATAAAATTTAGAAGCGAAAGGATGAGGGCTGCGGGAAATGCTGCAGCCGTGGCGCCACGGTCTCCCAGCGCTGTTCGGTGCGCCAGGCCTGCTCGCCCACGCGGGTGAGCAAGGTCGCGCTCATCACCGGCTCGGTGCCGACGATGGCAGCCAGGCGCCCGCCCACAGCCAGCCGACCTTTGAGGTGCTCGGGCAGTTCGGCAACCGAGCCACTGAGCACGATCACATCGAAGGGGCCGTGCGAGTCGGCCAGCGGCTTGGCAGCGTCGGCCACCAGCACCTGTGCGTTGTCAATGCCCGCTTGCTGCAGGTTCTCGCGCGCCATCGCGGCCAGGCTGGGCTCGATCTCCAGGCTGATCACCTGGGCGGCGCGATGGGCCAGCAGCGCGGCCATGTAACCGCTGCCGGCCCCGACTTCGAGGACTCTTTCGTGCTTTTGCACCGCCAGGTCCTGCAACAGCCGGGCTTCGACCTTGGGCGAGAGCATGCACTGGCTCGGATGGCTGTGCGGCGGCAGCGGGATCTCAAGGTCGGCAAACGCGAGGTCGCGGTGGATCTTGGGCACGAAGTCTTCGCGCCTGACCATGGCCAGCAGAGACAGCACCTGGGTGTCGAGCACCTCCCAGGGGCGGATTTGCTGCTCGATCATGTTAAAGCGTGCTTGTTCCAGGTTCATGGCCAAAGTCCGGGGCGCGGTGCAGTCGGTGGTTGGGAAGCAATTGTTAATTTTAGCCCTTGACGCCGTCATCGGCTGCAGGACCGTGCACGCGGCGGCGCAGCCATTGGGCCAGGTCATCGAGGTAGCAGTAGACCACGGGGACGACCACCAGCGTAAGCAGCGAGGAGGTGATGACCCCCCCAATGACGGCCTGGCCCATGGGCGCGCGCTGCTCCGAGCCTTCGGTCAGGGCAAAGGCCAGCGGGACCATGCCGAAAATCATCGCCAAAGTGGTCATGAGGATGGGCCGCAGCCTGACCTTGGCCGCCACCAGCAAGGCCTGGCTGCGCTCCATCCCCTCTTCGCGCGCCCGGATCGCGAAATCGACCAGCAAGATGGCGTTTTTGGTCACCAGGCCCATGAGCATGACCACGCCGATGACCGAAAACATCGACAGAGTCGAGCCGAACATCAGCAGGGCCAGCACCACCCCGATCAGCGTCAGCGGCAGCGAGGTCATCAAGGCCATGGGCTGCAAGAAGCTCTTGAATTGGCTGGCCAGAATCATGTAGATGAAAAGCACGGCCAAAAACAGCGAGGACAGCGCGTAGCCAAAGGACTCCTGCATGTTCTTGGTCGAGCCGCCAAAGCGCCAGCTGTAGCCGGGCGGAAAGTCGATCGCTTTGAGCGCTGCGGTGATGTCGGCCGACACCTCGCCCACTGAGCGGCCATAGACGTTGCCGCTGAGCGCGACCTCGCGCGTCAGATCGCGCCGGTTGATCTGGTTCGGCCCGGTCGACGCTTCAATGCGCGCCACCTGTTCAAGGCGGATGATGCGTGGCTCGGCGCCCGCTGCGCCGACCAGCAAAGGCAGCCTTTCGAGGTCGGCGGCTGCGTCGCGCGCGCTCGGATCGAGCCGCACATTGATGTCGTAGGTCTGGTCGTCGGAAGCGCGCCAAGTGCCCACGTTCTGGCCGGCAATCAGCAGCCGCAGGTGGTTGGCCACCTGGCCCACGGACAGGCCGAGGTCGGAGGCGACCTCGCGCGCGACCACCACATTGAGCGTCGGCTTGTCGGGCTTGACGCTGGAGTCCAGATCGACCAGGCCGGCGATGCCCGCCACGCGCTGGCGGACCTGCTGCGACAGCCGCTCGAGCTCGCGCAGGTCGGCGCCTTGCAGCGAGAACTCGATCTGCTTGTTGCCCCCGACGCTGTCGGTCAGTCCGGCCTGGGTGACGGTGATGCCCGGCACCTGGCGCAGGCGTTCACGCAGGGCCGCTGACATCTGGTCGGCGTTGCGCGTGCGCTGGTCCCGGTTGACCAGGCGCACGTACATCGTGGCGTACATCTTGCCTTGCGCACTGCCGCTGTTGATGGTGGTGACGGTGTAGCGCACTTCAGGGAACTGGCGCACGATGGCGTCGACCTGCCGCGCCTTGGCCTCGGTGTGCTCGACCGATGAGCCCACGGCGGTGTGGAAATTGACGGTGGTTTCAGAAAAGTCGGCCTTGGGCACGAACTCGGTGCCCAAGAGCGGCACCATCAGGACGCTGCTGACAAAGACCGCCAGCGCCATGAGCAGGGTCGCCAGCTTGTGCGCCAGCGACCAGCGCAGCAGCGCCTGGTAACCGTCGGCCAGGCGATCGGTGGCGCGGTCGAACCAGCCGGTGACGCGCCCGATGCTGCGGTCGTACAGGCTCGAGCCCGGGGGCTTGCCATGCGCGTCGATGGCCGGGTCGTGCCAGATCGACGAGAGCATGGGGTCGAGCGTGAAGCTCACGAACATCGAGATCAGCACCGCCGCCACGATGGTGATGCCAAACTCATGGAAGAACTTGCCGATGATCCCGCCCATGAAGCCGATGGGCAAAAACACGGCCACGATCGAAAACGTGGTGGCCAGCACCGCCAGAGCGATTTCTTGTGTGCCTTCGAGCGAGGCCCGGTAAGCGTTCTTGCCCATCTGCACATGGCGCACGATGTTCTCGCGCACCACGATGGCATCGTCAATCAACAGGCCCACGCACAAGCTCAGGGCCATCAGCGTGATCATGTTGATCGTAAAGCCGAAGGCGTACATGAACAAAAACGTGCCGATGATGGAGATCGGCAGCGTCAGGCCCGTGATGACCGTCGAGCGCCAGGAATTGAGAAACAGAAAGACGATCAGCACCGTCAGGAAGGCGCCCTCAATCAGCGTGCGCCGCACGTTATCCACCGCCAGGCGGATGGGCCGCGAGGCGTCGAGCACCGGCTCGAGCGTCACGCCTGGCGGCGCGAGCGCGGAGATGTCCTCGAGCGTCTTGTTCAGGCCATCGACCACATCGATGGTGTTTTCGTCCTGCGCTTTTTGCACATTGAGCAGCAGCGTGCGCTGGCCGTTGCGCAGCGCCAGCGTCTCGGTTTCCTGCGCGCCGTCCTTGATCTGGGCGACCTGGCCCAGCGTGATGGCAGTGGCGCCGCGGCGCGCGACGATGAGCTTGGCGAAATCTTCGGGCCGCTGCACCCGCGCCTCGATCTTGACGGTGCGCTCCTGCGTCAGTGATCGCACCGCGCCCAGGGGCAAGTCCTGGTTCTCGCTGCGCAGGGCATTGGCCACTTGTTCGGCCGAGACGCCCAGCGCCTCCATGGCCTGCGGCCTGAGGTAGATGTTGATTTCGCGGCGGCTGGCGCCGACCAGGGTGACCGAGCCGACCCCGCGCACGTTTTCCAGCCGTTTCTTGAGCACTTGCTCAGCCCAGCTGGTGAGCGCCACCGGATCGGCCCCGCCCGTCTGGGGCGGCACCACCGCCACCGCCCAAATGGCCCGGCTGGCCGGATCGAAGCGCAGCACCCTGGGCTCCTTGACCTCGGTGCGCAGGCTCGGCCGGATGGCGGCGATCCTCTCGCGCACGTCCTCGGCGGCCTTGCGGCCATTGATGTGAAGCGCAAACTCCACCAGCACCACCGCGGTGCCCTCGTAGCTGCGCGAGGTCAGGGCGTTGATGCCAGCGATCGAGTTGACCCCCTCTTCAATCTTGCGGGTGACTTCGCTTTCAACGATCTCCGGCGAGGCGCCAGGGTATTCGGCCGTGATGACCACCACCGGGAAGTCAATGTTGGGAAACTGGTCGACGCGCAGGCGCTGGTAGGAAAAAAGTCCCAGCACCACGATGGCCAGCATGACCATCGTGGCAAAGACGGGGTTGTGCAAGCTGACGCGGGTGAACCACATGGGCGCTGGGCTGTTGAGGAATTGGGGCTCGAGGCGCGCGCCTTAGCGCTTGGTGGCCCCGGCGGCAACATCGGTCAAGCGGGTGGCCAGCCCCGCGCGCAGCAGCCCGACTGAGGCGCGCAGCACCTGGGTGCCCGGCGGCAGGTCGACGCCCACCATGACCTCGTCGCCGACGGTGCCGCGCGCGCCCAGTTCAACCGGCTGGTGCACCACCCGGCCTTCGCGCAGCAACTGCACATAAGGTGTGGCCTGGTCGGTGCGCACCGACGACAGCGGCAGGGCAGACACGCGCGTGCTGCCGGTGCCCAGGCTGCCTTGTGCAAACAGGCCCTGGCGCAGGCCGCTGCCAGCCTTGTTGTCGATGACCAAATAGGCCAGTACGCTGCGGCTGGACGCCTGTGCGCTCGGATTGATGCGCACCAGGCGGGCGCTGACCGGCTGCGCGCTGCCCTCAATTTGCAGCTGCGCGCTTTGCCCCAGCTTGAGCTGCACCGACTGCGCCGGCGCCACGCTCGCTTCGAGCTCGAGCCGGCTGATGTCGACGATCTCGAGCACGCGCGCGTCAATGCCCAGCCGCTCGCCGGGTTGGGCCAGTCGCTGCGACACCTGCCCTGAAATCGGCGCCGTCAGCACGGTGTCTTCGAGGCTCTTGCGCGCCACGTCGGCCGCCGCCAGGGCGGCGCGGTGCTGCGCGTTCGCAGCCTCCAGGTTCGACAGCGACGTTTGCAGGGCGGTTTGTGAGATGAAGTTTTGCGCCACCAGCGCCTTGTTGTTGTCCAGTTGCCGCTGCGCAATGTCCACTTGGGCCTTGGCCGCATCGGCTTGCTGCTGCGCTTGCTGCAGCCGCGCCCGGTATTCGGTGGCATCGATTTGCGCCAGCGTCTGTCCCGCCTTGACCGCGTCACCCTCGCGCACGCGCAGGCCCTGCAATTCGCCCGCTACCCGGGCCTTGACCAGCGCGGTGTTGACCGCGCGCAGCGTGCCCGAGACCGGCAAGCCCAGATTCAGATCAGCCGGCGCCACTGCCACCAGATCGGTGGGGGCCAGCTCGGCCACCGCTTCGGCGGGCGCGGCGGCGGGCTGTGGCGCGCGGGACTTGCCGAGCCAGCGCACCCCAACGGCGCCCAAAATCAACGCCACAGACAGGGCGATCAGCAAGCCGATGAGGCGGCGTTTGGTCATCGCAGACTTTCCTTGGGTTGAGCCGGCGCCACGGCCAGACCCCGGGCGATCAAGTCGGCATGGTGATGAAGGTAGGCCACCGGGTCGAGGGTCATGAAGTTTTGGGTGCAGGCGTTGGGGCTGTGGCGTGAGAGAGCGAGAAACACCATGACCGAAACCACGCCCTGCACCGCGTGTTCGACGCACACCGGCCGGAACTCGCCGCGTTCGATGCCGCGCTCAATCAGGCGGTGCAAGATCAGCTGGCCCGGCACGATCACCTCGTGGTGAAAGAACTCGGCCATCTCGGGAAAGTTCTGCCCCTCGCTGACCATCAGTTTGCTGATGCCTGAGGCCGGCGTCGAGCCGATGCGCTCCCACCACAGCAGCATGGTCAGGCGCAGCAGTTCGGCGCTCGAGCCGGCAAAGTCGGCAAAGCGGCCGTCCCACAGGCCCAGCCGGCCTGAAATATTGCGCCGAACCACTTGCTTGAACAGCTCGAGCTTGCTCGGGAAGTAGAGAAACACCGTGCCCTTGGAGACCCCGGCGCGCGCGGCCACCTCTTCCATTCGGGTGGCGGCGTAGCCTTTTTCGACAAACAGCGCCAGCGCCGCGTCCAGCAGTTCAGCGGGGCGCTCGTCCTTGCGCCGTTCGCGCCGGGGCGCGTGCGCAGTGCGTTCAAGCAGGTGGGCGGAGGTCATGGACAGGCGAGATTTGACAATTATTTACTGACCCGCCGGTTATTAATGTAGCCGGTGCCGGCTCAGCCGTCAACCGAGGCGCCCGAGCGGGCGCCGGCCTCACATCAGCCGCAGGGCCAGCCATTCACGCAGCACCCAGGTGCTGGCCTGCAAGCCATGCGGCGATGGCAGCCATTCAAGCACAGGTCGGCTGCGCGGCAGCACCAGGCCCATGGGCGCGGGCCGCACCTCAAAGCCCGCCCGCTCAAAGTGTGCCACGCTGCGCGGCATGTGCCAGGCCTGGGTGACCAGCGCGATCTTGTAGACGCCGGCCGGTTGCAGCAAAGCGCGCATCGCCTGCGCATTTTCGAAGGTGTCGCGCGATTGGCCGTCGAGCCAGCGGATCTCTTGGCCCGTCTCCCGGGCCATGGCCAGGGCCGCTTGCGCCTCGCTGGGCCAGGGCCCTTGACCGGCCGCCGCCCAGCCCACCCCGCCTGAAAACCCCAAGGGCAGACCGGCCTGGCGCGCCAGTTTGAGGCCGTAGCGCAGGCGGGCGGCCGTGCTCGCGCTGGGCTGCGCCTGACCGTATTCGGGTGCCTCGGGCAGCACGCCCCCGCCGAGCACGACCACCGCCTGCACCCCTTGCGCGCGCAGCGCGCTGGCCTGGGCCGGCTCGAGCACCGGCACCTGCGGCAAGGCGGTGCGCGCGAGCCAGACCGCCACCGCATTGCAGCTGAGCAGCCACAGCGCCAGCGCGGCCACCACCGCCAGGCAGGCGCCAAGGCGCCGGCGCAAGGCGCTGCTGCCGGCGCTCCAGATGAGTGCGGCGCCCAATGCCAGCGCCAGCACGGGGCCGGCCGGCGGCAGCAGCAAGGTGGTCAGGATGGGTTTGAGTTCGCCCAAGCTCATAGCGGCTCGATTGTCGGCGCAGACAGGCCGCAGACGCGGCGCTCTTCATGCAAACAGTCTGTCGGCGCGCTACAGTGCCGGCTCTGTCATGCGGCAGACCTCAAGGAGTGATCTCATGAATGCGGTTGGATCGAGCGATGCCATCACCCTGGGCGGTGGCTGTTTCTGGTGTACGGAGGCGGTGTATCTGCAGGTGCGCGGTGTGCTGTCGGTCGAGTCGGGCTACAGCAATGGCCAGGCGCAGCAGCCCACGTATGAAGCGGTGTGCAGCGGCAGCACCGGCTGCGCCGAGGTGGTCCAGCTCAAGTTCGATCCGGCGCGCATCAGCCTGTCGGAGATCCTTGACGTGTTTTTTCTGATCCACGACCCGACCACCTTGAACCGGCAAGGCCACGATGTGGGCAGCCAGTACCGCAGCGGCATTTACTGTCACAGCCCGCAGCAGGCTCAAGAGGTGAGCGAGTACCTGCAGCGGCTCGAGCGTCAGGCGCTCTACGCGGACCCGATCGTCACCGAAGTGCTGCCGCTGGCCAATTACTGGCCAGCCGAGGCCTATCACCAGAACTATTACGCGCGCAATCCCTACCAAGGCTACTGCATGCATGTGGTCGGCCCCAAGGTCGACAAGCTGCGCCGCACGCTGGCGCGCTTGACGGCCTCTTGAGCCCAGCGCAGCATGGCCCGCGGCGCTTGGGTTCAATAACTCAATGCCTCAATGCCATTTGGGATGAAAGAAATTGGGCTTGCGGGTCTTGGGCTCAGTTGGCCGACGGGTGTCCACATCGGGCGCATCGGTGGGCGTGTTCTCCTCGCGTTCGATGTCGTGTTCGACCGTCGAGCGTTTTTCGTTGCTGCGGCGCGGCTGATGCGGCGGTGGCAGATGCAGGTCTTTCATCAGGTGGGTGCCTCCTGCTTGCGCATCTTGCTGGCCTGCGTGCCCCCTGTGCTTCGGACGGCGCGCGGCTTGGCTGTCAGATCAGAGCCCGTGTGCTGGCTCGCGTTCCGGTTTGTGCCCACTGTCTGCCCGTGCGCTGTGTGACCGGTTTGAGAGCGGATCAGGGCGCGGACAACAGCGCCGATGATGGCCCTGTCTGAGCAAGCGCGGCCGGTCGGTGGCAAGATAGGGGGCCAAGCGAGCGGGTGAGGCGGGTGCCCAAACGATAAAACACAAAAGGACATGGCGATGAATTTGGAGGACGGCTCGGCGGTGCTGCGCCAGGCGCTCGATGGGCTCGACGCTCAGCGCCTTCGCGGCATGCGCCGAGGGATCGAGAAAGAGAGTTTGCGGGTGCGCCCTGACGGGCAATTGGCGCTGACCCCGCATCCGCAGGCCCTGGGCTCTGCCCTGACCCATGCGAGCATCACCACCGATTTTTCTGAATCGCAGCTCGAGCTGATCACCGCAGCTCATGGCAGCGCGCCTGAGGTCTTGCAGGAGTTGGCGCAGCTTCACCGCTTTACCTACCAGAGCCTGGCCGAGCAGGGCGATGAGATGCTTTGGGTCTCGAGCATGCCCTGCACCCTGCCCACCGACGAAACCATTCCGATCGCGCGCTACGGCAGCTCCAACGTCGGGCGGGCCAAGAGCGTTTACCGCATGGGCCTGAGCCACCGCTACGGCCGGCGCATGCAGACGATCTCGGGCATCCACTACAACTGGTCCTTGCCCGGCGTCAGCAGCGAGCAGTACTTTGCCTTGATTCGCAATTTCCGCCGCCATGCGTTTTTGCTGCTCTACCTCTTTGGCGCGTCGCCGGCCGTGTGCTCGAGCTTCGTGGCGGGCCGCACGCACGAGCTCGAGCGGCTGAGCGGCTCGACCATGTACATGCCACACGGCACCAGCTTGCGCATGGGTCGGCTGGGCTACCAGAGCGATGCGCAGGCCACCCTTGCCGTGAGCTACAACAGTCTGGAAGGCTATGCCGCCTCGCTGCACGATGCGCTGACGCGCCCCTACGGGCCCTACGAAGCCGTTGGCTTGCGCAATCCGGGGGGCGATTACAACCAGCTGGCCACCACGCTGCTGCAGATCGAAAACGAGTTCTACGGCACCATCCGTCCCAAGCGCACCATCTTTGCCGGCGAGCGCCCCCTGCACGCCTTGCGCGAGCGCGGGGTGGAGTATGTGGAGGTGCGGCTGATGGACCTCGATCCGTTCGAGCCCTTGGGCATCGCCGCTTCGACCATGCGCTTTCTCGACGTTTTTTTGCTGCACTGCCTGCTGTCCCCGAGCGCGCCCGACAGTCCGCAGGAGATCGCGGCGCTGGCGCGCAACCAGCACCGGGTCGCTGCGCGCGGGCGCGAGCCCGAGCTGATGCTCGAGCGCGGGGGCGCGCAGCTGGGGCTGCTTGACTGGGGCCTTGAGCTGTTGGCCGGCTGCGAGCCGATCGCCCAGCGCCTTGACGAGGATCTGCGCGGCATGCCACTAGAGGGAGCGCACACCCAGGCCTTGCAGCAGGCGCACACGGCCTTGCACGAGCCCCAGGGCCTGCCCTCGGCGCGCGTGCTGCAGGTGCTCGACCAAGACTTTGACCGCTCCTTCATCGCCTTCGCGCGCTCGCGCTCGGAGCACACCCGCCGGCATTTCATGGCCCAGCCTCTGACGGCCCAAGAGCGTGACCGGCTGCGCGCCCTGTCGGCCGATTCGGTGCGCGAGCAGCAGCGCATCGAGTCGCTGGACTCCTTGCCGTTTGAGATGTACCGCCAGCAGTACACCTCGCCCGAACGGCTCGGGCGTGCCGGTGTTGGGGCCGTCTGAGCGGGACGCGTCGCATGGCCATTCAGTGGTTCCCGGGGCATATGCACCTGACGCGCCAGGCCATTGCCGAGCGCATTGAGGACATCGATGTGGTCATCGAGCTGCTCGATGCGCGGCTGCCGGGCTCGAGCGCCAACCCCTTGCTGGCCGAGCTGACCCGGGGCAAGCCCGCGCTCAAGATCCTCAACAAGCAGGACCTGGCCGATCCGCTGCGCACCGAGGCCTGGCTGGCGCACCACCAGGCTTTGCCGGCCACGCAGGCGCTGGCGCTCGATGCGAGCGAGGCGGCGCCGGCACGCCGGCTGATCAAGGCCTGCCGCGATCTGGCGCCCCAGCGCGTGGGCCTGTCGCGACCCATGCGTGTGCTCATTTGCGGCATTCCCAATGTGGGCAAGTCCACCCTGATCAACACCTTGGTGGGCAAGCGCGCCGCGCGCACCGGCGACGAGGCGGGCATCACCCGCAGCGAGCAGTGCATCGCGCTGGACGATGATTTTTACTTGTGGGACACGCCCGGCGTGCTGTGGCCGCGCATCACGGTCGAGGAAGGCGGCTACCACCTGGCCGCCAGTGGCGCGATCGGCCGCAACGCCTACGACGAGCAGGAGGTGGCCCTTGAGCTGCTGCGCAGACTGCTGGCGGCCTATCCCGATTTGCTGGCCCAGCGTTACCGTGTTGAGGTCCAGGGTCTTGACGAAGAGGCTGCGCTTTCGGCGCTGTCGGCCATTGCGCGCCGGCGCGGTGCCGTTGCCGCCGGCGGCCGCCTTGATTTGCACAAGGCGGCCGAGGCGCTGTTGCACGATTTTCGCGCCGGCAGCATCGGCCGCATCACGCTGGAGACGCCGCAGGAGTTTGCCCTGTGGCTCGAGCAGGCCGCCGTGCGTGAGGCCCAGCGGCGGGCCCGCAAGCTCGAGCTCGAGCGCCAAAGGGCGGGCTCGAGCCGGCCCGGTGGCACGCCCGCGCCGCGGCGCTGAGGCCAGGGCGCCTGCAAGGCTGCGGCCGCCAGATGCCGCTAAGATTGAACCGATCATCAGGAGTTAATGTGAACGCCCCTTTTTCTGCACCGATTGAAGCGACCCGATTTGGCAGCGGCCACAGCGTGGCCCGGATGGAAGACGACGCGCTGCTGCGCGGGCAGGGCCAGTTCACCGACGACTTGCGCGCCGCCGTGCCCGAGGTCCCTGAATCGGCGCTTGCGCACCTGGTCTTTGTGCGCTCGCCCCATGCCCACGCCCGCATCGTCTCGATCGATGCCAGCGCGGCCCAAGCCATGCCCGGTGTCTTGCTGGTCCTCACGGGTCAGGACATGGTGCAGGCCGGATGCAAACCCATGGCTGGTGCGGCCGGTTTCACCCGCGCCGGTGGCGCCGCCCTGGCTGCCCCGGCGCGTCGACCGCTGGCCCACGAGCGGGTGCGCTTTGTTGGCGAGCCGGTGGCTGCGGTGGTTGCCCAAACCCGCGAGCAGGCCCGTGACGCGGCAGAGGCGCTGCAGATTGACTATGAGGACTTGCCGGCCGTCACCGAGATACCCGCCGCCCTGGCCGGTCAGGCGCTGGTCTGCGAAGCGGCGCCCGACAACATCGCCGCCGAGGCGCGCCATGGCAAGGCGCAAGAGGCCGAGCAGGCGTTTGCCAAGGCGGCCCATGTGGTGCGCCTTGAACTGACGCACCAGCGTCTGGTGGCCCTGACCCTGGAGCCGCGCGTGGTGCTGGCGTCCTGGCACGCGGGCGATCAGCGCCTGGTCGTGCGCATGAGCTCGCAAATGCCCTCGGGCGCGCGCAACAGCATTGCCGACGCACTGGGCCTGGAGCGCAAGGCCGTGCGCGTGGTGGTGGGCGATGTCGGCGGCGGCTTTGGCATGAAGACCGGCGCCTACCCGGAAGACATTGCCACCGCCTACTGCGCCTACATGCTCAAGCGCTCGGTCAAGTGGCTGGCCGATCGCAGCGAGGAGTTTTTGGCCACCACCCATGGCCGCGACCTGCAGACCCGCGCCGAAATGGCGCTCGACGACCAGGGCAAGGTGCTGGCGCTGCGCGTGCACTCCGATGCCAATGTGGGCGCCTATCCCACCGGCACGGGCGTGGCCATTCAGCTGCTGATCGGCCCCTGGGTGCAGACCGGCGTCTACGACATCCAGACCATCGATTACCACTTCCGCGCGGTGATGACGCACACCATGTCGACCGCCGCCTACCGCGGCGCGGGCCGGCCCGAGGCGATCTACACCATCGAGCGACTGATGGACGAGGCGGCGCGCCAAACAGGCATCGACCGCATCGAGCTGCGCCGGCGCAATTTCATCGCGCCCGACCAGTTCCCTTACAAAAATGCCATGGGCCAGGTCTATGACGTCGGGGCCTTTGAATCGATCATGGACCAAGGGCTCAAGCTGGCCGACTGGAGCGGCTTTGACGCGCGCGCGGCCGAGTCGGCGCGGCGAGGCCAATGGCGTGGGCTGGGGCTGGCCACGTTTTTGGAGTGGACCGGCGGCAACCAGATGGAAGAGCGGGTGACGCTGTCGGTGCGCCCCGATGGCACCATCGAGGTGTTCTCGGCGGTCATGCCCATGGGGCAGGGCATCGCCACCACCTTGGCGCAGCTGGTGGTCGATGCGTTTGGCGTGACCCTCGATCAGGTGCATGTGGTTCTGGGCGATACCGACCGTGGCGACGGTTTTGGCTCGGCTGGGTCGCGTTCGCTGTTTACCGGGGGGTCGGCCATGAAGATTGGCGCCGAGCGCACCATTGCCCACGGCAAGGTGCTGGCCGCGCGTGAGCTCGAGGCCTCCGAGCAGGACGTGGTGTATGCGGCCGGGCGTTTTGGCGTGGCTGGTACCGACCTGAGCATCGGGCTGTTTGAGCTGGCGGCGCGTCAGCCCGAGCAGCGCATCTTCATGGACTCCACCAGCGCCGCGTCGGGGCCGAGCTGGCCCAACGGCTGCCATGTGTGCGAGGTCGAAGTCGATCCGGCCACCGGCGAGGTTGCGGTGGTGGCTTACGTCTCGGTCAACGATGTCGGGCGTGTGGTCAATCCGACCATCGTGCGCGGCCAGCTCGATGGCGGTGCGGTGCAGGGCATCGGCCAGGCGCTCTACGAGGCGGTGGTGTATGACGCGCAAACGGGCCAGCTGCTCACCGGCAGCCTGATGGACTACACCGCGCCGCGGGCCAGTGACAGCCCGCACTTTCTCACCGAGATGGACCAGAGCGTGCCGTC
>JAIXWZ010000019.1 GCA_027491035.1 Comamonadaceae bacterium | reverse complement strand
GTCCGATCTTGGCCTCGGGCGCCCAATGGGAGGGGGTGCAGACGCTGAGCCAGGGCAGGGTGCCGCTGTCGCCGTCGAGTACGGCCAGATCTTCTTGCACCAACAAGGGCAGGGGTGTGTTGTCGCCCGCGCCTGCGCCAGCGTGCTCGCGCACTGTTTGAAGCACCGGCGCCTCATCGAAGCCCTCGACCTTGAGCGCCGACCAGCCGGCATCCAGCAAGGCCCTTTTTTCGCGGGCCAGAGCGCTTGTGGCATCTAGGCGGTGCAGCCTGACCGAGTCGCAGCGCCTAAGTCCTGGCAGCATGCGCATGGGCAGCGGCAAATCACTGAGGTCCAGCAGTGGCGCTTGCGTTTCGGTCACGGCTTGCTTGTTGGCATAAAAAAAGCCCCGCGATCGGGGCTTGACGCGAGACTCGCGCAGCTCAGACGCGCTTGCGGTACTCGCCCGTTCGGGTGTCGATCTCGATGCGGTCGCCCTGGGCCACAAAAATCGGCACCGGCACTTCGAAGCCGGTGGCAATCTTGGCTGGCTTGAGCACCTTGCCCGAAGTATCGCCCTTGACGGCCGGCTCGGTCCAGGTGATTTCGCGCTCGACGCTCGTGGGCAATTCCACGGAAATGGCCTTGCCGTCATAGAACACGACCTCGAGCGACATGCCGTCTTCGAGGTAGTTGAGCGCATCGCCCATGTTTTCGGCTTCGACCTCGTACTGGTTGTACTCGGTGTCCATGCAGATGTACATCGGATCGGCAAAGTACGAGTAGGTGCAGTCCTTCTTGTCCAGAACGATCTGATCCATCTTGTCGTCGGCCTTGAACACGACTTCGGTGTTGAAGTTGGCGATCAGGCTCTTGAGCTTCATGCGCACCGTGGCCGAGTTGCGGCCGCCCCGGCTGTATTCGGTCTTGAGAACGACCATCGGGTCCTTGCCGTGCATGATGACGTTGCCTGCGCGAATTTCTTGGGCGATTTTCATGGGTGAGAGTCCGTAGGAGAGGGGCAGGCCGAACGCGGCGTGCCAAACCCGCAATTGTAGCCGGCCCGACGCGCTGCGATCAGGGGCCTGGCTGCGACAAGGCCAGCAGGCCGGTCAGCAGGTCCGTCTGGGACAGCAGGCGCCCTCTGGCCGCGCGTATGCAATCGCCCCAGTCCTGGAGCGTGGCTTCGCGGATGACCGGCAAGGCGCCCGGTTCGGTGGCATTCCAGACCCGATGAAACCGTCGCAGGCTGACGGGGGCCTCGAGCCAGTCGAGAAAGGCTTCGAGCTTGGCGTGGTGGGCCCGATCGTGTTGAGGGTAGATCTGCCAGACCAGGGGCTGACCGGCCCAGATTGCGCGCACCAGCGAGTCCTCGCCACGCACGAAGTTCAGATCGCAGGCCCAGAGCATCTGATCGAAACCGTCCTGGTCACAGTAGGGCAGGGCGCTCCAGTTCAGCGGCCGGTTCAACTGTGGCAGGTGCGATCGCACCGCCGCCAGCGCACGCCCCGGCGTGACCAGCAGGCAGTCGCCCGATCGGGACAGTTGGTGCAACAGCTGCGGCAGGCCCGGGGGTTCGTAGCAAAACAGGCTGACCAGGCGCCCCCCTGGGCGACACGCGGGTGCATGACGGGCGCGCCAGGCCTGGCGCTCAAAGCCTTGCTGGCGCTCCATCAGCCCGGTTTCGCGCAGCAGACCGCCGGTACCGGTCGCAAAGCCGGGATAGTAAAAGCGTTTGGTCCAGCCCTTGGCCGGCCCGCTCATGACGGGCGAGCTCAGGCCATGGTTGCGCCGCGCCTGGGCCTCGGCGCTCAGGTATTCAAGGTTGATCCAGACCGGCTGCCTGGCTCGGCTGAGGGCGCCATGGGCCACAAAAGGCTGGGGAAGGTGGCAGCCAAAGGCCTCGATCCACACATCGGCCGGCTCGAGGGCTCGCAGGGTGTCGGTGTGGCTGGCTGCAGCCCAGGGCAGGACCTCGATGGCGCGATCTTGTCCCTGTGCAGCGCCTGGCGCCATCCAGGTCAGGGCCGACGCGTCGTCCACCCACAGTCGCACCCGCTGGCCGGCCTGACCGAGCTGGCGAGCCAGGCGCCAACACACGCCCAGATCGCCATGGTTGTCGATGACGGTGCAAAAGACGTCCCACAGGCGCGAGGTGGGCATACGGGCGGAGGTTGGCAGCATGACAAAATCGGTAATATACCTAGCGTTGACCCCCCTTAAGATGCTATGAACGCGCCCCACCTGAAACCCATCGGCGACCTGTTCGGCCTGATCCGGATAGGCGGCGGCCGCGATGCCCGCCTTTGGAGCGGGTTCCCAGGTGCAGATGTCTGACCCATCGCTGGAGGCAGCGGCCGAGCGGGCCCTGTTGGCTGAGGTCGCGAGCCTGCCCGCCTTGCCAGGCGTCTATCGTTATTTTGATGCCGACGGCACGGTGCTCTATGTGGGCAAAGCGCGCAACCTGAAAAAGCGGGTCAGCAGTTATTTCCAGAAAGCCCACGGCGCCACGCGCATCGGGCACATGGTCTCGCGGATCGCGCGCATGGAGACCACCGTGGTGCGCTCGGAGGCCGAGGCGCTGCTGCTTGAAAACAACCTGATCAAGACGCTCCATCCCAAGTTCAATATCTTGTTTCGGGATGACAAGAGCTACCCCTATCTCAAGCTCACGGCCACGCAGGCGAGCAAGGAGGGAGGGCCTGAGCTGCAAGGCCAGGTGTTCCCCCGCATGGCCTATTTCCGCGGTGCTGTCGATCGCAAACACCATTACTTTGGTCCTTACCCCAGTGCCTGGGCGGTCAAGGACACCATTGCTTTGCTGCAAAAGGTGTTTCGTCTGCGCACCTGTGAAGACACGGTGTTTCACAACCGAACGCGGCCTTGCCTGCTGTTTCAGATCAAGCGATGCTCCGGGCCCTGTGTGGGCCAGATCAGCGCGCAAGACTATGCGCGCGACAGCGACCATGCCCAGCAGTTTTTGCGCGGACAGGCCAGCGACGTGCTGGGCGAGCTTGAAGCGCGCATGCAGGCCCATGCCGAGCAGCTGCGATACGAGCAGGCCGCCGAGGTGCGCAACCAGATCCGGGCCCTGTCCCGGGTGTTGCACCAGCAGTCCATGGAGGTTCAAGCCGACCGCGACGCCGACATCCTGGCCGTCAAGGTGCACGGCGGGCGAGCCTGTGTCAATTTGGCCATGGTGCGCGGTGGCCGTCACCTGGGCGATCGGGCCTACTTTCCCAGCCATGTGGACAGCGCCGCAGAACTGGCCGAACTCAACGACGAGGGCCTTGAGGCCGGTGCCCCAGCAGAAGGCCGCGGCGCGCACGACGGGCCGGCCGGTGGAGATGGGCGCGCAGCGCCGAGTCCCAAGGTCGAGACCCTGGTGCTGCAAGCCTTTTTGGCCCAGCATTACATCGACCTGCCGCCGCCTCCCACCTTGGTACTCAGCCATGCGGTCGATCCGGGTCTGATGGCCTTGCTGTGCGAGCAGTCGGGCGTGAAGATTCAGGCGGTGCACAAGCCGCGCGAGCAGCGCCGCATTTGGCTGGAGATGGCGCAGAAAAATGTCGAGCTGCAGTTGGCGCGTTTGCTGGCCGAAGAAGGCTCTCAGCAGGCCCGCACCCATGCACTGGCCCTGGCCTTGGATTTGCCGCAGACCGACCTTCAGGCTTTGCGCGTCGAGTGCTTCGACATTTCGCACACCAGTGGGGAGGCCACCCAGGCCTCTTGCGTGGTCTTTGCCCAGCACCGCATGCAGGCGCCCCAGTACAAGCGTTACAGCATCGAGGGCGTCACGCCGGGCGATGACTATGCGGCCATGCGCCAGGTGCTGCTGCGCCGCTACCGGCCCGTGGCCGAGGCGCTGCGCGAGGGCGAGCCGGCCTCTGAGCGGCTGCGCATGCCCGATCTGGTACTGATCGACGGCGGCAAGGGGCAGGTGGCGATGGCCCGTGAAGTGTTCGAGGAGCTTGGATTGGACCTGAGCCTGATCGTGGGCGTCGAAAAAGGCCAAGGCCGCAAGGTAGGGCTGGAGGAGCTGGTGTTTGCCGATGGCCGCGAAAAGGTCTACCTTGGCAGTGATTCGGCGGCTCTGATGCTGGTGGCCCAGATCCGCGATGAAGCCCATCGCTATGCCATCACCGGGATGCGCGCCAAGCGCGACAAGGTGCGCGTGACCAGCCGGCTCGAGGACATTGCCGGCATTGGGCCCAAAAAGCGGGCCAGTTTGCTGCGGCGTTTTGGCGGTATTGCAGGCGTGAGCGCCGCCAGCGTGGAGGATCTCGCCGGTGTCGAGGGTATCTCCAAAGCCCTGGCGCAGGACATCTACCGCGCCTTGCACTGAGCTGCCTCTGGGGCACGCCGGCCCGCCTGGCCGCCCGAGCTGAGCGGGCAGAGGTGGCCCAGGCCCGCCGCGCCCGCCGCCGGCTCATGCCAAAATCGGCGGCCATGTTTCTGACCATTCCCACCCTGATGACGTGGACGCGCATTGTGGCGATTCCGCTGATCGTCGGCGTGTTCTATCTGGACCTGCCTGAGGCCAGCCGTAACGTCGCGGCGACCGTCATGTTTGTGGTGTTTGCCCTGACCGACTGGCTCGATGGGTATCTGGCCCGCCGGCTGAACCAGACGTCGGCTTTTGGCGCTTTCCTTGATCCGGTGGCCGACAAGTTCCTGGTCTGCGCCTGTTTGCTGGTGCTGCTCGACTTGCAGCGTGTCGACGTGTTCGTGGCCCTCATCATCATCGGGCGTGAGATCGCGATTTCAGCGCTGCGCGAATGGATGGCCACCATCGGTGCCAATCGCAGTGTGGCGGTTCACCGGGTGGGCAAGATCAAGACCGGCGTGCAGATGGTGGCCATTGGTTTGCTGCTCTTCGACGGCCGCTTTCTGGGCTTGCTTGACACGCGCAGCTGGGGCACGGCGCTGATCTGGCTGTCGGTGGTGCTGACGGTCTGGTCCATGGTGTATTACCTGCAAAAAGCCATTCCTGAAATCCGCGCCCGGTCCCGATGACGCCAGGGCCTGCCGCATCGGCCTGGGTGCGCCTCATGCCCTGGGTGTTTGTGCTGATTTGGAGCACGGGTTTCATCGTCGCCAAATACGGTTTGCCCCATGCGCCGCCACTGGGTTTTCTGGTCGGGCGTTATGTCTTTTCCATCGCCTGCTTCATGGTCTGGATCCTGTGGAGCCGGGCCCAATGGCCCGAAGATGCCCGGCAGTGGTGGCATCTGGCCGTCACCGGGGTGTTGATGCACGGCTGTTACCTCGGCGGAGTCTGGTTTGCGGTCGAGCACGGCATGGGCTCAGGGCTGGCCGCCCTGATTGTGGGCTTGCAGCCGGTGCTCACTGCAGTGTGGGTCTCGCGCATGATGGGCGCAACCGTCACGCGCACCCAATGGCTGGGCCTGCTGCTGGGCCTGGGCGGTCTGCTGCTGGTGGTCGGGCGCAAGCTGCTGGCCGGCACCGAGGTGTCGGTGCTGACCGTCTCGGCCACTGTGTTTGCGCTGCTGGCCATCACCGCAGGAACGCTCTACCAAAAGCGGTTTGTCCGCTCTGTCGACGTGCGCACTGCCAACCTGATCCAGCTTGCGGCCGCTTTGATCGTGACATGGCCCTTGAGCCAGCTCGAGACCGAGCCCATGGTCTGGAACCTGCAACTCATCGGTGCCATGGCCTGGGCGGTGCTGGCGCTGACCCTGGGCGGCAGCTCCTTGCTTTATGTGCTGATCCAGCGCGGCGCCGCCACCGCAGTGACCAGCCTGTTCTATTTGGTCCCACCGACCACGGCGATCATGGCGTGGGTGCTGTTTGACGAGTTGATCACGCTGACCACCGTGCTGGGGACGGCCTTGACCGCATTGGGTGTGGCCCTGGTGGTGCGCCAGCCCAGCCCGAAAGATTGACAATACGCATCCTTTAACGAAACAAGAGGTGTTCCATGGCAGGTCAACATCGCATCGCCGTCATTGCCGGCGACGGCATTGGCAAGGAAGTCATGCCCGAGGGGCTGCGCGTGCTCGATGCCGCCGGTCGCAAGTTCGGCATCGATCTGCGCTTTGACGTGTTCGATTTTTCCTGCTGGGACTACTGCGAAAAGCACGGCCAGATGCTGCCTGACAACTGGAAGGATCAGATCGGCGGACACGATGCGATTTACTTCGGCGCCGTCGGATGGCCCGAAAAGATTGCCGACCACGTGTCGCTGTGGGGCTCCTTGCTGCTGTTTCGCCGCGAGTTTGACCAGTACATCAATTTGCGGCCGGCGCGCCTGATGCCGGGCATCGTGGCGCCGGTGGTGCGCAAGGACGGGAGCCGGCGTGAGCCCGGTGAGATCGACTTTTACATCGTGCGCGAGAACACCGAAGGCGAGTACTCCAGCATCGGGGGGCGGGCCTTTGCCGGAACCGACCGCGAGTTCGTGGTCCAAGAGTCGGTGTTCACCCGCACCGGGGTGGACCGCGTCCTCAAGTTTGCCTTTGATCTGGCGCAGTCGCGCCCTAAAAAGCACCTGACCAGCGCGACCAAATCCAACGGCATCTCGATCTCGATGCCCTACTGGGACGAGCGCGTGGCTGAAATGGCCAAGGCGTACCCCGACATCAGGCTCGACAAGTTTCACATCGACATCCTGACAGCCCACTTCGTCCAGCGCCCCGATTTTTTCGATGTGGTGGTGGCCAGCAACCTTTTTGGCGACATCCTCAGCGACCTTGGGCCGGCGTGCACCGGCACCATTGGCATCGCGCCGAGCGCCAACCTCGACCCGCAGCGGCGCTTTCCCTCTCTGTTCGAGCCAGTCCACGGCTCTGCGCCCGACATCGCGGGGCGCCAGATCGCCAACCCGATCGGCCAGATCTGGTGCGGCGCCATGATGCTGGAGTTCCTGGGCCATCAGGCCGCGCATGATGCCATCGTGCGCGCCATCGAGACGGTGCTGGCACCGGGCAGCGGCGCACCGCGCACGCCTGACCTGGGCGGCACCGCCGGCACGCAAGATCTGGGACGGGCGATCGAGCAGGCCCTGGTGGCCCAATGACGGAGCACGCTTCGGGCCGGCGCCACCCTATGCGGCGGCCCGATTGGGTCTAGAATTCGCGTCCGCCGCGCGTTGACTTGGCCCATGTCGCCGGCCGTGCACCTGCTGCACCCCCTTCGCCACCTTGACTTCCCTATCACCGTATTGCCCGAGGACAACCCGTGAACAAGAATGAATTGATCGAGCACATCGCCAACCAGGCCGATCTTTCCAAAGCCGCTTCGGGGCGCGCGCTTGAAGCGATTTTGTCGGCGGTCAAGACCACCCTGAAGAAGGGCGGTGAGGTGTCGCTGGTGGGTTTTGGCACCTTTGCCGTCACCAAACGCGCCGGCCGCACCGGCCGCAATCCGCGCACCGGCGAGCCGATTAAAATCAAATCGGCCAAGATCCCTAAGTTTCGTCCCGGCAAGGCGCTCAAGGACGCACTGAACTGATCTTCAGGATTCCTCGTGTTGAGGTGGGGTGCTTAGCTCAGTTGGTAGAGCGGCGCCCTTACAAGGCGTAGGTCGGGGGTTCGAGCCCCTCAGCACCCACCACCGGCAACCGGGCAGACAGGCGAACGCAAGTTCGCCTTTTTTGTCTAAGGGATCGGGTCAGCAATAGACAATACGGGGCCCAGGCCCCATTGCACTTTTTACGCGTCGCAGGAAACCGCCCATGTTCGACTTTATTCGCAAGCACACCAAAATCACCATGGGCTTGCTGTTTCTGCTCATCGTGCCATCTTTTGTGCTGTTGGGCCTGAACGACTACGGGCAGCGCGAGGGCACGGCGGTGGTGGCCACGGTGGATGGGCGCGACATCAGCCAGGCCGAATGGGACAACGCGCATCGCCAGGAGGTCGATCGCCTGCGCGCCCAAATGCCCGGGCTCGACCTCAAACTGCTCGATACCCCCGAGGCCAAGTATTCGACGCTCGAGCGCCTGGTGCGTGAGCGTGTGATGGCCGCGGCGGCTGAGCAGCTCAAGCTGGCCACCAGCGATCAGCGTCTGGCCAGCGAGTTGCAGGCCAATCCCCAGATCGCCATGCTGCGCAAGCCCGATGGCACGCTCGACCTGGACCGCTACAAGCAGCTGCTCAGCAGCCAGGGCATGACCCCCGACATGTTTGAGGCCAGTGTGAGGGCCGAGATGTCGACCCGGCAGGTTCTGGTTGGCGTCTTGGGTACGGGGACCGCCGCGCGCGCCGTGGCCGATGCGGCGCTGGCCGCTTACTTCGACCAGCGCGCAGTGCAATTGGCGCGCTTCAAACCCTCTGACTACACCGACAAGCTCAAGCCGACCGAAGAGGAGCTGCAGCAATACCACCAGGCCAAGGCATCGGAGTTCATGTCCACCGAGCAGGCCGACATCGAATACCTTGTACTCGACGCGCAGGCGGTGAGCAACAGCTTGCAGGTCAGTCAGGCCGAGCTCAAGAGCTACTACGAGCAAAACGCCCAGCGCATGGCAGGCAAGCAAGAGCGCCGCGCCAGCCATATATTGATCAATGCGCCCAAGGATGCCCCGGCCGCACAGCGCGAAACGGCCAAAGCCAAGGCCAGTGAGCTGCTTGCGCAGGCGCGCAAAGCGCCCGAGCGGTTTGCGGAATTGGCGCGCAAGAACTCGCAAGACAGTGGTTCGGCCAAAGAGGGGGGTGATCTGGATTACTTCAGCCGAGGTGCCATGGTCAAGCCCTTCGAGGACGCCGTGTTTGCGCTGGAAAAGGGACAGATCAGCGACCTGGTAGAGACCGACTTTGGCTATCACATCATTCGCCTGACCGATGTCCGCTCGCCCAAGGTGCGCAGCCTTGAGGAGATGAAGGACGAGTTGACGGCCGAGATCAAGAAGCAGCAGCTGCAAAAGAAATACGCCGAGGCGGCAGAGCTGTTCAGCAGCGCCGTCTACGAGCAGTCCGACAGCCTCAAGCCGGCCGCCACCAAACTGGGCCTGCAGATTCAAAGTGCGCAGCGCGTCGCCCGTGCTGGCGCGCCCGATGCCCGAGGCCCGCTGGCCAATCCCAAGCTGCTGGCTGCGATTTTCTCGGGCGATGTGATCGAGAAGAAGCGCAACACAGAGGCGGTCGATATTGGCGGCGGCACGTTGGTGTCGGCCCGTATCGCGCAGCACATGCCGGCGCGTCAGCTGCCCTTCAATGAGGTGCGCGAGCAGGTCAAGAGCCGGTGGCTGGCGGAGCGCAGCGCAGAAATGGCCCGCAAGGAAGGTGGCGATCGGCTGGCGCAGTGGCAGGCCAAGCCCGATGAAGCCAAACTCTCCGAGTCGCTGACGCTGTCACGGCTCGATGCGTCCAGGATCGCGCCCTCCGTGCTCAATGCCGCTTTGCGGGCCGACCCCGCTCAGTTGCCCGTGTTCAAGGGCGTGGACCTCGGCCGCGACGGCTATGTCATCGTCAAGGTGGTGCAGGTTTTGCCCAGGCCCGAGCGCAAGCCGCAAGAGCTCGATCAGGCCCGTGCGCAATACACGCAGTGGTGGAGCAACGCCGAGGGCCTGGCCTACTACAAGCTGCTGCAAGAGCGCTTCAAGGTTCAATTCAAGGTCACGCGACCGGCTGAGCCGGAGTCGGCCAAGGGCTGATCAACTTGCCGGTGCAGCAGGGCCTGCCTTCACCACAGGCCGGCCCGCCTGGGATCATCTGCAGGTTGCCCGGCCCGCTATAATCGCACTTTCGCGGTGGCTGTAGCTCAGTTGGTAGAGTCCAGGATTGTGATTCCTGTCGTCGTGGGTTCGAGTCCCATCAGCCACCCCAAAGACCAAAGGACCTGGCGCCATCGGCGGCCAGGTCCTTTTCATTGGATATGCGGGCGTTACCGCCCAGGGCCAGCGACTTTATCCCTGCCCCAATTCGTCCGAGGACTTGCCGGCCCGCTTGATCGCATGCCGGCTGTTGAGCATCAGCCGGCCGTTTTCTTCCAGATAGTCCATCCCCATCGTGCCCGGAACCAGCTGCTTGACGCGCTTGTCACCGCTGACGCTTTGCAATTGCAGGTACTTGCGCTTTCTTAGCCGCATCAGCCGCTTGTGCAAGGTCGCAGGCGATCCCAGATAGGCCAGGGCAATGGCTTGGCGCACGGTCATCGGCGCGCCGTTGGCCCAGCGCAGGGCCACAATTTCGAGCAGCGCCTTTTCGTTGGGATCGAGCAGGGCCGAGTCGTCGCGCCGGCCCTTCTTGTCAGCTGCGGCAGCCACCGCCCCAAGGAAACGGATGTAGGCGTTGAAGTTTGGCGTGTTGGGTGGGAGCAACTTGGCGATCGGCTCGGGCTCCACCGCGGGCTTGGAGTTCTTCGGTGGCCGTCCCCTGCGGGGCGCGGCGACAGTTGGCGCGCTGCCCGCCATTTCGGTGGGCGAGGCGTTGTCTTTGTTCGCGTTGTTTTCGTTCACAGCGACCGTCCTTCAAAACTCAAAGAGGCGGTACGGTTCTCCCGCGGTTGCGCCGTACCGTCAAAATGGGAGACCGGTCCAAACCTGGGAAGCAGATCATTTCCCAATCGTTAATGATTGTAGGTGATTGTAAACAATTGTGCTTTTATTTATGCATGACCCAGAGCCGGGGTTCTCGGTGATCTTTGGTCCTTTGCCCGACACATGGGTGGGCCAGCCGATGTCATACCGGCTGCCTGGGCGCAGCCCACACCGTAGAATCGAGCCATGAAAATCCTGATCAGCAACGACGACGGCTATCAGGCGCCCGGGATCGTGGCCTTGTACGAAGCCCTCAAGACGGTGGCCGATGTCGATGTCGTCGCGCCCGAGCACAACAACAGTGCCAAGTCCAATGCCCTGACCCTGCATTCGCCGCTGTATGTGCACACGGCCTCCAACGGTTTTCGGTACGTCAATGGCACTCCGGCCGATTGCGTGCATATTGCACTGACGGGGCTGCTCGGCTACCGGCCCGACCTGGTGGTCTCGGGCATCAACAATGGCGCGAATATGGGTGATGACACCATCTACTCGGGCACGGTCGGCGCTGCCATGGAGGGCTACTTGTTTGGCATCCCGGCCATTGCCTTTTCGCAAACTGAGAAGGGTTGGGCCCATCTGGGCGCGGCCGCGCGCAAGGCGCGCGAACTGGTCGAGCAGCTGACCGGACCATCAGGCAGTCTTGGCCAGGGACCGCTGCCTTGGCTGCTCAATGTCAACATTCCCAACCTGCCGGCCGAGCAAATCCAGCCCGTGCGCGTGGCCCGCCTGGGCCGGCGCCACGCTGCCGAGCGGGTGATCACGCAAACCAGCCCTCGGGGCGAAACCATGTACTGGATCGGAAGTGCCGGTGCAGCCAAAGACGAGGGCGAGGGCACCGACTTTCATGCTGCGGCCCAGGGCCACGTCACGGTGACCCCGCTGCAAGTCGATCTGAGCGATCACGAGCGGCTGCCGTGGTGGCAGCAGCAACTGCGGGCATGAACCGAACCGGTAAGCCGCCCGGTCCATCCCCTGCGCCGGCGCGCCGGCCGGCTTTCCCGGCGCGCCTTGAGCCCACTGAGCCCTCCCCATCTGTGCGGGCGGCTCGCAAACCGGCCATGCAGGCTGCGGCGCAAGTCACGCCTCTTGAGACCCAAGCGGTGCGTGCCAGCATGGTGCGCAAGCTCGCCGGCCAAGGTATTCGAGAGCCCCAGGTGCTGGCGGCGATGGAGGCCATTGAGCGGCATCGCTTCGTGGATTCGGCCCTGGCGGGGCAGGCTTACGAAGACACCAGCTTGCCCATTGGTCTGGGCCAGACGATCTCCAAGCCCAGCGTGGTGGCCCGCATGCTCGAACTGCTGGTCCAGGCGCGGGCTCAGCCCCTGGGGCGCGTGCTAGAAATCGGTACGGGCTGCGGTTACCAGGCTGCGGTCTTGTCTCGGCTGGCCTGCGAGGTCTACAGCATTGAGCGCTTGCGTGGTCTTCATGAGAAGGCGCGCGAGAACCTGCGGGCCTTGCGGCTGGCCAACTTGCATCTGCTGTTGGGCGACGGCATGCAGGGCTACGCCAAGGGCGCTCCCTATGCCGCCATAATCGCTGCCGCCGGTGGCCAGGCCATTCCACCGGCCTGGCTGGAGCAGTTGGCGCCGGGTGGCCGTCTGGTCGCACCCGTCGAGACGGCCGCCGGCGTGCAAGCGCTGGTGGTGGTTGACCACACGCCTGGCGGGATGCGCCAGACGGTGCTGGAAGGCGTGCATTTTGTGCCGCTCAAGGCAGGTGTGCTGTGAGACGGATGGGCGCGAGCACCCGATTTGAGCGCTGGACCTGTCTTTTGCTGCTGAGCCTGTTGTTGGGCGCCTGTGGTTCCGGCCCCAGAGCGCGCGCACCGGTTGAGGACCGTGTCGGTCAGCCCGCTGCCGTGCCGCTGCCGCAGGCGGGTCTGCCCGTGCCCAGACCGGCGGCCAACCCGCCTTCGGTCCAGCCCCCGGTCGCGGCGAGCAAAGGCTTGCGCGGCCTGGAAAACGCCGGCAAGCCGGGGCACTACACGGTGCAGCGCGGCGACACGCTGGTGCGAATTGCGCTGGACCATGGTCAAAACTGGCGCGATCTGGCGCGCTGGAACGGCTTGGACAATCCCAACTTGATCGAGGTGGGGGAGGTGCTGCGTGTGACGGCGCCCAACGATACGCCGCCGGCGCGGCCTAGCCTGGCGGCGCCGGTTGAGCCGCCCGCTCGCCCGCCTTCGGCTGCGGCGGTGCCCGTGGCGCCGGTGGCGCCTGCCGCTCAAGCGAGTTCTGCGCCGGCTTCAGCCAGCGGGCCTGCGGCTGCAAGCGAGGAGCTAAGCTGGATTTGGCCGGCCCAGGGTCAGACTGTGACCCTGTTTGACGAGGTCAAGAACAAGGGCGTCGATATCGCGGCGCGGGCCGGTGACCCGGTGCTGGCCGCAGCCGACGGCCGTGTGGTCTATGCGGGCGCCGGCTTGCGCGGCTACGGCAACCTGATCATCGTTAAGCACAACAACACCTATTTGACGGCCTACGCACACAACCAGGCCTTGCTGGTCAAGGAAGACCAAATGGTCAGGCAAGGCCAGAAGATCGCCGAGATGGGCAGCAGCGACGCGGACCGCATCAAGCTGCACTTCGAGATACGCCGTCAAGGCAAGCCGGTCGATCCGCTGCGCTATCTGCCG
The DNA here is from genome assembly GCA_027491035.1 of Comamonadaceae bacterium. GTDB lineage: Bacteria > Pseudomonadota > Gammaproteobacteria > Burkholderiales > Burkholderiaceae_C > Polaromonas. Next base: position 38,137 of record JAIXWZ010000019.1, on the reverse strand, counting down.
CCGCGTTGAACGCCTGATCTCTGCCGCGCCCTGTCATTGCCATGCTTGCCGCGTCTTGATCTTCTCGCCATGACAGGGTGGGGCAGTTGCAACTGCTGCGTCATTGCGAGGCGCGCAGCGCCGTGGCAATCCACGTGCCCGCGCCAAGGCCGCAGTGGATTGCTTCGTTCCTCGCAATGACACAACGGAGGCAATGACAGGTTGGGGGCGCCATGACGATTCAGGCTTTGCGCAGCGTGGCCTAGCGGCAGCGCTCGATCTGCTCGCTCAGGTCGAGCCAGCGCTCTTCGAGCTGGCCGAGCGCCTGCTCCACGTCCTTGAGCTGGCGGCCTGCCTGAGCCAGCTCGGTAGGCGCCAAGCTGCGGCTGAGCAGCTCATGCAGGCGGGTTTGCTCGGTTTGCTGGACGCCCAGTTCGTCTTCCACCTGCTGCAGCTGTTTTTTCAGCGGTCGCACCGCGGCCAGCCACTGCTGCTGCGTTTGCTTGTCGCGTGTGCCTTGCGGCGACAGGCTCTGAGCCGGGTGGGCCTGTCTGCCTGACGCGGCGCCAGAGCCCCCACTCGGACCACTGACACCACCACCTGCACCACCGCCGCCCCTATCGACTCGGGTCTGAGCGGACGCGCTGGCGCCGGTGTCGCCTCGAACTTTTTCCCGTGCGCGCTTGGCCTCCTCGAGCAGGTAGCGCTGGTAGTCGTCGAGGTCACCGTCGAAGGGCGTGACGCCTCCGCGCGAGACGAGCCAGAACTCATCGCAGACGGCACGCAGCAGAGCCCGGTCATGGCTGACCAGCATCACGGTGCCTTCGAACTCATTGAGGGCGACCGAGAGCGCCTCGCGCGTGGCCAGGTCCAGGTGGTTGGTCGGCTCGTCGAGGAGCAACAAGTTCGGCCGCTGCCAGACCAGCATGCACAGCACCAGGCGGGCTTTTTCGCCGCCGCTCATGCTGCCCACGCTCTGCTTGACCATGTCGCCGCCAAAGTTGAACATGCCCAAAAAGTTGCGCAGGTCTTGCTCGCGCGTTTCCTGGCCGGCCAGCCGACCGGCTGCAGCCGTCTCTTTGGCCAGGGCAATCATGTGCTCGAGCGGGTTGTCGGCCGGCTCGAGCACGTCGAGCTCTTGCTGAGCGAAGTAGCCAATGCTCAGGCCTTTGCCCTCGACCATCTGGCCTGCCAGTGGCGTGAGGGCTCGCGCGATGGTTTTGACCAGGGTGGACTTGCCCTGGCCGTTGGCCCCCAGGATGCCGATGCGCTGCCCGGCCAATACCGATTTGCTGATGCCTCGCACGATCACGGTGGGCTCGCTGCTGCCCTCTGGCGGGGGGTAGCCCACGCTCACCTCCTGCAAGCTGAGCATGGGGTTGGGCAAGCTCGCCGGTGGCCGAAATTCGAAGCTGAAGTCGGCCTCGGCCAGCAGCGGCGCGATTTTTTCCATTCGGTCCAGCGCCTTGACCCGGCTTTGCGCCTGCTTGGCCTTGCTGGCCTTGGCCTTGAAGCGCGCAATAAACTTTTGCAGGTGTGCGATTTTCTCCTGCTGCTTGGCCAAGGCCGACTGTTGCAGCGCCATCTTCTCGGCGCGCTGCTCTTCAAAGCTCGAGTAGTTGCCGCCGTAGCGCGTGAGTTGGGCGTTTTCAATGTGCAGCGTGACCTGCGTGACCGCGTCCAGAAACTCGCGGTCGTGGCTGATCACGATCAGCGTTCCGGCATAGCGCTGCAGCCAGCTCTCAAGCCAGACCAGGGCGTCGAGGTCCAGGTGGTTGGTCGGCTCGTCGAGCAGCAGCAGGTCCGAGGGACACATGAGTGCCCGGGCCAGTTGCAGGCGCATGCGCCAGCCGCCGGAAAAGCTGTTGACCGGGTGGTCGAGTTCGGACACTTGAAAACCCAGTCCCAGGATCAGCGCCTGGGCCCTGGCCTTGGCGTCGTGCTCACCCGCGTCATACAGGTGCATATAGGCGTTGGCCATGCGCTCGCCGTCGCCGCTGTCGTTGGCTGCCTGCACCTCGGCTTGCGCAGCCACGAGGACGGTGTCGCCCTCGATCACAAAGTCGGTTGCGCCTTGTGAGGTCTCGGGCATGTCTTGCGCCACTTGGGCCAGGCGCCACTGCGCGGGCACGTCGAACTGGCCACCGTCCTCTTGTAGCGTGCCATTGAAGAGCGCAAACAAGGTGGATTTGCCCGCACCGTTGCGGCCGACCAGGCCCACTTTCTCGCCGGGGTTGAGGGTGGCATGGGCCTTGTCGAGCAAGACTTTGGCGCCGCGGCGCAGGACCACGTTTTTGAGGCTGATCATGAAGACGTGGGGACCTTAGGACAGTTGCTCGTGCGTCAGCAGCAGGACCTGCTCATCGCCCGCGCTGGTGGGCAGCCAGATGGGCGCCAGAGTGGGGAAGGCGCGCTCGAAGTTTTCGCGCTCGTTGCCAATCTCCAGCACCAGCACCCCCTGTTGACTTAGGCGGCTGGCCGCTTGGGCCAACAACTGGCGCACAAAATCCATGCCGTCGCTACCCCCGGCCAGGGCCAGCGAGGGCTCGGCCCTGAACTCGGCCGGCAAACGGGCCATGCTGTCGGCGTTCACATACGGCGGGTTGCAAATGAGCAGGTCATAGGGGCCGGCGCAGCGCTGCAGGCCGTCTGACTCGATCAGAGTGATGCGCTCGCTCAGTCGGTGCTGATCCACATTGATGCGGGCCACAGCCAGCGCGTCTGCGCTGATGTCGGCCGCCTCAATCTGCACGTCAGGGTAAGTGAGGGCGGCGATGATGGCCAAGCTGCAGTTGCCCGTGCACAGATCGAGCACGCGGTTTGTGTCTGCGCTGAGCCAGGTGTCAAGCGTGCCCTCGGTCATGAGCTCGGCAATGAAGGAGCGGGGAATGATGACCCGCTCATCGACATAAAACGGCACGCCGCACAGCCAGGCCTGGCGCGTGAGGTAGGCTGTGGGGGTGCGCTGCTCGATGCGCTGGCGCAGCAGTCCTTGCAACCGTTCGGCGTCTTGCGCGGCGACCGGTTGCTGCCCGATGTATTGCAAATTGCTTTCCAGCGGCAAGCCCAGGGCCCAAAGCACCAACCAGGCGGCCTCATCGAAGGTGGAAAGCGTGCCCTGTCCCAAGCCGTTTTCAGCCGTGATGCCAGCGGCGTCGAGTTGCGCCGCTGCCGCTTCGATCAGCGGCAACACCCGTGCAGCCGGCCTCATGCGCCGGCCAAGCGCTCCAGCACGCCCTTGTAGATGTTTTTCAGCGGCTCCATATCGGCCACCGCGACGTGCTCGTCGATCTTGTGAATGCTCGCGTTGATCGGTCCGAACTCCACCACTTGGGGGCAAATGCGTGCAATGAAGCGCCCGTCGCTGGTGCCGCCGGTCGTCGACAACTGGGGCGCGGTGCCTGTTTGCGCGGCAATCGCCTCACTCATGGCCTGCACCAATGCGCCCGCCGGGGTGAGGAAGGGCTCGCCACCGAGTGTCCAATCGAGGCTGTATTGCAGGCCATGGCGTTTGAGCAGTGCTTCGAGCCGAGCCTTGAGCCCATCGGCGCTCGACTCGGTCGAGAAGCGGAAATTGAAATCGACGACCAATTCGCCCGGGATGACATTGCCCGCGCCCGTGCCGGCATGGATGTTGGACACTTGCCAGGACGTGGCGGGGAAGTGCGCATTGCCCCGGTCCCATTCGGTGGCGCACAACTCGGCCAGTGCGGGGGCGAACAGATGGGTGGGGTTGCGCGCCAGTTGGGGATAAGCGATGTGGCCCTGCACGCCATGAACGCGCAGTTTGCCGCTGAGTGTGCCGCGGCGCCCGTTCTTGATCATGTCGCCCAGCCGCTCGACGCTGGTGGGCTCGCCGACGATGCAGTAGTCGAGCGGCTCACCGCGCTGGGCCAGCTCTTCAACCACGACCAGCGTGCCGTCTTTGGACGGGCCTTCTTCGTCGCTGGTGAGCAAAAACGCGATGGACAGGGCCGGTTCGGGCTGCTGCTGCAAAAACTCCTCCGTGGCCACCACCATGGCCGCCAAAGAGGTTTTCATGTCGGCTGCACCCCGGCCGTAGAGCTGGCCGCCCCGATGGCTGGGCACGAAGGGGGCACTTGTCCACTGTTCCAGGGGCCCGGTGGGCACCACGTCGGTGTGCCCAGCAAACACCAAGGTGGCCGAACCCGGTTTGCCGGCCCGGCGCGCCCACAGGTTGCTGACTCGGAAGTGGGCCGGGCCACTGTCGAGGCGCTCGCAGACGAAACCCAGGCGCGCCAGGCGCTGGCCAAGCAACTCCAGACAGCCGCCGTCTTCGGGCGTGACCGAGGCCCGGCTGATCAGATCCTCGGTCAACTCCAGGGTGAAATTCATGCCAGTGCAGCAGGGCGGTGATGGACTCAGTCGCGCAGCAGATCGTTCAGGCTGGTGGTGGCGCGGGTCTTGGCGTCCACGCGCTTGACGATGACCGCGCAGTACAGGCTGTACTTGCCACCGGCCTTGGGCAGGTTGCCAGAGACCACCACCGATCCGGCGGGAACGCGTCCGTAGCTCACCGTGTCATTTTCGCGGTCATAGATCGGCGTGCTTTGGCCGATGTAGACGCCCATGGAGATCACCGAGTTTTCTTCGACGATCACGCCTTCGACCACTTCGGAGCGGGCCCCAATAAAGCAGTTGTCTTCAATGATGGTGGGGTTGGCCTGCAGCGGCTCGAGCACGCCACCGAGGCCGACGCCGCCGGACAGGTGGACGTTGGCGCCGACTTGGGCGCAACTGCCCACGGTGGCCCAGGTGTCGACCATGGTGCCTTCACCGACCCAGGCGCCGATGTTCACATAGCTGGGCATGAGGATGGCGCCTTTGGCGATGAAGCTGCCCCGCCGAGCCACCGCAGGCGGCACGACGCGAACGCCCGCCGCACGCATCTGATCGGCGTCGAGGTGGGAGAACTTGGTTTTGACCTTGTCGAAAAAGCCCAGGTCGCCGGCGCGCATGATCTCGTTGTCATTGAGCCGAAACGACAGCAGCACGGCCTTTTTGATCCACTGGTGCACCGTCCATTGGCCCACCGCCTGACGGGTGGCCACACGCAGGCTGCCGTTGTTGAGCTGCCCGATCACGGCTTCCACCGCATCGCGGATGTCCTGCGGAGCGCTGGCGGGGGACAGTTTGGTGCGATCTTCCCAGGCCGCTTCAATGATGGACTGCAGTTGCTGTGAGCTCATGGTTCAGTGTTTCGATTGGATGAATTGGACGATGCGCTCGGCCGCCTGGAGGCATTCGGCCGTCTCGGCCACCAGCGCCATGCGCACCCGGCCGGCGCCGGGGTTAAAGGGTTGACCGTCGGCTCCAGGCGCCTCGCGCGCGAGGTAGCTGCCGGGCAACACGACGACATTGTATTGAGCCAGGAGCTGGCGCGAAAACTCGGTGTCCGATCCCCCGAAAGCCTCCGGCACCTTTGCCCAAAGGTAAAAGCCGGCATCGGGCAGGGCGACCTCCATGACCTGCTGGAGCACGGGCGTGATTCGGGCAAATTTCTGGCGATACAGCTGACGGTTCAGTTGCACGTGCGCCTCGTCGTCCCAGGCCGCCTGGCTGGCCGCCTGCACCACCGGGCTCATGGCGCTGCCGTGGTAGGTGCGGTAGAGCAAGAAGGCTTTGAGGAGGTTGGCGTCACCCGCCACAAAGCCCGATCGCAGCCCCGGTGCATTGCTGCGCTTAGACAGACTGGTCAGGCTGATCAGCCGCTCAAATCGGCTGCGCCCGAGTCGGGTGGCCGCCTCCAGCGCGCCCAAAGGAGGCTCATCGCGAAAGTAGATCTCGCTGTAGCACTCGTCGGATGCGATCACGAAGCCATGGCGATCGCTGAGCTCGAACACCTGGCGCCATTCGTCCAGTCCCATCACCGCGCCGGCCGGATTGCCCGGCGAGCACACGAACAGCAGTTGCGTGCTTTGCCAGACCTCGGTGGGCACAGCTGCCCAGTCAACCCCAAAGTTTTTCTGCGGCAGGCTCGGCGCGTAATGCAGCTTGGCCCCAGCCAGCAAGGCCGCCCCTTCGTAGATTTGGTAGAACGGATTGGGGACCACCACCGTGGCGGGGCGGCTTGGATCGATCACTGTTTGGGCCAGCGAAAACAGGGCCTCGCGCGAGCCGTTGACCGGCAGGATTTCGGTCACAGGATCGACCGAGATGGCATAACGGCGCTCCAGCCAGCGGGCCATGGACTGCTTGAGCGCAGGCTCGCCGGCCGTCGCGGGATAGTGGGACATCTTGGGCAGACTGGCCAGCAGGGCCTGCCCGATGAGCTCGGGCGTCGCATGCCGTGGCTCGCCGATGCCCAGGCTGATGGGCGCCAGTTGGGGGTTGGGGATGATGTCGGCGTGCAGCCGGCGCAGCCGCTCGAACGGGTAAGGCTGCAAATGCTTGAGAAGGGGATTCATGGGCTGATTATCGAAGAGATCATCCCAAATATAATTTGCAGCTCAGCTTCTAACCGATGCCTGGCCCATTGCTCCGGGCTTTGGCACGCCCACCCCACCATGCGCTGCGCCCTGCAATCCAGAGCCTCGACGGCAGCCTTGCCCTGTTTTAGCAGCCCCGTCGTCCGTCGCGGCGGCCCAAGCGGTGACTGATCAGTTCATGCCCGAGGCGACGAAGCGCCGCGCTGGCTGGTGGGGCTGGCTGCGCCAGCGCTTGGCACGCCAGGAGTCTGAGCGAGCCGGCTCGGCCCAGGTGCAAGCCGAGTACCTGCGGGTGATTTACAGGAATCTGGCGTTCAGCAGCCCGATATCGTTCGCGATGGTGTTGTATCTCATCGCGCAGGCCGAGCCGCTCACCGATGATCAGCTGCTGATTTGGGGCCTCGTCTTCAACACCTACTTGCTGGCCCGCTGGATCGCCAGCTTGCTCTACCCGGGCAAGCTTGAACCGACCCCCGCGCGTGTGCGTCTGTGGTCGGCGATCTCGGTGCTGATCCAGGCCAGCAATGGCGTGCTGATTGCCTACCTGGCCCTGTTCATTTTGCCGCTGCTCGATCTGTACGCGCAGATCGTGGCGGTGATGGTGGTGCTGATTCTGGTCGGCGCCACCGCGTTTAGCTTGTCCGGGCGCTGGATCGACACCCTGGTGTATGCGCCGCCCATCTACCTGTCCTTTGCCTGGACCATCTCCAAGCAAGACCATCCGTATGCCCAAGGCGTGAGCCTTCTGACGTTGGCGCTGTTTGCCCTGCACCTGGTGTACGCCAGCAGCCACCGGCGCTCCATCTTGCAGGGTTTCGCATTGGCGCGCCGCAGCGCCGATCTGGCCCGCGAATTGCAGTTCAAGAATATTGAGTTTCAGGAGCTGGCCAGCGCCCGCAGCCGTCTGCTGGCCACTGTCAGCCATGACCTGCGCCAGCCCGCCCATGCGATCGGTTTGCTGTCCGAGCAGGCGCTGGCGGCGGGCTCCTTTGATGCCGTCAAATCGACTTTGCGCGACCTCAACGATCTGAGCCAGTCGCTGAGCGCCTCCCTGACCACGTTGATGGACTTGACCCGGCTCGATGCGGGTTTGGTGCAGGCGCGCATCGTTGCCGTGCCGCTCCAGCAGGTGATGCGCAGACTGGAGGCCGAATACGGCGCTTCGGCCCGCGCCAAGGGTCTGGGCTTGAGTTTTGGCCCGTCTGAGCAGTGGGTGCTCTCGGACCCGGTGCTGTTGCAGGCGCTGCTGGGTAACCTCATCTCCAATGCGATCAAGTACACCCAGCAGGGTCAGGTTGACGTCACTGTGGTCGAACTCGAGAGCAGCGTGCAGGTCAAGGTGGTGGACACGGGAATCGGCATTGCGCCGGACAAGCTCGATCTGATCTTTCGCGAGTTTGTTCGCCTCGATGTCTCTGAGGCCGGTGCCGAGGGCTTGGGTCTGGGCCTGTCCATCGTGCGCCGTTATGCCCAGCTTTTGTCTCACCAGCTGGGGGTGGAATCGCTGCCGACTCGAGGCTCGACCTTTAGCGTCAGGCTGCCCCGCGCTCAGGCGCCTGCCGCGGCACTGGATCCTGCTCCGGTGTCGCTGCAAGGGGCCATCTCGGGGCCGCAAGCTGGCCACGAAGAGGCTGTGCTGGCCGGCGCGCACGTGCTGGTGATCGAAAACGTGGAGCTTTTGCTCAACAGCTTGACCCGCACACTCGCGGGCTGGGGTTGCCAGGTGCGCTCTGCGCGCAACATGCGCGAGGCCATTCAGGAGGCCCGCGCCCAATGGCCAGACCTGGTGGTCAGCGATCACCACCTGGGTGACCGCGAGCCCAACGGCATTGAGTTAATCCAGGCGCTGCGGCAGCAGGGCCAGCGCGAAGGCCGACCGGCCTTGCGTGCGCTGCTGATGACGGGCGATGTTTCTGCGCAGTTGGAGTCCTTGGCCCACGACAGCGGCGTGCGGGTGCTGCACAAGCCGGTGCGGCCACAGTTGCTGCGCGCAAGCTTGGTCGAGCTGGTGGCTTCGCCGGCGGGCAGTCTGGGCTCTCCCCCCGGTTGAGCCTGGCCCTTGAGTCAACTGATAATGTTATAAAAACTATATATGATGGTCGCCAGAGGCAAGTGCCTCAGGGCCTGCGACCATGACCTATGTTGATGTTGCCACCGCCTTGCCAAAGCTCGTCGGGCGGGTGTTTGCCCGGCGAGGGCAGGAGGACCCGGCTGCCCTGACCGAGCACCTGCGTGCCATCTACCGGGACTACGTCTTCAACAGCCCGCTGGTCATCTGCATCAGCGTCTACCTTTATGCGGTCCGGGCCGACCTGCGCCCGTGGCCTTTTTTGCAGGCCTGGATGCCTCTGTGGGTGCTTTACCTGTCCGCACGCATGGCGGCCGGCCTGTTGTTCGCCCAAGCGCCAGCGCTCGACCCGCTGCGCCTCAAGCGCTGGAGCCGCCTGTCATTGCTGATCCAGCTGGTCGACGGGCTGATGGTCTCGAGTCTGGGTTGGTTCGTCTATCCGCAACTCGACCCCATGGCGCAGTCGGCGTTGCTTGCAGCCACGCTGGTGCTGGTCGGGGCGACGGCCTTCAGCCTGTCGGGCCGATGGCTGTCGATTGCGGTCTACGCGCCGCTGGTGTACCTGAGTTTTGCATGGATGACTTGGCAGCAGACCCACCCCTATGCGACGGGCTTTGCAGTCTTTACCCTGGGCATGTTTGCGCTGTATCTGGTGTACGCCAGCAACCAGCGCAAAAGTGTTCTCAAGGGCTTTGAGTTGGCCAAGCTCAATGGGCAATTGGCCGATGAGCTGATGGTCAAGAACGTCGCGCTGGAAGGCGTGGCGAGCGAGCGCAGCCGCCTGCTGGCCACGGTCAGCCACGACTTGCGCCAACCGGCCCATGCGATCGGGCTGCTGGCCGAGCGCGCCTTGCTCGATTCATCGCCGGAGTCAACCCGTCAATGCCTGCGAGACCTCAATGAGTTGAGCCAGTCGCTCAGCGCCTCCTTGGTCACCCTGATGGACTTGACCCGTCTCGACGCGGGTCTGGTCGAGCCGCGTGAGATGCCGGTCGAACTCGGGCAGATGCTGGCGCGCCTGGAGGGACAGTTTGAGGTGGTGGCGCGCGGCAAAGGCCTGCGTCTGCTGGTCGCGCGCTGCGACTTGTGGGTTCGCTGTGACCCGGTGCTGCTGCAGGCTCTGCTCGCCAACTTGGTCTCCAACGCCATCAAATACACCGCCCATGGCATCGTCGAGCTCAAGGTCAGCGAGGTCGACAACCGGGTTTGCGTTCGCGTCTGCGACACCGGGATCGGTATCCGACACGACAAACTGGAGACGATCTTCAACGAATTTGTGCGGCTCGATGGGGCGGCTTCAGGAACCGAAGGGCTGGGCCTGGGACTGTCCATCGTCAAGCGCTATGCGGGCCTCATGGGCCTGCAGCTCAGTGTTGAGTCGTCGCCCGCCCAGGGCTCGTGCTTTTCGGTGTTCATGGCGCCCAGTGCCCCTCTTTCGGCCGATGGCGCGCAGTCAGAAAAAGAACTTGACGCGGCGCAGGCGCGCTTGCGCGCGCTGCGGGTCTTGGTGGTCGACAACGTGGACCTGCTGCTGGGCAGCATGGTCAAAACCCTGGCCGGCTGGGGCTGTCAGGTTTATGCCGCTCGCAACTTGGTGCAGGCCATCGACATCAGCAAGTCGCAGGGCATCGACCTGCTCATCAGCGACTACCACCTCGGCGATCTCGAGCCCGATGGCCTGCAACTGATTAACGCGCTGCGCCAGCGCGCGCCCGGCCTGCTGCCCGCTTTGCTGATGACCGGCGATGTTTCTTCTAGGCTTGAATTGACCGCGCGCAGCCAGGGCATCCCTGTTTTGCACAAGCCGGTTCGCCCGCAGTTGCTGCGCGAACAAGTGCTGGCTCGCCTGTCGCCGCCTCCATCGCCTCCATCGCCGCCATCGCCCTTGCCCCCAGGCCAGGGCGATGCGCCGGCCTAGGCCTTAGTCCTTGCCCAAGAACTGGCGCAGCACTTTGAGGCTTTCTGCCACCCGCTCGAGGTCTTGCTCGCTGGGCTCGCTTTGGCGCCGCGCCGTGGCAAAAAAGTAGTGTTTGAGATAGTCGCCCAGCGCGTAAAGCCCGTCCTTGGCCTGCTCGGTGTCGCTGTCGCACAAAATGATCGCCCGCGAGACGGCGTTGAGGACGGTGTGGTGCTCGATCTGCATGGCGCGGCCCTGGAAAGTAGTCTCAAAGCATTATCGTTCATGCCAGGGCATTGGTATGAAGGCGCTTGCGGCTGGGTCCATAATTGGGTTTGTTTGGGCCCTGTCCAGGGCTGTCCCTGGCCTGTGCCGTGACTGAGGTGGCGGGCTTGGACCGGTGGCGCGGCTGCGGGTCCGGGGCCGATTTTTCTTTCTAGCAAGACTGACTGTGCGTCTCAATTCGATCAAGCTTTCGGGTTTCAAATCCTTCGCCGAGCCCACCGCCTTCATGCTGCCGGGTCAACTGGTGGGGGTGGTCGGGCCCAACGGTTGCGGCAAGTCCAACATCATGGACGCGGTTCGCTGGGTGCTCGGTGAAAGCCGAGCCAGCGAGTTGCGTGGCGAGTCGATGCAGGATGTGATCTTCAACGGCACCACCACGCGCAAGGCGGCCAGTCGCTCAAGCGTGGAGCTGGTCTTTGACAACGCCGACCACCGGGCGGGCGGGCAGTGGGGCCAGTTTGCCGAAATCGCCGTCAAGCGCGTCCTCAGCCGTGACGGCACCTCGAGTTATTACATCAATAACCAACCGGTGCGCCGTCGTGATGTGCAGGACGTGTTTCTGGGCACGGGTTTGGGGCCGCGGGCCTATGCCATCATTGGCCAGGGCACCATCAGTCGCATCATCGAATCAAAACCCGAAGAGCTGAGGCTGTTTCTGGAAGAGGCCGCCGGCGTGTCCAAGTACAAGGAGCGCCGGCGTGAAACTGCCAACCGTCTGCAGGACACGCGCGAGAACCTGACCCGCGTGGAGGACATCCTGCGCGAGCTCGGCGCGCAGCTCGACAAACTCGAGCAGCAGGCCCAGGTGGCCGTGCGCTTCAAAGAGATGCAAGCCCAGGTGAGCCTCAAGCAGCAGCAGCTGTGGTTCATCAAGCGCGGCGAAAGCCAGGCCGACCAGGCCCGTCTGCAAACCGAGGCTGCGCAGGCGACCAATGCCCTTGAGAGCCGGCTGGCCGACCTGCGCCAGACCGAGTCTGACCTGGAGACGGTGCGCCAAGCTCACTACGAGGCGGGCGATCAGGTCAACCAAGCCCAGGGGCGGCTTTACGAAGCCAGTGCCGAGGTCGCGCGGCTGGAAGCCGAGATTCGCTATGTGGTGGAGGCGCGCGAGCGGGTCCAGCAGCGCCTGACGCAGCTGCGCGAGCAAGGCGCTCAGTGGGCCACGCGTCGCAGCGATGCCGCGGTCGAGCTCGAGCAACTGCAAGGCCGCAACGACGGGGCGCAGGAGCAGTCGGAGATTTTGCAAGCGCGCAGCCAGGAGCAGGCCGACGCGCTGCCGCAGCTGCAAGATGCGCTTGGCCAGGCGCAAACCGGTGCCGAGGTTCAACGCGCCGCGGTCAACCAGGTGCAGCAGCAGATCCAGGTGTTGGCCGCTGAGCAGCGCAGCATTGAGGAGCTGGCGCGCGGCCTGGGTTCGCGCCGGGAGCGGCTGCTGGTCGATCGCAATGGCCTGGCTGCACCCGATGAGGCCCGCCTGGCGCATCTGCAAGAGCAGCTCGTGGCGGCGCAGCAACTTCAGCAGCAGTTGCAGCAGCAGTTGCAAGAGTTAACCGACAGCGTGCCCCGACTCGACGCCCAGCGCCGGGCGCAGCAGCAAACGGTCAATGACGAGTCAGCCCGCCAAGCCGATCTGTCGGCCCGCTTGCAGGCCTTGCGGGCCTTGCAGGAGCGCCTGAAAACCGATGGCAAGCTGGCTCCTTGGCTGGCCAAGCACGGCCTCGAAGGCCTGCCCGGTTTGTGGAGCCGTCTGCAAGTTGAGCCTGGCTGGGAAACAGCCATCGAGGCGGCGCTGCGAGAGCGGCTCGGGGCACTTGAAGTCAGCCGGCTGGAGATGGTGCGCGGCTTCGTCGGCAGTGGCGTGGGCGATGCGCCGGCGGCCAAGCTGGCGTTCTACAGCCTGCCCAGCGCTGCGGCCGCTCAAGGCGAGCACAGCACGCTCAAGCCGCTGGCGGCCATGCTGCGCCAGCACGATGCCAGCCAGCAGGCCTTGCTCGACGACTGGTTGCATGGTGCCTATGTGGCCGACACACTGGAGCAGGCGCTGGCCTTGCGCGAGCAGCTGCAGGCCGGCCAGCTCCTCTATGTGCCGGCCGGGCATGCGGTGAGCCGACATGGCGTGAGCTTTTATGCCCAAGACTCCGAGCAGGCAGGGTTGCTTGCGCGGGCCAAGGACATTGAGAACCTCGAGCGGCAGCTGCGGGCGCAAAGCCTGATCGTGGAGGAGGCGCGCAGCGCCTTGCTGCGGGCCGAATCGGCTTACGCGCAGGCCTCTGAGCGCCTGGGGGCACTGCGCCAGGACAGTGCCAGCGCCCAGCAGCGCGCCCACGCGCTGCAAGTCGATGCGCTGAGGCTGCAGCAGCTGGCAGACCAAACCCGCACCCGCGCGGCCCAGCTGCACGCAGACCTTGAGGAGGTGGACGCGCAGCTCGAGCAGCTACAAGAGCGCCGCATCACCGCCGAAGCGCGCTTTGAAGAGCTCGACATGCAGCTGGCCGACAACCAGGAGAGGCAGGCGCAGCTCGATGACCGAGTGATCGAGGCCGATCGGGCCCTGAACCTGGCGCGCGAGCAGCAACGCGATCTCGAGCGCCAGGCACAAGAGGCTCAATTTGAGCTGCGCACGCTCCATGCGCGCATGCAAGAGCTTGGCCGCAGCATCGAGATGGCCGATCAGCAAAGCGGCGCGCTGCAAGCTGACGAACAAGCGGCGCAGGAGGAACTGACGCGCCTGTCCGACGCCACGGCCCGCTCGGGCCTGCAAGGCGCGCTGGCGCTCAAGCTCGAGCGCGAGGCGGATCTGGCGGCCACCCGCAGCCGCTACGACGATCTGACGGCCAAGCTGAGGGCCAGCGATGAGCGGCGCTTGCAGTTCGAGCGCGAGCTCGAGCCGCTGCGCACCCGCATCACGGACTTGCAGCTCAAAATCCAGGCGAGCCGTCTGGGCTTTGAACAGTATGAGCAGCTCTTGGTGGACGCGCAGGCCGATTTGGCGCTGTTGCAGGCCTCGGTCGAGCAAGGCGGCTTTCGCCCATCGGCCTTGCAGGCTGACATTGAACGCTTGCAGCGTGAAATCGCGGCCTTGGGCGCGGTCAATATGGCGGCGCTCGAGGAGCTGCAGGCCGCGCGTGAGCGCAAGGGCTTCCTGGACTCGCAGTCGGCCGATTTGACACAGGCCATGACGACGCTGGAAGATGCGATCAAGAAGATCGACATGGAAACGCGCGATCTGCTGGGTAGCACTTTCGAGACCGTCAACCAGCACTTTGGCCTGATGTTCCCGCAGTTGTTTGGTGGCGGCAACGCCCGCCTCATCATGACGGGCGAAGAAATTCTTGACGCCGGTGTGCAGGTTATGGCGCAGCCGCCCGGCAAGAAAAACCAGACCATCCATCTGCTCTCTGGTGGCGAAAAGGCCCTGACCGCCATTGCTCTGGTCTTTGCGATCTTTCAGCTCAACCCGGCGCCTTTTTGTTTGCTCGACGAGGTCGACGCACCGCTGGACGATGCCAACACCGAGCGCTACGCCAAGCTGGTCACCAGCATGTCGCGCCAGACTCAGTTTCTTTTTATCTCCCACAACAAGATCGCCATGGAGATGGCCCAGCAACTCATCGGCGTGACCATGCAGGAGCAGGGCGTATCGCGTATCGTGGCGGTGGACATGGAGTCGGCCCTGACCTTGGCCGAGTCGGCACTCTCATGAACAATTTGCCTCTTGAACTGGCTTTGCTCGCTGCTGTGGTGCTCGCCGCAGTGGTGGCCCATAACGCATGGACTTCACGGCGCAGCCGGCCCAAGCAGGCTGAGCCTCAATCCGAGGGGCCTGACCCGAGCACGCTCGACTTCACCTTGCCGGCCCACGCCGATGGGGGGGAGCCTGCGATGGGCGGGACCGACCAGGCCGGCGGCTTTGAGGCGCTGGGCCTGCCCAAACGCGAGCCAGGGCTCGATCCGCTGATCGATGTGATCGCGCCGATTTCATTTGAGGGCATGGTCTCGGGCGAGGCCGCACTGGCCGCTTTGCCGGCCACCCGGCGGGTGGGCACCAAGCCCTTTGCGCTCGAAGGCCTGAGCGCGGCCACGGGCCTGTGGGAGGTGCCGGCTGCGGGCCAGCGCTACAGCGCGTTCCAGGCGGGCATCCAGCTGGCCAACCGGGTCGGTGCGATGAACCAGATCGAGTTTTCAGAGTTCGTCACCCGAACCCGGGAGTTTGCCGATGCCATTGGCGGTGAGGCCGAGTTCCCCGACATGCTCGAGGAAGTGGCCCGTGCGCGCGAACTCGATCAGTTTGCTGGCGCCCATGATGCGCAGCTGAGCTTCACGCTCAGAGCCCGCAAAGCCGCTTGGAGTCCGGGCTACGTGCAGCAGCAGGCGGCCCGCCTGGGTTTTGTTGCAGGCGTCATCCCAGGCCGTATGGTGGTGGCGGCCAAGACCGACGGACAGCCGCCAATTCTGGTGCTCTCCTTTGATGCCCAGGCAGCGCTCGCCGATGAGCCCGACAAGGCGGCCCTGCGCCAGATCGTGCTGTCGCTGGACGTGCCGCAGGTGGCGCAAGAAGACAAGCCTTTCGCGCGCATGTGCGAAATCGCGCTGGCCCTGGCCGCCAGCATGGAAGGGGCGATCACCGACGACAACGGCAATGCGATCCGGGCCGACACCATGGACTCGATTCACACCGATTTGCTGCAGCTCTACGAGACCCTGCAGTCGCGCGACTTGCCGGTCGGCTCTGACTTGTGCCGCCGTCTGTTTTCATGATCTTGCGCCCGCTGCAACGGGTCCGGGTTTGAGCGGCGCGAGGGCCTGGCCATGAGCAGCAACACCTTGCCTGCGGCATCGCTTGGGCCCACTGATGCCGCAGCGGCCGAGCGAGCCGGGCAGTTGCGCGAGCAGCTGCACCATCACGCACACCGGTACTACGTCCTTGACGATCCCGAGCTGCCCGACGCTGCTTACGACGAGATGTTTGCCCAACTGCAAGCGCTCGAGGCAGCGCATCCGGATTTGCAGGTCAGCGACTCGCCCACGCGCCGGGTCGGCGGCGCGCCCCTGGCGCAGTTTGCCAGCGTGCGCCACGCCGTGCCCATGCTCAGCATCCGCACCGAGACGGATACCGAAGCCAGCGGCGCCCACGCTTTTGATGCGCGGGTGCGCCGTGAACTGGGCCTGCAGCCCGACGATGCCGCCGTGCAGTACGTCGCCGAGCTTAAGTTCGATGGCCTGGCGATCAACCTGCGCTACGAAAACGGCAGCCTGGTGCAGGCGGCCACCCGGGGCGATGGCGAGATGGGCGAAGACGTGACGCAAAACATCCGCACCATCGGCCAGATCCCGCTGAGGCTGCAGGCGCAGCAGCCGCCCCCGGTGCTCGAGGTGCGCGGTGAGGTCTACATGCGCCGCGATGACTTCGAGGCGCTCAATGAGCGCCAGCGCCTGAAGATCGCGCAAGGCGCGCGGGGCGAGAAGACCTTTGTCAATCCGCGCAATGCCGCGGCCGGCGCCGTGCGCCAGCTCGATCCGGCCATTGCCGCGCAGCGCCCGCTGAGCTTTTTTGCTTATGGCCTCGGTCAGGTGGTGCTTGCGCCCGGCGAGGCGGCACCGAGCAGTCATGAAGGCTGGCTGCGACTGCTCAAGGGCTGGGGCTTGCCCGTGGCCGACCAGACCCGTCTGGCTGTTGGCGCCGACGAGCTGGTCGATTTTCACCGCCAGATCGGCCAGCAGCGCGATGCACTGCCCTTTGACATCGACGGAGTGGTCTACAAGGTCAACAGCCTGGCGCTGCAGCAGCAGCTGGGCTTTGTGACCCGCGAGCCGCGCTGGGCGGTGGCGCACAAGTATCCGGCGCAGGAGCAGCTGACCGAGGTGCTGGCCATCGATGTGCAGGTCGGGCGCACCGGCAAACTCACGCCGGTGGCCAAACTGGCACCTGTCTTCGTGGGCGGCGTGACGGTCACCCATGCCACCTTGCACAATGAAGACGAGGCCAGGCGCAAAGACGTGCGCTTGGGCGATACCGTGATCGTTCGGCGCGCGGGCGACGTGATCCCCGAAGTGGTGGCTGTGCTGCCCGAGCGGCGTAAGGAGGGAGAGCCCTTCGTCATGCCCGCGCGGTGCCCGGTGTGCGGCAGCGCCGCGGTGCGTGAGGTGGGGGAGGCCGATCACCGCTGCAGCGGAGGATTATTCTGTCCGGCCCAGCGCAAGCAGGCCATCTTGCACTACGCCCAGCGGCGCGCGGTCGAGATCGAAGGACTGGGTGACAAGCTGGTCGAACAAATGGTCGATGCCGGTTTGATCCGGCATCTGCCCGACCTTTACCGCCTGGGCTTGAGCGCGCTGCTCGGGCTGGAGCGGATGGCCGAGAAGTCAGCCGGCAATTTGCTGGCAGCCATCGAGCAGTCCAAGACGACCACCCTGGCGCGCTTTGTTTATGGCCTGGGCATCCGGCACGTGGGAGAGGCCACCGCCAAGGAACTGGCCCGTCACTTCGGCCAGCTCGACGACCTGATGAGCGCCAGCGAGGACCAGTTGATGCAAGTCAGCGACATCGGACCGGTGGTGGCGGCCAGCTTGCGCACCTTCTTTGACCAGGCCCACAACCGCGAGGTGGTCGAGCAGCTTCGCGCCTTGGGCGTACACTGGCCTGAGATGCAAGCGGCTTCGCGCAGCGGCCTGGCCTTGAGCGGCAAGACCCTGGTCATCACAGGCACGCTGCCCAGTCTGAGCCGCGATCAGGCCAAGGAGCTGATTGAGTCGGCCGGCGGCAAGGTGGCCGGCTCGGTCAGCCAGAAAACCGACTACCTGGTCGCAGGCGCCGAGGCCGGCAGCAAGCTGCTCAAGGCCCAGACGCTGGGTGTGACCGTCCTGGACGAACCTCAACTGCTCGGGCTGATCCATGGCACGACATGACATTCTCAAGATGGGCGACCCGCGCCTGCTGCGCATCGCTCAGCCGGTGCCGATCGAGGCGCTGGGCAGCCCGGCCTTGCGGCAGTTGGTGGCCGACATGTTTGAGACCATGGCGCACGTCAACGGCGCGGGCCTGGCGGCGCCGCAAATCGGCGTGGACAGCCAGCTGGTGATCTTCGGCAGCGACCAGCCCAACCCGCGCTACCCGCAAGCGCCTGTGGTGCCGGTCACCGTCTTGCTCAATCCGGTGATCACGCCGCTGGGCGAGGAGCAGGAGGAGGGCTGGGAGGGCTGCCTATCGGTGCCCGGTCTGCGTGGGGTGGTGCCGCGCTGGCGGCGCATCCGCTACCAGGGGATCGATCCGCAGGGTCGGCCGATCGATCGCAGCGTCGAGGGCTTTCACGCGCGGGTGGTTCAGCACGAATGCGACCACCTGATGGGCGTGCTCTACCCCATGCGGGTGCGCGACTTCACCCGGTTCGGCTTCACCGAGGTCCTGTTTCCCGGCCTCGATGCCGCCTCAGACGACTGAGCCTGGAGCCGCCCTCAGGCCTGCAAGGCCTGCAGCAGCTCGGTTTCGATCGCAATCTGTGCTTTGTTTTGCTGAAGCTCTGGGCCATCGATCAAAAAGGTGTCTTCCACCCGCTCGCCCAAAGTGGTGACCTTGGCCAGTCGCAGATTCAGGCGGTGGCTGGCCAGCACCCGGGCAATTGAGTAGAGCAAGCCGACCCGGTCGCTGGCTGAAATGCTCAGCAGCCAGCGCTGGGCTTTCTCGTCGGGCCGCAGGGTCACTCGGGGGGCCACGGGGAAGCTCTTGACGCGCCGCGACACCCGGCCCCGGCTGGGCGAGGGCAGGGCGCCGGCTTCTTGCAGGGTGCGTGCGAGTTGCGCCTCAATGAGCGCGGTCAGCTCGCGCGGATGCTCTGCCAAGCTTGGGCTGACCACCTGGAAGGTGTCGAGCGCGTAGCCGTTGCTCGCGGTGTGGATGCGCGCATCGAGAATCGAAAAGCCCGCATGGTCAAAATAGCCGCAGATGCGGGCGAACAGGTCGCTCTGATCGGGCGTGTAGACCACCACCTGCAGCCCCTCGCCCGTCGATGACGCGCGGGCGCGCACGATGGGCTGGCCTTGGCCGACATGACGCGAAAGCTGGCGCGCATGCCAGGCGATATCGGCCGCGTCGTGGCGCATGAAGTAGCCCACATCGAGCGTGTCCCACAAGACCTTGTGCGACTCAAAGGGCTGACTGTGCAGGGCCAGCAGCTGCAGCGCGTCGCGCTTGCGCGCTTCGATTTCGGCATCTGCATCGGGTGCGCGTCCGCCGAGCATGCGCAGGGTGTAGCGGTACAGGTCACCGAGCAGCTTGCCCTTCCAGGCATTCCAGACCTTGGGGCTGGTGCCGCGGATGTCGGCAACGGTCAGCAGGTACAGCGCCGTCAGATTGCGCTCGTTGCCCACGCGCTGGGCAAAAGCGCCAATCACCTCGGGATCGCTCAGGTCCTCTTTTTGGGCGATGCGGCTCATGGTCAGGTGCTCGGCGACCAAAAACTCGATCAGGCGCGCGTCCTGGCGCTCGATGCCATGCTGCCTGCAAAAAAGACGGACATCGCGGCTGCCCAAGTCGGAGTGGTCGCCGCCGCGCCCCTTGGCAATGTCATGAAACAGCGCGGCGATGTACAAAATCCAGGGCTTGTCCCAGCCGGCGGCCAGCTGAGAGCAGGTGGGGTATTCGTGCGAATGCTCGGCCATGAAAAAGCGCCGGACATTGCGCAGCACCATCAAGATGTGCTGGTCGACGGTGTAGACATGAAACAAGTCGTGCTGCATCTGGCCGACGATGCGGCGAAACACCCACAGGTAGCGCCCGAGCACCGAGGTCTGGTTCATCAGGCGCATGGCATGCGTGATGCCCTCGGGCTGCTGCAAGATTTTCAGAAAGGTCTGCCGGTTGACCGGATCGCGCCGAAAGCGCGCGTCCATGCTGCTGCGAGCGTTGTAAAGGGCTCGCAGGGTTCGCGCCGACAGCCCCCGCAGCCCCGGTGTGCTGGCATGGAGCCAAAAGGTCTCTAAGATGGCTTGCGGCTGGTTGAGGTACAAATCGTCGCAGGCGACCTCAAGCTGGCCGCCGCGATCTGAGAAGCGTTCGTTGATCGGGCGCAACTGGTAGTGGCTGGGCGCCAGCCGCTCTTCAATATTGAGCAGCAGGATCTGGTTAAGCTGCGCCACCGCCTTGGCCGCCCAGTAATAGCGGCGCATCAACATTTCACTGACTCGCATGGTGCCGCGCTGTACCCGCCCATCGGCATCGAGCACCGGTCGGTGGCCAAACGACTCGGCCACTGCCGTTTGCAGATCGAACACCAGTCGGTCTTCGCGCCGCCCAGCCAGCAGGTGCAGACGGATGCGAATCAGGCTGAGCAAGGCTTCATTGGCCTTGATGCGGCGCACTTCGAACGGCGTCACCAGCCCGTGGGCCGCCAGCTCGTCCCAGCTGCGGCCCAGCCCTGCCGCCCGCGCGACCCAGAGGATGACTTGCAAGTCGCGCAGGCCGCCGGGCGACTCTTTGCAGTTGGGCTCGAGGGAGTAGGGCGTGTCCTCGTATTTCGTGTGCCGCTGGCGCATCTCGAGCGTCTTGGCCACAAAAAAATCGCGCGGCTGCAACTGCACTGCAAGCCGCTCGATCAAGCCGCTGCAGTGCGCGCGCGAGCCGGCGACGAAGCGGGCCTCGAGCATGGAGGTGGCGATCGTGATGTCGCCGCGCGCCTCTTCAAGGCATTCATCGGGGGTGCGCACGCTCGAGCCGATCTCAAGGCCGCAGTCCCAGCACAGGCTGATGAAGCGCTCGAGCCGCTGGCGCAGGGTCAGGCCGTGGGGATCGGGCGCCTCCAGCGCGGCATGTTCGGGCAGCAGCAGCAGCACATCGACATCGGAGGCGGGGAAAAGTTCGCCGCGGCCGTAGCCGCCCACCGCCACCAGAGCGCAATCGGCACCAAAGCCGGCGTGTTGCCACAAGATCTTCAAGGTGGCATCGGTGTGCCGCGCGAGCTTGCGCAAAATGGAGCGCACGCCCCTGACTGAAGCGCCCTGGGCCGCACCGGCCAGCAGCTGCGCCTTGCCCTGGCGGTAGGCCAAGCGCCACTGGGGTAGCGGATCGATCGGCGTGGCGTGGGTCATGACGCGTTGGGCGGCGAGTCGGGCAGCCCGTTCGAAGCCAGGCTTAAGCCTTGACCGCCCCGGCCACAAAATCGGGCACGGCCGGACTGCCCTCTGACACGGTGAGCACCTCGTAGCCGTCTGGGGTGACAAGCACCGTGTGCTCCCACTGCGCCGACAGCGAATGGTCGCGCGTGACGATGGTCCAGCCGTCTTTTTCTGGACCGTCCTTGATGTCGCGCTTGCCCAAATTGATCATGGGCTCGATCGTAAAGACCATCCCCGGGTGCAGCACCTCAAGCGTTCCTGGGCGCCCGTAGTGCAACACCTGGGGCTCTTCGTGAAACTTTTGGCCGATGCCATGGCCGCAGAACTCGCGCACGATGCTGTAGCCCTGGCGCTCGGCGAAGACTTGGATCGCGTGCCCGATATCGCCCAGCCTTGCGCCGGGGCGCACTTTTGCGATGCCATGCCACATGGCCTCATAGGTGACCTGGCACAGGCGTTTGGCGGCAATCGAGCAGTCGCCCACGAGAAACATGCGCGACGTGTCGCCGTGCCAGCCGTCCTTGATGACCGTCACGTCGATGTTGACGATGTCGCCCTTTTTGAGCACCTTGTCGTTGGGAATGCCGTGGCACACCACATGGTTGACCGAGGTGCACAGCGATTTGGGGTAGGGCGCGTAACCTGGCGGCTGATAGCCCAGGGGCGCTGGGACCGTGCCTTGCACCTGCGTCATGTACTGGTGCGCCAGGCGGTCGATTTCGTTGGTGCTGATGCCGGGCGTGACGAAGGGGCTGAGGTAGTCGAGGACCTCGGAGGCCAGCCGCCCGGCCAGGCGCATGGCGGCAGCACCCGCCTCATCCTTGATGGTGATACTCATGGAGCGGCATTATCCCACCGGGGTTGCCAAGCTGGCTTGCACGCCCCGCCATGGGGCCGGTCGGACCCGCTCGGAGCCGCTCGGAGCCGCTCGGAGACGGAAGGACTGGGCCGGCCGGCTTAACGCTCAGCCGGCTCGGCGATGCCGCCGACCACCTGGCTGAAGCCACCGTCGACATAGGTGATTTCAGCCGTCACGCCGCCGGCCAGGTCGCTGAGCAAAAACGCGGCGACGTTGCCGACATCGTCGATGGTGACGTTGCGGCGGATGGGCGAGGCCTCAGCGACGACGCTGAGGATCTTGCCAAAGCCCTTGATGCCGCTGGCCGCCAGCGTCTTGATCGGGCCGGCGCTGATGCCATTGACCCGCACTCCTTTGGGGCCCAGCGATTCGGCCAGATAGCGCACCGAAGCCTCCAGGCTGGCTTTGGCCAGGCCCATGGTGTTGTAGTTGGTGACGGTGCGCACAGCGCCTAGATAGGACAGGGTCAGCAGGGCCGATTTGTCGCGCAGCATGGGCGCGGCGGCCTTGGCCATGCCCGCGAAACTGTAAGCGCTGATGTCATGGGCGATCCGGAAGGCTTCGCGCGAGAGCCCCTCCAGAAAATCGCCGGCAATCGCTTCACGCGGCGCATAGCCAATGGCGTGCACGAAGCCGTCAAACTGCGGCCAATGCACCGCCAGGTCCTGGAACAGGCGCTCAATCTGCTCGTCGCTGCCGACATCGCAGTCAAACACCAGGCTGGAGCCGAATTCTGCAGCAAAATCGGTGATGCGGTCCTTGAAGCGCTCGCCGACGTAGCTAAAAGCCAGTTCGGCGCCTTGCGCATGACAAGCGCGGGCGATCCCGTAGGCGATGGAGCGGTTGGACAGCACCCCCGTGATGAGCAGTTTCTTGCCGGTCAAAAATCCCATGTCATGTCCTTTTGGTCGCTCAGCGGGTGCCTGCATGCCCCAGCGCTGTCTGGCCTTTGCATCTTGCGGCAGAATTGTCGCATGAGGTCATTGCTCCGGATCATCGCCAAAGTCGGTGCGCTGCTCGTCTTGAGCGCTCTGCCCACTGTGGGCTGGTCCGCTCACGGTTATGCACTTTGGGGCGACTTGAAGTACCCCGAGGGCTTTGCCCATTTTGATTACGTCAATCCGCAGGCCCCGCGCGGTGGTTCGTTGCGGCTGGTGAGCAACTCCCGCGCCTCGACCTTTGACAAGTACAACCCTTTCACCATCAAAGGCAGCGCGCCGGCTTACCTGTCGGACCTGATGTTCGACAGCCTGCTGGCGGCCTCGCTTGATGAAACTGGCTCGGGCTACGGTTTGCTCGCCGAAGATGTCGCTGTGGCCGCCGACGGCCTGAGCGCCACCTTTAGGCTGCGACCGCAAGCGCGCTTTCACGACGGCTCGCCGGTGCTGGCGGCCGACGTCAAGCACAGCTTTGACACGCTGATGGGCCCCCACACGTCGCCGGCCTACAAGACCTTGCTCGACGACGTGGCCGGCATCGACGTGGTCGACGAGCGCACCGTGCGCTACCGCTTCAAAAAGCCCAACCGTGAGCTGCCACTGACGGTGGGAGGCTTGCCCGTTTTCAGCCGCAACTGGGGGGTGGAGGCCGGCAAGCCCAAGCGCTTTGACCAGGTGGTCATGGACATCCCGATCGGCAGCGGTCCCTACAGGATCGGGCCGGTGCGCTTTGGCAAGGACATCACCTATGTGCGCGATCCGGCCTACTGGGGGCGCGATCTCAATGTGCGCCGGGGCATGGCCAACTTCGACCAGATCACCGTCAAGATCTACAAGGACAACACCGCCCGACTCGAAGCGCTCAAGGCCGGTGAATTCGATCTGATGCGCTTCTTTTCCGCGGGCGATTGGGCGCGGCGGGTCAAGGGCAAGCGTTTTGACAGCGGTGAGCTGTTCAAGGGCGAGTTCAAGCATCGCCTGCCCTCGGGCTTTCAGAGCTTCGTGATCAACGTGCGGCGCGACAAGTTCAAAGACGTTCGCGTGCGCCAGGCGCTGGGCCTGGCCATGGACTACGAGTGGATGAACCGGCAGCTGTTCTACGGCGCCTACCAGCGCGTGAACGGGCTGTTTGGCAACACCGACTGCCAGGCCAGTGGCGAGCCCGCGCCGGCCGAAGCGGCGCTGCTCGAGCCCTGGCGCGGGCAAGTGCCCGCTGCAGCGTTTGGCCCCATGGCGCAAGCGCCGCGCACCGACGGCGATGGCAGCCTGCGGCAAAACCTGCGTCGCGCCCGCGACCTGTTGGCCCAGGCGGGCTGGACGATCGAGCAGGGCGTGCTGCGCAACGCGCAGGGGCAGGCCTTTGAGATCAACTACCTCGACAGCAACGAGGGCGGGGCGCGGGTGGTCTCGCCCTGGGCGCGCAACCTCGAAAAACTGGGCATCAAGCTCAATTTCCGGGCGGTCGATTTCGCTCTGTACCAGCAGCGCCTGCAAAAATTTGATTTCGACATCACCACCATCGCCTACGGCGGCACGCACAGTCCGGGGCAAGAGTACGCCGACCTGTTTGGCAGCAAGGCCGCTGTCACCGAGGATTCGGGCAACCTGACGGGCATGAGCAGCCCGGCGGTCGATGCGCTGATTGTGCGCATGGTGGCAGCCAAGACCCGGGCCGAGTTGCTGCCAGCTTGCCGCGCGCTCGAGCGCGTCATCGCCCACAGCCATGTGCTGGTGCCCCAGTGGTCCGCGCCGACCCATCGCATGGTCTACAACCAGCAGCGTCTGTCCCGCCCGCCGCAGATGCCGCCTTATGTGACCGGTGAAATCTGGGCGGTGTTTACCTGGTGGAGCCGTTGATGCTGGCCTATATCGTCAAGCGCCTGTTGCTCATGATCCCGACCCTGCTGGGCGTGCTGTTGCTGACCTTCGTGGTGATCCAGTTCGTTCCGGGCGGCCCGGTCGAGCAGTATCTGGCCGAAGCCAAGGTTGGTGCTGGCGGGGCGGGCGCCGAAAGCGGCGGCCTGAGTTATCGGGGCGCCCAGGGGGTCGACCCCAAGCGCATCGAGCAGATCAAGGCCCTGTACGGATTCGACAAGCCCGCCCATGAGCGCTTTTTCCAGATGCTGGTGCAGTTCGCCCAGTTCGACTTGGGCAAGAGCTTTTTTCAAAACAAGGCGGTTTCCGACCTCATCATCGAAAAGCTACCGGTGTCGATCAGCCTGGGGCTTTGGACGTTTTTCATCAGCTATTTGGTCGCCGTTCCCCTGGGCGTGGCCAAGGCGGTGAGAGCCGGATCGCGCTTTGACACGCTCACCACCTTGCTGGTGCTGGTCGGTTACGCGATTCCGGGCTTTGTGCTGGGCGTGGTGCTGCTGGTGGTCTTTGGCGGGCAACTGCAATGGTTTCCGTTGCGAGGGCTGACCTCGAGCAACTGGGCCGAGCTGTCCTGGGGCGCGCGCATCGTCGACTACCTGTGGCACATCTGCCTGCCCGTGATCGCCATGGTGCTGGGCAGTTTTGCGGTCACGGCCATCCTGACCAAGAACGCTTTTCTGGAGGAAATCCGCAAGCAATATGTGATCACGGCGCGCGCCAAGGGACTGGCGCAAAGGCAGGTGCTCTACAAGCATGTGTTTCGCAATGCCCTGATTCCTATCGTCACCGGCTTCCCGGCGGCCTTCATTGGGGCCTTCTTCACCGGCTCTTTGCTGATCGAGACGCTCTTCTCGCTCGACGGCTTGGGGCTGTTGAGCTACGAGAGTGTGATCCGGCGTGACTATCCGGTGGTGCTGGGCACGCTCTACCTTTTTACCCTGATCGGCTTGGTGACCAAGCTGATCAGTGACCTGTGTTACGTTTGGGTGGATCCGCGTGTCCGATTCGACTGATCTGCAGGCCTCCCCCGTTTTGGCCGCGCCGTCCGCTTCGCCGGCACGACGTGCCTGGCGGCGCTTTCGGCGCAACCGACTGGGCTTTTGGAGCCTGCTGGTGTTTTGCACCCTGGTGCTGCTCAGTCTTGCTGCCGAGCTGGTCTCGAACGACCGGCCGTTGGTGGTGCGCTACCAGGGGCAGCTGTACTACCCGGTTGTGGTCAGTTACCCAGAAAAGGTCTTCGGCGGCGATTTCGACACCGCCACCGATTACCACGACCCCTTTATTCGCCAGCGGCTGCGCGAGGGGGGGAATTGGGCGATTTTTGCGCCCAATCCCTATGGGCCCAAGACCATCAACTACTTCGCCCGCGAGCCCAACCCCTCGCGCCCGACGGCAGACAATTTTCTGGGCACCGATGACCGCGGGCGGGACCTTTTGGCGCAGCTGATCTACGGCTTTCGGGTCAGTGTGCTTTTCGCGCTGGCCCTGACGTTCACCGGCGTGTTGCTGGGCGTGATCACCGGCGCGATACAGGGCTTTTTTGGCGGCAAGACCGATCTGGCCTTTCAGCGCTTCATTGAAATTTGGGGCTCCATGCCCGAGCTCTACCTGCTCATTATTTTCAGTGCGGTGTTTGCGCCCAGCGTCTCGCTGCTGCTGATCTTGCTGAGCCTGTTTGGCTGGATGGGCCTGTCGGACTATGTGCGCGCCGAGTTTCTGCGCAACCGGCAGATGGACTATGTTCGTGCTGCGCGCGCCATGGGCCTGTCGAGCTGGCAGATCATTTGGCGCCACGTGCTGCCCAACAGCCTGACACCCGTGGTCACCTTCTTGCCGTTTCGCATGAGCGCGGCGATTTTGGCGCTGACCTCACTCGATTTTCTGGGCCTGGGCGTGCCGCCGGGCACCCCCTCGCTCGGCGAGTTGCTGTCCCAGGGCAAAAACAGCATCGATGCCTGGTGGATTTCCCTGTCGACCTTTTGCGTCCTCGTGGGCACTTTGCTGTTGCTCACTTTCATGGGCGATGCCCTGCGCGATGCGCTTGACCCGAGAAAGGCCGACCGATGAGCAGCCCTTTGCTTGAGGTGCGGCGGCTGACCGTCTCCTTTGCCAACCAGGTGGTGGTCAAGGGCATTGATTTTGAGATCGGGCAGGGTGAAAAGCTGGCGCTGGTGGGTGAGTCGGGCTCAGGCAAGACCGTCACGGCCCTGAGCCTGCTCGGGCTGGCACAAGGCGCGAGCACCGAGGGGCAGGCGCTGCTGCACCTGCCTGAGTCCGAACCACAGGACTTGATGGCCTTGCCGGAGCGGCAACTGCGCGCGCTGCGCGGCAGCCAGATCGCGATGATTTTTCAGGAGCCGATGACGGCGCTCAATCCGCTGTTTTCAATTGGCGATCAGATTGCCGAGGTGCTGCAGCTCAAGCAGGGGCTGACGCGGGCCGAGGCGTGGCAAGCGGCCATCGCCTGTCTGGCGCAAACCGGCATTGCCGAGCCCGAGCGACGGGCCCGCAGCTTTGCCCACCAGCTCTCCGGCGGCCAGCGCCAGCGCGCCATGATCGCGATGGCGCTGGCTTGCCAGCCCCGCTTGCTGCTCGCCGATGAGCCGACGACGGCGCTCGACGTGAGCTTGCGCGGCCAGATTCTGGAGCTGCTCTCGCAGCTGCAGCAAAAAAATTCCATGGCGGTGCTCCTGATCACGCACGACCTCAACTTGGTGCGTCGCTTCGCCGACCGGGTGGCGGTGATGGAGCATGGCCGCATTGTCGAGCACGGCCCAGTGGCGCGGGTCTTCGGCCAGCCGGAGCACCCTTACACCCGTCAGCTGCTGGCCAGCCGGCCGCAGCGCGATTTGGCAGATGTCGCGCCGGCGCCGCCCTGGCTACAGGCCCAGGACGTCAGCGTGCGCTACCCCGTCCGGCGCTCTGGGGTGCGCGGCTGGTTCAAACCGGGCTCCTTTCTTGCGGTCGATCAAGCGAGCGTGTCGATTGCGCCCGGCTGCACAGTCGGCGTGGTGGGCGAATCGGGCTCGGGCAAGTCGACCCTGGCGCTGGCGCTGCTGGGCCTGCAGCCCTTCGAGGGTGAAATCCGCATGGGCCAGCAGAGCTGGAGCGAGCGCGCGGCGGGCAACAAGGCCTTGCGGCGGCAAATTCAGGTGGTGTTTCAGGATCCTTTCTCCTCGCTGTCCCCGCGCATGACGATCGAAGAAATCGTCGGCGAAGGGCTGGCCGTTCACCACCCCGGCATGGGGCCGCAAGAGCGGTGCGACAAGGTGCTGCAGACCCTGGCCGATGTGGGCCTGACCGAAACCCAGTTCCCGGGCCTGCTGCAGCGCTATCCGCACGAGTTTTCGGGCGGCCAGCGTCAACGCATCGCCATTGCACGCGCCTTGGTGGTCGAGCCGCAACTGCTGGTTCTTGACGAGCCGACCAGTGCCCTCGATGTGACGGTGCAAAAGCAGGTTCTGGCCCTGCTGGTGCGGCTGCAGCACGAGCGGCAGCTGAGCTACCTGCTGATCACGCATGATGTGCAGGTGATCCAGGCCATGGCCCATGAGGTCATGGTCATGAAAGACGGCTGTGTCGTCGAGCGTGGCCCTGCACTGCAAGTGCTGGCCCATCCGTCACACCCCTACACCCGCATGCTGGTGGAGTCGGCCGACGTTGGCGCAGCCGCTTGGCCCAGTTCAACTGAGCAGCACGGCTAGGGAAGGTCTGCAAAATACGTCATCGGGAGGTGAGGGCGCAATGACGGGGCGTGGATCGCTCTGCGTGGCCGGACTGCCCGCAGCAATTTTCGGGCCGAAGGTTGGCGCGAGCTCCTTCGTGCGCTACAATACTTACTTCACGACCAAATGGGCGGGTATCCACCGCCCATTTTTTTTGGTCGTCTTATTTTGGAGCCCGTGCGACGCAGGTCGCGATCCGCGTCGCCCGGGCCAGTGAAAAAGCTGGGGCTGCAAGGCGAGATGGGGCTACACGAGGCAGTAGAGCAGGCGGTAGGTGGCCTGGGTTTTGAACTGGTCGACATAGAGCGCACCGGTGGCGGTTTGCTGCGTCTGACGATCGACTGGCCCTGGGACGGCACCGAGCGCTTCATCAATGCAGAAGACTGCGAGCGCGTGACGCGGCAGTTGCAGTTTGTGCTGGAAGTTGAAGGGGTCGATTACGCGCGGCTTGAGGTCAGCTCGCCCGGTATCGACCGGCCGCTCAAGGGCGTGAGGGACTTTGAGCGCTTCGTCGGGCAATTGATCGACCTGACGCTCAAGGCGCCCATTGGTGCGCAGGCGGCGCTGGGCGTCGCGGCCAACCGCAAAAAGTTTCGGGGCGTGCTCGAGCAGACCGAGTCGGGCTGGCAAATTTCGTGGTCCGATGAGCCGCTGCCCAAGCCTGGGCAGAAGATCAGTCGCAAGAAGGCGCCAGCACCGCTGCTGGCGCTCGGTTTCGTGCTGGAGGACGTGGCGCAGGCCCGCCTCGCACCGGTGGTCGACTTCAAGGGGCGCAAACCCAAGGCGCCCGGAGTCAGCAAGGAATTGGAATCTAGAGGAAAGGCAGGCGTGTGACATGAATCGCGAACTGTTGATGTTGGTCGATGCCATCTCGCGTGAAAAAAACGTAGAGCGCGACGTGGTGTTTGGTGCGGTGGAATTGGCGCTGGCTTCGGCGACCAAGAAGGTCTATGCGGAAGGCACCGACATCCGTGTTGCCGTGGACCGCGACAGTGGCAACTACGAAACCTTCCGGCGCTGGCTGGTGGTGCCGGACGAGGCCGGACTGCAAAACCCCGAAGGCGAGGAGATGCTCAGCGATGCGCGCGACCAATTGGCCGACATCGAAGAGGGCGACTACATCGAAAAGCCAGTTGACAGCCTGCCCATCGGCCGGATTGGCGCACAGGCGGCCAAGCAGGTGATCCTGCAAAAGATCCGCGACGCCGAGCGCGAGATGCTGCTCAATGACTTCATGTCCCGCGGTGAAAAGATTTTTGTCGGCACCGTCAAGCGCCTGGACAAGGGCGACCTGATTGTGGAGTCGGGCCGTGTCGAAGGGCGCCTGCGCCGCAGCGACATGATCCCTAAAGAAAACCTGCGCTCGGGCGACCGGGTGCGCGCCATGATCATGGCGGTCGACGCCACCTTGCGCGGCGCACCGATTTTGCTTTCGCGCACGGCGCCCGAGTTCATGATCGAGTTGTTTCGCCAGGAAGTGCCCGAGATCGAGCAAGGCCTGCTCGAGATCAAATCGTGCGCCCGCGATTCGGGCTCACGCGCCAAGATTGCAGTGCTCTCGCATGACAAGCGGGTCGACCCGATTGGCACCTGCGTCGGTGTGCGCGGCACCCGCGTCAATGCGGTGACCAACGAACTGGCGGGCGAGCGGGTGGACATCGTGCTGTGGAGCGAAGATCCTGCCCAATTTGTCATTGGCGCTCTGGCGCCGGCCAATGTCCAATCCATTGTGGTTGACGAGGAAAAACACGCGATGGATGTGGTGGTCGACGAGGAAAACCTCGCCATCTCGATCGGCCGCGGGGGGCAAAACGTGCGCCTGGCCTCTGACCTGACGGGCTGGAAGATCAACATCATGACCGCCGACGAGTCGGCCCAGAAGCAGGCCAGCGAGACCGATTCGGCGCGTAAGCTTTTCATGGACAAGCTCGATGTCGACGAGGAGATTGCCGACATTCTGATCGCCGAGGGCTTCACCAGCCTGGAAGAGGTCGCCTATGTGCCGCTGCAGGAAATGCTCGAGATCGAGTCGTTTGACGAGGACACCGTCAATGAGCTGCGCAACCGGGCCAAAGATGCCTTGCTGACCATGGACATCGCCCGCGAAGAGAACATGGAAGAGGTGTCGCAGAATCTGCGCGACATCCAGGGGCTGACCCCTGAACTGATCGCCCAGCTCACGCAAGCGGGCGTACATACTCGCGACGACCTGGCCGATCTGGCCGTCGACGAATTGACCGAGATCACTGGCCAGACGCCCGAGGAGGCCAAGGTCCTGATCATGACGGCGCGCGCCCACTGGTTCGCCGATGAATCTGCCGAGCAGGCGCAATGATCATGGAGGCCGGGAATCCCCACTATGTCCAGTACCACCAATGTCGCTGAATTCGCAGCGGAACTCAACAAGCCCACTGCACTGCTGCTCGAGCAGTTGAGCGCGGCCGGTGTGGCCAAAAAGGCCGACACCGACTCCTTGTCAGAGGCTGACAAGCAAAAGCTGCTGACCTATCTGCAGGCCAGCCATGGCACGGCTGCGCCCGAGCGCAAGAAGATCACCTTGGTCAAAAAGCAGACCTCTGAGATCAAGCAGGCCGATGCCACCGGCAAGGCGCGCACGATCCAGGTGGAGGTGCGCAAGAAGCGCACCTTCATCAAGCGCGAAGACGGCTCCGAGGCCGTTGCGCAGGAGACCCCTGCGCCGGTGCCTGAGGCACCCGTGGTGGTTGCGATCGACCCGGTTGAATTGGCCCGGCGAGAAGAGGAAGCCAAGCGCCAGGCCGAGTTGCTGCGTCGCCAGGAAGAAGACCTGGCTCAAAAACGCCGCCAGCGGGAAGAGCAGGAGGCGCGCGAGCGCGCCCGGCAGGAAGAGCTGCGTTTGGAGCAAGAAGCCAAAGCGGCCGAGCAGGCCCGCACAGCCGCACCCGCTGCACCGCTGTCCGAGCAGGCGCAGCAGGCCAAGGCGCAGCAAGAGGCCGACCGCGCCGCCAGCGATGCGGCCGATGCCGCAGCGGCCAAGAGCAAGGCGCAGGCCGAGTTTCAGGCCGAGGCCGCACGCGCCCATGAGCTGCAGGAGCGCCGCCGCAAAGCCGAAGCCGAGGCGGCCAGCATTCGCGCCATGCTCAACGCGCCCAAGCGGGTGATCAGTCCCCCACCGCCACCCGAGCCGGCCAAGGCTGCCATGAAGGGCACCTTGCACAAACCCGCCGCAGCGCCAGGGGCCCCGGCCAAGACCGCTGCCGCGCCGGCGCCGGCCGTGCCAGGTCGCAAGGAAGTCAAATCGGAGAACCTGTCGTCGACCTGGAAGGACGACAGCGCCAAGAAAAAGGAAATCAAGACGCGCGGGGCTGCTGCAGTGCCGTCGCGAGGCAGCTGGCGCGCGGGACCGCGCGGCGGGCGGCGCGGCGACCGCGACTCGCGCGTCGACACCTCGTTCTCGGCACCTTCCGAGTTCAAGGCCCTCGAGGTGCACGTGCCAGAGACCATCACGGTCTCTGAGCTGGCCCACAAGATGAGCATCAAGTCCTCCGAGGTCATCAAGCACCTGATGAAGCTCGGACAGCTGGCGACCATCAATCAGCCGCTGGACCAAGACACCGCCATGATCGTGGTCGAAGAAATGGGCCACAAGGCGGTCACGGCGGCGCTTGACGATCCGGAAGCATTCACCGCCGAAGAGGTGCAAGGCCAAAGTGCACCGTCAGTGCCGCGTGCGCCGGTGGTGACGGTCATGGGTCACGTCGATCACGGCAAGACCTCTTTGCTTGACTACATCCGCCGCGCCAAGGTGGCCGCAGGCGAGGCGGGCGGGATCACGCAGCACATCGGTGCCTACCATGTGCAAACGCCGCGCGGTATGGTGTCCTTTCTTGATACCCCCGGCCACGAGGCCTTTACGGCGATGCGGGCCCGTGGTGCGCAAGCCACGGACATCGTGATCTTGGTGGTGGCAGCCGACGACGGCGTGATGCCGCAGACCAAGGAGGCGATCAAGCACGCCAAGGCAGCCGGCGTGCCCATCGTGGTGGCCATCAACAAGATCGACAAGCCCGATGCCAACCTCGATCGCGTCAAGAGCGAATTGGTGGCCGAAGAAGTGGTGCCCGAGGAATTCGGTGGTGACTCTCCCTTCGTGCCGGTATCGGCCAAGACGGGGCAGGGCGTCGACGCTCTGCTCGAACAGGTCTTACTGCAAGCCGAGGTGCTCGAGCTGCGCGCGCCGGTCGAGGCCATGGCCAAGGGTCTGGTGATCGAGGCTGAACTTGACAAGGGGCGCGGCCCAGTGGCCACGGTGCTGGTGCAGTCCGGCACGCTCAAGACGGGCGATGTGGTGCTGGCCGGCCAGACCTACGGGCGCGTGCGTGCCATGCTCGATGAGAACGGCCGCAAGACTGAATCGGCTGGTCCGTCCATCCCGGTTGAGATCCAGGGCCTGACCGAGGTGCCACAGGCAGGCGACGAGTTCATGGTGCTGTCTGACGAGCGCCGGGCGCGCGAAATCGCCACGTACCGGGCGGGCAAGTTCCGCAACACCAAGCTGGCCAAGCAGCAAGCGGCCAAGCTCGAGAACATGTTCTCCGACATGGCCTCCGGCGAAGTCAAGACTTTGCCTATCATCATCAAGGCCGACGTTCAGGGCTCGCAAGAAGCCTTGGCGCAATCGCTGCTCAAGCTGTCCAATGACGAGATCAAAGTGCAGCTGGTCTACTCGGCCGTGGGCGCCATCTCCGAGTCCGACATCAACCTGGCCATTGCCTCCAAGGCGGTGGTAATTGGTTTCAATGTCCGTGCCGATGGCCAGGCCCGCAAGGTGGCCGAGCACAACGGCATCGATCTGCGCTACTACAACATCATTTACGACGCGGTCGATGAATTGCGCGCAGCCATGTCGGGCATGCTCACCCCGGACAAGAAGGAAGAAGTCATCGGCAATGCCGAGATCCGCCAGGTCTTCAAGGTCAGCAAGATCGGCTCGATTGCCGGCTGTATGGTCACCTCGGGCGTTGTTCGCCGCAGCGCCCGGGTGCGCCTGCTGCGCAACAACGTCGTGGTCTTTACCGGTGAGCTCGAATCGCTCAAGCGCTTCAAGGACGATGCCCGCGAAGTCAAGGAAGGCTTCGAGTGCGGCTTGAACATCAAGGGCTACAACGACATCGCAGAGGGCGATCAGCTGGAGTTCTTCGAGATCAAGGAAGTGGCCCGGACCCTTGGGGTCTGATTCCAGACGCTAAGTGGACCCCGCCGCGCCTGCATGCTGGCGCGGCGCACGTCCATGCTGGTTATTTATGCGCAAGAAGTCATCCACTGCCAACCGTGGTTTCCGAGTGGCCGATCAGATCCAGCGCGATCTGACGGAGCTGATCGCGCGCGAGCTCAAGGACCCGAGGGTGGGCATGGTGACCATCCAAAGCGTCGAGGTCACGCCCGACTATGCCCACGCCAAGGTGTTTTTCAGTATCTTGGTGGGTCAGCCACAGGAGACGCAAGACGCGCTCAACCAAGCGGCGGGCTTTTTGCGCAACGGCCTGTTCAAGCGGCTCATGATCCACACCGTGCCCACGTTGCACTTTGTTTTTGACCGCACCACGGAGCGTGCCGCCGACATGAATGCCTTGATCGCCAAGGCGGTGTCCTCGCGTTCAAAGGACGACTGAAGCATGCACGCGCCACGCACCAGGGTGCAGCGGCGCCCTGTGCATGGGCTGCTGCTGCTTGATAAACCGCTGGGTCTGTCCAGCAATCAGGCCTTGCAAAAGGCTAAATGGTTGCTGCGCGCCGAAAAAGCGGGTCATACGGGCACCTTGGACCCTTTGGCCACGGGCGTGCTGCCCCTTTGCTTTGGCGCGGCCACCAAGTTCAGCCAGTTGCACCTCGATGCCGACAAAACCTACCAGACCGACGTGCGGCTGGGCGTGCGAACCTCGACCGCCGATGCCGAGGGCGAGGTGCTCGAGACGCTGCCGGTGCAATGCACGATCGGCCAGGTGGTCGAGACCTTGAATCGCTTCACTGGGCCCATCAGCCAGGTGCCGCCCATGCACAGCGCCTTGAAAAAAGATGGCAAGGCCTTGTATGAATATGCCCGCCAGGGACAGACGGTGGAGCGCCAAGCCCGTGACGTGGTGATCCATGAACTCGAACTGCTGGCCTCGCAGCTCGACGGCCCCGCGCCCTTCTTGCGCCTGCGCGTGCGCTGCAGCAAGGGCACCTACATTCGCACCTTGGGTGAGGACATTGGATCTGCCTTGGGTTGCGGCGCTCACCTGAGCGCGCTGCGCCGGCTGCAGACCGGGCCGTTTGATGTGGCCCAGTGCACCACCCTGGAGCGGCTCGAGGCGATGGAGCCCGATGCGCGGCGCGCCGCGCTTGAGCCCGTCGATCATCTCTTGCCCGGTCACGCGGCTGTCACCCTCGATGATGACAATAGCGGGCGTTTTCTCAGCGGCATGCGCCGGCGCGGTCACTGGCCCGATGCGGCGCAGGTGGCGGTCTATGCGCGCGAGCCCAAAGCCTTGCTGGGCACGGCCCATGTGCGTGCAGGCGAACTGATACCGGGCCGTTTGTTGAGCCCGCTCGAAATTCAACAGATCTTGGAAAGCGTGCCAGCCGCCTCGGCGAGCCTGGCCTGAAGGAAACCCGCATGAGCAAGCAAATCCGCAACATCGCCATCATCGCCCACGTCGACCACGGCAAGACCACCATGGTCGATCAGCTGCTGCGCCAATCGGGCACTTTTGCCGAGCACGAGAAGATTGTGGACACGGTGATGGACAACAACGCCATCGAGCGCGAGCGCGGCATCACCATCTTGGCCAAGAATTGCGCGGTGTCCTGGAAGGGCACCCACATCAACATCGTCGACACGCCCGGCCACGCCGACTTTGGCGGCGAGGTTGAACGCGCCTTGTCCATGGTCGACGGCGTGGTGCTGCTCATTGACGCGCAGGAAGGGCCGATGCCGCAGACCCGCTTCGTCACCAAGAAGGCCCTTGCGCTGGGTCTCAAGCCCATCGTGGTGGTCAACAAGGTCGACAAGCCCGGTGCCAAGCCCGACGCGGTGATCAACGCGGCTTTTGACCTGTTTGACAAGCTCGGTGCCAACGACGAGCAATTGGACTTCCCAGTGGTTTATGCCTCCGGCATCAATGGCTGGTCGTCTCTGACCGAGGGCGCGCCAGGCGAGCAGTGGGGCCCAGACATGTCGGCCCTCTTCGAGACCGTGCTCAAGCATGTGCCGCCTCAGCAGGGCGATCCTGCCGCCCCCCTGCAGTTGCAAATTTCGGCGCTGGATTTCTCCACCTTCGTCGGGAGAATTGGCGTGGGCCGCATCAGCCAGGGCACCATCAAGCCCGGCCAAGATGTGGCCGTGATGGAAGGCCCGGACGGGCGAACCATCAAGGGCCGTATCAATCAGGTCCTGACCTTTCAGGGCCTGGACCGCGTGCAAGTGACCGAAGCTGGACCGGGCAACATCGTGCTGATCAACGGCATTGCAGATATCGGCATCGGGGTCACAGTCACTGACCTGGCCACTCCCATGCCCATGCCCATGCTCAAGGTGGACGAGCCCACTTTGACCATGAACTTTTGCGTCAACACCAGCCCGCTGGCCGGCCGTGAAGGCAAGTTCGTGACCAGCCGCCAAATCTGGGACCGGCTGCAAAAGGAGCTGCAGCACAACGTGGCGCTGCGGGTGAAGGAAACCAACGAAGAGGGCGTGTTCGAGGTCATGGGCCGCGGCGAGCTGCACCTGACCATCTTGCTGGAGAACATGCGCCGCGAAGGCTATGAGCTGGCGGTCTCCAAGCCCCGCGTGGTCTACAAGGAGATCAACGGCGAGCGCTGCGAGCCCATCGAGCTGGTCACAGCCGACATCGAAGACCAACACCAGGGCGGCGTCATGCAGGCGCTCGGTGAGCGCAAGGGCGAGCTGGTCAATATGGACCCCGACGGCCGCGGCCGGGTGCGCCTGGAATACCGCATCCCGGCGCGAGGGCTGATCGGCTTTTCCAATGAATTTCTGAACCTGACCCGTGGCTCTGGCCTGATTTCCAACATCTTCGACAGCTACGAGCCGCACAAGGGTGACATCGGTGGCCGCAAAAACGGCGTGTTGATTTCCATGGACGACGGCGAGATCTTCACTTATGCGTTGGGCAAGCTCGACGACCGTGGCCGCATGTTCGTCAAGGCCAATGACCCGGTGTACGAAGGCATGATCGTGGGCATCCACAGCCGCGACAACGACCTGGTGGTCAATGCCACGCGCACCAAGCAGCTGACCAATTTCCGCGTCAGCGGCAAGGAAGATGCCATCAAGATCACGCCGCCGATTGACCTGACGCTCGAGTACGGCGTGGAGTTCATCGAAGACGACGAGCTCGTTGAAATCACACCCAAGAGTGTGCGTTTGCGCAAGCGCCACCTCAAGGAGCACGAGCGCAAGCGCGCGAGCCGCGAAGCTTGAGCCCAGGTCGACGGGGCCCACGCCGCTGTGCCTGACACAATAGACCAGCCCTAACCTAGGCTGGCCCTAACCGTCCGGATGCCATGAAACTCGATCACTCGCGCGCCGTCTTGCTTATGGTGCTGGTCACCCTGATGTGGTCGACCGCTGGCGTGGTCACGCGCCAGTTGGAGCAGGCTCGCAGTTTTGAAATCACCTTCTGGCGCAGCTTTTTCACCGTCATCTCGCTGCTGATCATCCTGCCACTTTTCCAGGGGCGGACGGTGTTCACCAAGCTCAAAGACGGCGGCAAGTGGCTGTGGCTGTCGGGCCTGTGCTGGAGCGTGATGTTCACCGCCTTCATGCTCGCGCTGAGCCTGACCACCGTGGGCAATGTCTTGGTGACACTGGCCATAGGCCCCTTGCTGACGGCTGTGGTCGCACGCGTGTTCACCGGCCACCGTCTGCCGGCTCGCACCTGGATCGCGATTTGCGTCGCTGGCCTGGGGATCACCTGGATGTTCGGCGAGCAGTTTGCGCTGGGTGACGCTCGGCAGCTGGCGGGCACGGCCATCGCCTTGCTCGTGCCGATCGCCGGTGCGATCAATTGGACGGTGGTGCAGCGCTGTCAGGCGCAAGGTCGCAAGATCGACCTGATCCCAGCGGTGCTGGTCGGCGCTGTGCTGTCGACTCTGGGCACCTTGCCGCTGGCTCTGCCGCTATCGGCCAGTCACCAAGACATCGCCTGGCTGGCCTTGCTTGGGCTGACCCAGTTGGCCATTCCTTGCGTGCTGTCGGTCGTCTGTGCGTCGGTGCTCAAAGCGCCCGAGATCTCCTTGCTGGCCCTGCTGGAGGTGATTTTCGGGATTGCGTGGGCCTGGCTGGGCGCCGGCGAAGATCCGGGTTCGGCCGTGCTGCTAGGCGGCTCTCTCGTGATCGGTGCTTTGGTGGCCAATGAGTGGATTGGCCTGAAACAACGTCAACTTCAGTAGGTGCCCCATGTCCCAGGCCGATCTGGCTGTGCTGGCCGAGCGAGGCGCCAGCGCCGGGCTCATCAGCCTCAACCGCCCGCAGGCGCTCAATGCCTTGTCGCTGGGCATGATCCGCGATCTCACCGCCGCCTTGCTGGCTTGGCGCGACGACCCCTCGGTGCATATCGTGGCCTTGCGCGGCAGCAACAAGGCTGGCGCTGTGGGAACCGATGCCCGCTGGTTCGGTCACTTTTGCGCGGGCGGCGACATCCGCTACTTTCATGACGCGGCCCAGGCCGGTGATGCATCGCTCGAGGCCTTCTTTACCGAGGAATACACGCTCAACCATCTGATCCAGACCTACGGCAAGCCCATCGTGGCCTTCATGGACGGCGTGGTGATGGGCGGCGGCATGGGCTTGTGTCAGGGCATCGCCCTGCGCATCGTCACCGAGAACACCAAGATGGCCATGCCCGAAACCAAGATCGGGCTGTTTCCCGACGTGGGCGGCGGCCACTTCCTCAGTCGCTGCCCTGGGGTG